>JBKCES010000260.1:0-14966 GCA_046304295.1 Cyanobacteriota bacterium | reverse complement strand
ACGCTCATCCCGAAGAATGCCTAGATAATCGGCTAGATAGTGGTCAATCGCTTCCCTAACTTGAATTTTAGTCAATTTTTCCCCTTTCTGCTCCGTCAAGCGGACTAAAGCCGCCAAGTTCGTCTCAACCCGCAGAAGCTTCCTCTCTTCCCCTAGAGCCAGCTTGACTCCCCAATCATTATCCTCGCATTGACAGTAAGCCACATGCTCTAGCAAGACTTCAAACAAGCGTTTGACCCGCTTTTCAACGGTTTCACCGTAACTCTTCTTCGACATCGTCAAAGTCCTCCGATTCGGATTGAGGCAACAGCGCGGACGGGAGAGAGGGGTCTCGGATTGCCATTCTAGCGCATTTATTTTAGCCAATCTGCCTCTACCCGGCTCCCCAATTTTAGCCAAAAAGTTTGGGGTACCCCAAAGTCATTCCCTCCCCCAAAGTCGCTCCCCCAAAGCTGAAAAGCCTAATTTACAAGGATTTTTTGTTTCGTCCGCTCGTGGATAAGGGCTAAAAACTTTTGCTTGCCTTGGGTCATCCCCCCCATCGTTTGATGGGATTGTCCAGTTATAGAGGGCTTTCCCATGACTCCCCTACAACGCTTCGTTCAGTATGTGATCATCGCTAACGCCATACTAAATATGTTCTCTTTTGTCAATGTCAAACCGGATCTCGCCCGCTTTCTCAACCCATCTCCTGTGGGGTGTCCGGTTCAAGTCCGGGCCGAAAACCCCTAACTCACCCTAGATCCCCCAAACAGAGAGAGCCTTCCTGATAAACGCTATAGAAGGAATCCGGCTCTCTCTACCCCTACAGGCTAATGGAGAAGATACCGATGGAATCTCTATTCAATTTTTCTGGCTACAGTCTATACTTTTGCTGTTTCTTTCTCACTGCTTTCTCGCTGGCAACTTTTGACTGCTTTCGTCGCGATCGGGTTTATTGGATTGCCCTAGGCTTGATTGGCGCGCTTACGTTTTTCTCTCTACCCGGCCTGCTCAAAATTTTAATTATTTTGATCTTGTTGATGAAAACTTAACGTTGCCACTGCCCCCAGGGTTAGCTTAGGGTGAGATGGGAGCAGACCCGACGGCAACCCGCCATCGCCAAACCCTATGCCCAAGCCAGCGCCGGGGTCGCCGACCCCCTTTTTCATCGGTCTCACCGGCGGTATCGCCACCGGCAAATCCACCGTTTCCCGTTACCTCGCCCAAACCTACCGGTTCCCGGTTTTCGACGCCGACCAGTACGCCAGGGAAGCTTTGGAGCCGGGAGCGCCGGCCTTTGAGAAAACCCTGGCTCGTTACGGCGCCGCCATTCAGACGTCGGAGGGGAGCCTCGACCGTAAACAGTTGGGGGAGATTATTTTCCGCGACCCGGAGGAAAAGCGGTGGCTAGAAAGCCAGATCCATCCCTGGGTCAAACGGCGCTTTCTGGAGTCCATGGGGCAATGCTCGGTGCCGGCGGCGGTTTTAGACATTCCCCTGCTCTTTGAAGCTGGGCTAACGGATTTGGCCGGGGAAATTTGGGTCGTCGCCTGTTCTGAGGATCTGCAAATCCGGCGCTTGCAAGCACGGAATGGTTTAACCCCCAGCCAAGCCAAGGCCAGAATCGCCAGTCAATGGCCCCTGGCGACGAAAATCGCCCAGGCGGATGTCGTTCTCGATAACAGTCTCGATTTAGCTCATCTTTACCGCCAAATCGACCAGGCGCTAGAGCGCCGGGGACTGAGATCGCCCTAGGGGGCGAAAAATTTGATAATCTAGGGCAAAACAGTTGGGGACAGTAAGCGAGTGGACATTCAGATTGGACGGGGGAAAACGGCCCGTCGCGCCTACGGTATTGACGAAATCGCCCTCGCGCCGGGGGGACGAACTCTTGATCCGGCGCTGGCGGATACTCGCTGGAGCATTGGCGGCATCGAGCGCTCCATTCCCATTCTGGCCAGCGCCATGGACGGGGTCGTGGACACTCGTATGGCGATCCTGCTCTCGGAACTGGGGGCGCTGGGGGTGATGAACCTGGAAGGCATCCAAACCCGCTACGCCGACCCCAACCCCATCTTGGATCGCATCGCCTCCGTGGGCAAAACGGAATTTGTGGGGCTGATGCAGGAACTCTACGCCGAACCCATTAAGCCGGAACTGATTCGGCAACGGATTGAAGACATTAAAGCTGGCGGGGGTGTCGCCGCAGTCAGTTTAACTCCGGCCGGCGCCGCCCGGTTCGGTGCTGTCGTGGCGGAGGCCCAGGCGGATCTGCTCTTGATTCAAGCCACGGTGGTCTCTACCGCTCACCTTTCACCGGAATCTGTTCCCTTCCTAGATTTAGGGAAATTCTGCCAAGAAATGCCCATGCCCGTGGTGTTGGGCAACTGCGTCACCTACGATGTCACCCTCGACTTGATGAAAGCTGGCGCCGCCGCGGTCTTAGTGGGCATCGGCCCCGGCGCCGCCTGCACCTCCCGGGGCGTGTTGGGCGTGGGCGTGCCCCAGGCGACGGCGGTGGCGGATTGCGCCGCGGCTCGGGATGACTATTTCGCGGAAACGGGGCGCTATGTCCCGGTGATCGCCGACGGGGGTATTATTACCGGCGGCGATATTTGTAAATGTATCGCCTGCGGCGCCGACGCCGTCATGATCGGCTCCCCCATCGCCCGGGCCGCCGAAGCTCCGGGGCGGGGTTTCCACTGGGGCATGGCCACGCCCAGTCCAGTCCTGCCTCGGGGCACCCGCATTAATGTAGGCACCACCGGCACCATCCGGGATATTCTGGTGGGGCCCGCTAAGCTGGACGACGGCACCCACAACCTCCTGGGGGCTCTGAAAACCAGTATGGGCACCCTCGGTGCTAAAACCCTGAAGGAAATGCAACAGGTGGAAGTGGTCATCGCGCCCTCCCTGCTCACCGAGGGTAAAGTCTATCAAAAAGCCCAACAATTGGGGATGGGGAAATAGTCAATGCCGAAAAAAGCCGACGAGTACGCCGTCCACCTCTTCTTAACCAACGGTCACCGGGAAGAGGTGCGCTTTCTCAACATCCAGGATTTTCAAAAGTGGTACAGCAACGACGTGGTGCCCAAGTTTGATTCCCATGAGTTTATTACGGTTCCCATTAAAAATATCCAGGGGGAATATATGGTCGTCCGTCCTTCGGCCATTGTGGCCATTCGGGTGGAGCCAATTTTCTTTGGCAGTGTGGAGCGCCTTTAAGACCAATAGCCGTACCGAGCCTACTGAAGTTGGGTTTGGGGGGACAACCATTGCCAGGGCTATTGCAGGGTTATTGGGGCTAGGTTAGACGCCTTCACTCTTTAACATAGGCGGCACCGAGGTAGAGTTCCCCCACCAGGGGGTTGTCCAACAATTCTGGCCCGGTGCCCACAAGTTTATCTTGACCATTTTCCAATACATAACCCCGATCCGCCAGGGCCAGCGCCTGTTTAGCGTTTTGCTCCACCAGAATGATGGCCTTGCCGGCACCGTTAATGGCCTTAATTTGACTAAAGACGTCTTTGACTAAAATCGGGGACAGCGCCGCGGAGGGTTCGTCCAGCAGGAGTAATTCGGGATCCAGCATCAGGGCCCGACCCATGGCCAACATTTGGCGCTCTCCCCCGGAGAGGGTGCCGGCCTTCTGGCGGCGGCGCTGGGCCAGTTTGGGGAAGAGGGTATAAATTTTGTCCTTCAGTGCCGTCACCGATCCCTTGGCTAAAAAAGCGCCCATTTCTAGATTTTCTGCCACCGTCAGGGAAGCGAAGACATTAGAAACTTGCGGCACGTAGCACATCCCCCGACGGACAATCTGATCCGAATCTAACCCGGCGATATTTTCCCCTTTAAATAAAATTTCTCCCTCTCGGGGTTTGAGGAGGCCAAAAATGGTTTTCGCCAGGGTGGATTTACCGGCGCCGTTGGGGCCAATCACCACCACCAGTTCCCCCGCCCCGATGGCGAAATTAATCCCCTTCAGGATGGGCAGATCCGGGACGTAGCCCGCAAAGACGGCGTTGACCTCAAGTAGAGGAGTCATGGGACGCTAGGAGGGGGTCAGTTGGAGGTCGGGACGCTCCTCCGGCAGGATGGCTCCGTCCACGGGGCAGACTTGCAGACAGATGCCGCAGTCAATGCAGGTGGCGAAGTCAATCCAATACCAATCCGTCCCTTTGGTATTTTTATCGGCGCCGGGGTGGATGCAGGCGACCGGACAGGCGTCTACGCAATCGGCGACGCCTTCGCAGGTCTGGGTGACAATGGTGTGGGGCATGGAGGAGGGTAACGGGCTAGCGAAAGCGATGATAGCACAGTCAGGTAGAGGATTCCCCCAAGCCCGCTAGCCAAGCTTGATAGCCCGGCGCTTGACGCAGATCCCCCAGAACCGGGTCGGATGCCGTCAGACTGAGATAGGTTTCCGGGTAGGCCCGAATGGCATTCCCCAAACTTTGAAAGGCGTCTAGATAGCGCCCTAGTTGAGCTTGACACTGGGCGACACCGTACCAGGCGTAATCGTCCTCCGGCTCCAACTCCAGCGCCTTTTGATAACAAGCGATGGCCTGGGGGTAGCGGTAAACCCGTTGCCAAATTTCTCCCTGACGGTACCATGACCAATAGTCCTGGGGCTTGATCTTCAGCGCCTGTCCATAATTCGCCAGCGCATCGGCGTAGCGCCCCCATTGCCGCAGACAGTCTCCCCGGCGGTACCAGGCCCAAAAGTCCTGGGGCCGAATCTCTAAGCATTGGGCGTAGGCGGCCAGCGCCCGACGGTAACGGCCCCCGAGGCGGTGGGCTTCTCCGAGGCGATAGCGGGCCCAGTAGTCCCGGGGGAAAATGGCCAAGGCTTGCTCAAAACAGCGCCTCGCCCGAGAGTAGTCCCCTAGTTCATGAAGATAGACGCAACCCTGGTCATACCACGCCCAATAATTATCCGGGTCAATGGCATTCGCCCGGTCGTAGCTGGCGATGGCCTCCCGATAGCGCCCCAACAATTCTAGGGTTATGGCTCTTTTATACCAAGCCCAATAATCCTCGGGATAATAGTCGATGGCGCGGTCGTAGCTGAGGAGCGCATCCGAGTAGCGACCCTGTTTCCAAAAAGCGTTTCCCTGTTGATACCAGCCCTGATAGCTATCGGGACGGCACTCTAGGGCGTTGTAAACGGTGGACATAGGCGGGAAGACATTCTAATTCTTACCCATTCTAATCTCCTCCCCCAGATCTGAACCGTCTCGTCCCTAGCGTCTCGGGTCAGTATGATTGGGAAAACAGCGGGCTAATTTCAGTGCTTTTACTGAACTCGTTTAGAGGGGATCTTCGGTAACTCACCGTGTTTTCCCCCGCGCTAGGCTGTAACCGCCAGGCTACAATAAGGGCAAGGAAAAAGAACCCTAGATCTCAACAAGCGGTTGTGACATCCCTTCGCCCCTCAGTAATCCCTTGTCTAGGGAGATGGAGTTGACCATGACGGATAATTTTTTAGCTCCCCTTCCCGATCAAGAGGAGGAGATAGCCCTAGAGGAGCAAGACAGGGAGTCTTTTTGGCCCCTCTCCGAGTCGGCTCTATCCTTGGGCCAAGAGAAACGCCCCCTCCTCAGCACCGATTTAGTGCGAGTTTACCTACAAGATATTGGCCGGATTCCTCTTCTCAAACGGGACGAAGAGATCAGTTTAGCCCAAGAGATTCAGCAACATCTGATGCTGTTAGAGATTCGGGCCCAAGCCGTGGCTGAGGGGAATCTGGCCTTGGAAATTCTAGAGCGAGTTTTGGCCGTCCACGATAGCCTCTTGATCCAAACCGGGCGCCGCCCGACTTGGGAGCGCTGGGCGCGGGAGGCAGGGCTGACGGCGCCGGAGCTAAAGGCCTGTTTGCAACAGGGACGTCAGGTTTGGGCGGAGTTGGCGGGCTTAACGCTGGCGGAGTTGGAGACCCAGCAACGTCAGGGCGTTCGGGCTAAGGCCCATTTGATTAAAGCCAATCTGCGTTTGGTGGTCTCGGTGGCCAAAAAATATCAGAGACGGGGGTTGGAATTGCTAGACCTGATCCAGGAGGGAACCCTGGGGCTGGAGCGGGCGGCAGAAAAATTCGACCCCACCAAGGGCTATCGTTTCAGCACCTACTCTTACTGGTGGATTCGTCAGGGTATCACCCGGGCGCTGGCCACCCAGGGACGTATGATTCGGGTGCCGGTGCATATTACGGAAAAACTAAACCGCATTAAACACGCCCAGCGCCGACTGTCCCAGGAAAAGGGCCGGACGGCGACCCTAGAAGACGTGGCGGTGGAATTGGCCATGACCCCGGCCCAGGTGCGGGAGGTGTTGGCCAAAACTCCCCGGGCCGTCTCTTTGGAGTTGAAAGTTGGTCAAGATAAAGACACCGAGTTATTGGATTTACTCGAAGCGCCGGAGCCTTCCCCGGAAGAAAATTTAATTCAGGAGGCGCTGAAAAAGGATATCGGCGCTATCTTGGCGGATCTGACGGAGCGGGAGCGGGAGGTCATCGGTCTGCGCTACGGATTGGAGGACGGCAACGCCTATTCCCTTTCGGAAATTGGGCGCATGTTGAATCTGTCTCGGGAGCGGGTGCGACAAATCGAAGCCAAAGCCCTGCAAAAACTGCGCCATCCCCGGCGCCGGGACCGGGTGCGGGATTACTTTGACCAATTGGGTTAGGGGGCTACTGTGTATACACAAGTGTCGAGATCCCCCCTAACCCCCCTTGGAACGGGGGGAAAACTTCTCAAAGTCCCCCTTGTAAAGGGGGATTTAGGGGGATCAAACCCCAAATTTAGGTCTTTAGCCAAGATCTGTGTACACCGTAGAACCCCTCCGAGGGAGGGGAACCAGATCTCCCTAGACCAACTCCGAGCGCCAAAGGGGGGACAGGCGCCCGGCGCTGACCTGAAAAATTTGGGCCGAGTCCAACCACTTTTCCCCAAAGCGCCCCAGATGAGTGGCGGTGATTAAGGTCTGGAACCGAGTTTGTAACACTTCCAGCAACTGCCCCTGGCGCTTGAGATCCAACTCCGCCAAAACATCGTCCAACAACAGTAGGGGCGGCTCCTCCAGAACGGTTTCAATCAGCGTCAGTTCCGCTAACTTGAGTGCCAAAACTAGGGTGCGCTGTTGCCCCTGGGAAGCGTAGGCTTTGGCGGGGGTTTGGTTAATCCAGAGACTAATGTCGTCCCGGTGGGGGCCGACGAGGGTGGTTCCTAACTGCAATTCCCCGGCTCGTTTACTGGCCAGGGCTTCCCGAAACTGGGCCTCTAGGCGCACCTTATCCTCCGGGGGAGCCGTTAAATTGGGTTCATAAACGAGATCCAAGACTTCGGCGCCGGAACTGAGCGCCTGATGCCACTCCCGGGCCAAGGGCCCCAGCCGGGCTAATCCCCTCTGCCGGCGCCGGATAATATGACTTCCCATGGTGGCCAGTTGTTGATCCCAGACCTCCAGTTCCGCTTCTCCCTCTGGGGAGAGGGTTTCCATCTGTCCCCCTTGACGCAGGTGCTTGAGCAAGGCGTTCCGTTGCCGCAAAATATTTAAATACTGATCGGCGATGTAGTCATAGACCGGCTCCAACTGCGCCAAGAGGCCGTCCAACCAAGCCCGTCGCAATTCCGGCGCTCCCCGCGTCAAGTCCAAATCCAAGCAGGAAAACTGGACGGCGTTGAGCTGGCCGAGGAAATCCAACCGGCGCGGCACCGTTTGCTGATTGACCCGCAAAACTCGGCGCCCGGACTCCCGCACCAACAGCGCCAACTCCGCCACCGTGTAACGGGAAGACACCAGGGCCCGGATCAGACCGCTTGGGGAACCTCTCTGCACTAAATCCCGGTCCTTAGGGGTACGGTGACTCTTGAGGGTGGCCAACAACTCCACCGCCTCTAGAAGATTGGATTTGCCCTGGCCATTGTCCCCCACCAAAATCACCTTCGGCGCTGAAAATTCTAGGCTCTGTTCCTCGTAGTTGCGGAAGCATTGGAGGGCGAGGGATTTTAAGTACATAAGCATTTGTCGATTGCTAATCTTATTTCGTCTTCTAGCAGTCCTCGACGCCCTAACGCCGGTTGTGGGACGGCGACCATTCTCTTTTTCTAGAGGAGTGATAAAAAGGAGGGAACGACCTTTTCACCATAACCCCTCCATTGACCCCCATCCATCTAGAGACTAGATTTTATGAAAATTAACCTCAAAGAGCGTCTGCAATCCCTGCGCGTTGTGGCTGGCTTAGCCCAATTTCTCAAGGAACCCGACCGGCTCCAAAGCGTTTTTGGGCTTTTCGCTAGTCTTAAAGGGAGTCCCCTCCTCAGTCAAATGGAGCGCCACTTGTTGGCCCAGCCGGGATTAGCGGCGCTGGTGGCGGAGCGTTGGCAACCGCCCGGCTATAGCCTAGAGCAATTGGCCGACATGCCCCAGGGGAGTCTTGGTCAGGTCTATGCCCAACAATTAACGGCGCTGGGGCTATCCCCGGAGAGTTTGACGGATACGACGCCCATTGAGTCCGATGGGGATTACCTGCGTCACCGCCTCCGTCAGACCCACGATATCATCCATGTCCTAACAGGGTTTGGGGTCGATCGGGACGGCGAATTGGGAGTGCAGGCCTTTAATTTGGCTCAAAATCGTTCCCCTTTAGCGGTCTTACTGATCTTTGGCGGGCTTCTCAAGGCGCTTCAGGAGGATGCGCCCCTAGACTCCCTACTGAGGGCGTTGTCTCAGGGATTCGCGATGGGGCTAGAGGGCCAATTTGTGATGGGATCTCGGTTTGAAGACGGTTGGGAGCGCCCTTTAACCGACTGGCGCCGCGAGTTGGGATTGCCCCTGTAATCTTGGCGCCGAACCTACCGCGACCGAACCCTTACCCAGGGCTGAGCCAACCAATTAATCCCCACCGTCACCTGATGCTCCCAAGTAGGAAAACGATAGAGATAGACTAGGCGCCGGGCCATGGCCGCTAAGGGGCCGGAGAGTTTCAACCCGAAGCCGCTTAAGGCGGCGCTCTCGGTTCCCAGCGCCAGCATTTCCCCTAGGGCTTGATAGCGGAAGGGCAAAAGGGGACGCCCGGTTAAACTGGCCCAGAGATTCCAGGCGCAATAGTCCGCTTGCTGGAAAGCGACCTGGGCCGTGGAGGGAACCCGTTGCCCGCTGGCGTCTTCGCCGAGGGCGGCGTCTCCCAGGGCGTAAATCTGGGGATGATCCTGGACTTGTAGGTAGGTGTTTACCGGTAGGCGCCCCGAGTCGCTATGGGGCAAGGGGAGAGCGCGAATTAATTCCGAAACTCCGGTTCCCGCAGTCCAGAGGAGGAGATCCATCGGCAGAGTTTCTTCTTGCCCTTGAAAACCCAGGGTCATTTGCTTCGACTCTAGGGAAATTAGCTCGGTATTGTAATCAATCCAAACGCCCTTCGACTCCAGCGCCGCCAGCGCCGCGAGGCGATTGTATTCCGGGGAGGCGGCCAGAACTGTGTCGCTCCGTTCAATCAAGCGCAGGCGCCCCCGTTGCCCCAGCCGGTCCGCTAATTTGCAGGCCAATTCTACCCCGCTATAGCCGCCGCCAACGATGGCGACTCGGATCTTTTCCGCTTGGGATTGTTCTAAGACTTTTAGGCGCTCTTTAAGACGATCGACGTCTCCTAGGGAGCGAAACCCAAAAGCGTGTTCTTTGAGTCCGGGAATCGGCGGCGCCGGTTGACTCCCCCCCAGGGCGATCACAACATGGTCGTACTCTAGGGGGCCGACGTCCTGGAGGTAAACCTGTTTTTGAACCGGGTCCAGACCGGTCACTTTGGCCTGAAGAAAACGAACGGCAGTCGCCGCAAGCAGTTCGCTAAAGGGAGGAGCGACCTCCCAGGTCTGCATTTCCCCAGTGACTAATTCGTACAAAAAGGGGGCAAAGAGAAAACGGTCTTGCTGGTCGATGAGGACGATTTGCGGCGCCGTTTGGGGTTCCCAGGGCAGTTGGCTCAACCGTAGAGCGGTATAGAGGCCGCCAAATCCGCCTCCAAGGACACAGATACGGGCCGGAGAATTGGACATACAGGTTAGCGGCAAATTCGACGACAGGCGGGGTGGTTCCTTGACCTTAACAGATATTGAGAAAACTTTGAGTCTGAATTCTCGCCGGGGCGAGACGCTAAAATCAACCCAGACTCCTCATCTGCGGAGCTTGTCCTCCGTGGGCGGAGTGTCCCCGGCCAACCGCCTTAATCTGGGTATTGTTCCCGATCAACCCTCACCGCCATTATGGACTCTTCCTCCCGCTCTCCCTGGGATATCCGGCGCCTGCTTCGCACCCTAGTTTTTTTTGAAGTCCTGCCTTTTCTCGGTTGTCTGTATCGTCTCTTTAATCCCAATCTCCCCGCCGCCGCCATGACTTTTCTGGACGATCTCAACGCCGTCGCACCCGAGGGACAATCCTGGTCTCTTCGGGAGGGTAAACTCCAGCCTCCCCCCCATCTTGCTGAAGTCACCCTCATGGACTTCACTCGCCCAGCGCCGGGGTTAGGAGACCTCTGGGGCGCAGTAGACGATGTGGTGATGGGGGGCGTCAGCGCCAGCCAATTCCAAATCTTGCCGGGGCGGGCCGTCTTTTCCGGCCAAGTCTCTACGGACAATAACGGCGGCTTCGCCTCGGTTCGGACGAAAACCCTAGCTCCGCCCCTAGATCTCTCCGACTACGACGGCATTGAACTGCGGGTGCAGGGAGACGGCAAACGCTATAAATTGATTCTGCGGAGCGAAGATAAGTGGGACGGCGTGGGCTACAGCTACTCCTTCGATGCTTTTAACAACCATCCCCAAACCCTGCGGATTCCCTTCCGGCGCTTGATTCCTGTCTTTCGGGCCAAGTCGGCGCCGGAACGGGGAGCCTTTGACCGGAGTCGCCTCAGCGCCGTGCAGATTATGCACAGCAAGTTTGAATACGACGGGCGCCTCAACCCCCTCTTTTCCCCCGGTTTCTTTAGTCTGGAAATTTTCTCCATCCGGGCCTATCGAGACGGCGCCGGTTTTTAACTGTCCTGACCGGTAAACGGGCATGGGAGGGTTTAGGCGGGAATTGGGTATAGGCGCTAACCCAGAAAACTGGCCAGGGTTAAGACCCGTTCCACCACCGCCTCAATACTGAGGCCATCGGTGTTGATTTCAATGGCATCCCTAGCTTTTTTCAACGGCGATAACGTCCGGGAACTGTCCCGTTCGTCCCGTTCTTGGATCTCCGCCGCCAGCGCCGTTAGGGAAATATCGGTTTTACCCTGGGACAGAAAATCCTGATAGCGCCGACGGGCCCGCTCCTCCACCGAGGCGGTGAGGAAAATTTTCAACTCGGCGTCGGGAAAAACCTGGGTGCCCAGATCCCGGCCTTCCGCCACCAGCCCTCCCTGTTCGCCATAGCGGCGCTGGAGTCCCAGCAATTTTTGGCGGACGGCGCTTTGGGCGGCGAGGATAGAGACGATTTGGGTCACTTCCGGCGCCCGGATCGCCTCGCTAATCTCTTGGCCGTTCAGTTTAGCACCGGCCAGTTGGGGCGCCGGTTGGAAAATGAGTTCCACTTCGCTGGTTTCGATTTGGCCCGCCACGGCGCTTTCATTCTGGGGATCAATTTGAGCCTGTAAAACGCTATAGGCTAGAGCGCGATAGAGGGCGCCGGTGTCTAAAAAGGCAAAATTGAGTCGATCCGCCACCCTGCGGGTGACGGTGGATTTTCCCGCTCCCGCCGGGCCGTCGAGAACAATCAGGGGACGGCGTTGGGTTAATAAACAGTTATCGATCAAACGAGCGCCGCCGACCCTAACCGCCAGTGCCAGCAGACCCGCCTGTTTAATGTCCGTTAGAGGTTGGAGGCTCTGGGGATCGACCAGATCCAGATATTGCGGTTGGAGATTGGGATAGGCGCTTAACGCCCTTTTCGCCGCTTCTAGCAGAGGTTCCCGGCGTTGTTCTCCCTGCTGAAATAAGGTCTGAGCCGCCTGCAAACTCCGATATAGTCCTAGGGCTTCTTCTTTTTCCTGAGCGTTTAAGTATTGATTGCGGGAACTGAGCGCCAAGCCCGAGTCCTCCCGAACGGTGGGACAGGCCCGAATGACAACGGGAAAATTTAAATCCGCCGTCAGGCGCCGAATAATGGCCAGTTGTTGGGCGTCCTTTTGACCAAAGTAGGCGAACTGGGGTTGGATCAGGTTAAATAACTTGGCCACAATGGTGGCTACCCCGGCGAAATGTCCCGGACGGTCGGCGCCGCAGAGTCCTGTCGTTAAGGATTGAGGCGGCTGAATCAGGGTGGTTTCCTCCCCGGTTAACCCCAAAATTTCCGGGGTCGGGGCAAAGACGGCGCTGGCTCCCCGGCGCTCCGCCAGTTGACAATCCGCTTCTAACGTTCGGGGATATTGCTTAAAATCCTCCTGGGGGCCGAACTGGAGAGGATTGACAAAAATGGAGACCAGAACCCAATCCGTTTCCGCTCGTGCTCGTTCAATCAGGCTCCCGTGTCCCTCGTGGAGAGCGCCAAGGGTCGGGATGAAGCCGAGGGTTTGGCTGGGGGGGCGACGGCAGAGAAAGTTTTCTAGGTCGGCGAGGGTTCGCAGGAGCGGCGCTGGGGCGTTGGTCATATAAAGGCGGGGTTTAATCGTGATTTTAGAATGATTGACTTGGGAGCATATTTGGGTTTGTGCGGGCGAAATTTTTGTTCTTCTAAATTTTCCTGGGGGATAGGTATCCTGCCCTTCCAGATTACGAAAGTGGGATGCTCCCGATTAAATTTAAATACACTATTTTTTTGTATTGCGACTCTGATCTGTTTCTTTCGGTCTTGACTCCAAGATTCCTCTGACTTGATCTGGCGTTAAATTTTCTTCCTCGGCAACACGATCAATCGTCGAATTTTTGAGTCTTTTTATGATATGGTCTTTAAACCGTTCGGTTAAATTCCGTGGAAAGTCAATTTTTTCCGATGGTCTTGTGAAGTACTTATTACAGTGTTTACAATAGTGTTGACTCCTGTCTAACTCTAAGATCGTGTTTTTACCCAAGATGGGTAAATCCCTCACTTTCAAAACCTTCTTTTTGTGTAAACGTGTTTCGTCTGAACCACAAAATGGACAGGGAGTTTGCTCCTCTACTTCCAAGAGCCTGAGTATTACATTATTGGCCTCTACGCAAGTAGTCCATATCTCCCATCCGGGAGCATCAATTAGGGTGTCAGGAATGAGAAACATAAGAATTTCCTCTGCCGATAGTATTGATTATCATACACTATTCAGTGTGATCCCCGGAGAAACTAGGGAATATCTGGCGTCGGTTATAGCCAGCCGGAAGTAAATCATGAACAAGCTCCGTTTAGCTCCCCCCTTTCCAAGGGTGGTTAGGAGGGATAAACGATTGGATTGCGTTCACTGCTCATTTAGGTTTGCTATACATAGATAATTGTTCCTAACCCAGCGCCGAAAGGTCAGAGTCACAACTTCAGGAGAGTGGAGTAATATGGCGGGGTGAAAATCCGAGTTGTCCATTGCCGGAGCTAGCCATGACCCCATCCCTCGACCTCGATGACATTCTCTCCCAACTCGGCGCTTCCCGAGCCGGTCTCAGCGCCGCCGAAGCTCAGGGCAGGCTGGCTCAGTACGGTTACAACGAACTACCGGAAAAAAATGTCAGTACCTTCGAGTTACTGCTCTCCTACTTTTGGGGACCTATGCCCTGGATGATTGAAGCGGCCATTATTCTCTGCGCCCTAGTGGGGGACTGGGTGGATTTTGGCATCATCGGCGCCCTTTTGATTGGCAACGCCCTGATTGGTTTTTTTGAAGAAAAGTCCGCGGGAGATGCGGTGGCGGCGCTGAAGGCCCAGTTGGCGCTGAATGCGACGGTGAAACGGGACGGCCAGTGGCAATCGATTCCGGCCCGGGAGCTAGTTCCGGGGGATTTGATCCGAGTCAAAATTGGGGATGTGATCCCGGCGGACTTAACCCTGCTGGAGTGCGACGGTCTCTCTATCGACCAAGCGGCGCTGACGGGGGAGTCCCTGCCGGTGAGTCGCGGCGCCGGGGAAGAGGTTTATTCCGGCTCCATTCTCAAACGGGGTCAGGCGGAGGCGGTGGTCAGTGCCGCGGGGGTGAACACTTTTTTTGGCAAGACGGCCAAACTGGTGTCGGAGGCGGAAAATACGGATCATTTGCAGGAGGCGGTGCTGAAGCTTTCGGATTATTTGATCATTATCAATTCAATCCTGGTGGCGGCCATTTTGGTCGTCCGGGTTCACGCAGGGGAAGACTTTATTCGAGTTTTAAAATACTGTTTGGTCTTAACAGTGGCCTCCATTCCCCTGGCGACGCCCACGGTTTTGGCGGTGACCATGGCCATCGGCTCCCAACTCTTGGCCCAGAAAAACGCCCTAGTCACCCGTCTGGCGGCCATTGACGAACTAGCGCCGGAGTTAATCGCTCGGCGCCGATGGGGTTGGATTACGGTGACGACCCCCCAGGCGACGGCGCTGTATCCCCAGGGGGAACCCTGGCGGGTTCGGGTCGTAGTCTGGCAACCGGAAACCCTACGGACTTGGTTGATTCAAGAACAAATTACCCAAATTATCGACGCCTCCCATCCCTTCGCCAGCCAAATTTCCGCCCTGACTCAGGATTTAGCCCAGGCGCTTAACCTCGCCTATGTTCGCTACCAGCGCCGGGAATGTCCTTTGGAAGCGGGGGTGATGGAAATCGCCAGTTTAGAAGATCTGTTTTCCCATGGATTGCTTCAGGGGCGCCGGGTCTTCCTGACCCTCGGAGCCAAATCCCTACCCTTTTTTCGAGACTATCAAGACCAGGCGGCTCTGTTCGCCCGGATTTTACCCACGGCGGCGTCCCTGGAACTGGCCCAACGGGGCGGCTTTCCCCCAGAGCGCCTGATTGCCCTTCGTCCCCCTGTCAGCGAGGCGTTAGAACTGGCGCTTTGGCAACAGTGGCGGATTGAAACCGTCGTCACCAA
>JBKCES010000259.1:0-7086 GCA_046304295.1 Cyanobacteriota bacterium | reverse complement strand
GGCCTAAAACTGAGTCTTTAACCGAGATCTGTGTACACCGTAGCCTCCATTTGAGGGCGCTTTGGGAAAAGGTAAACATGGAGCTCCATCCCTGCCGACTTTTACTCTGGCTTGGTTTCTTATCCCGTTCTGGGATCTTGGGATTGTCCCCGCCGGCGCCGGCGGGGGAAAGCCAACCGGCCTTGGGCGCTGCGGGCGTTGACGCCTACGCTCTCCAGTCTCCCCCCTATAACCTAACGGGAAAGAAAATCGCCCTCGGTCAACTGGAAATGGGGCGACCGCCACAGTTTGGGCGAGATAAATTGGCACTTTGGCCGCCCTTAGTGACGCTAGCGGGAGTCTTTTGGGGAGAGAAACCAGCGCCGGAAAATCGATTGATCGAACCCCACGCACTTCAGGTGGCTTCGGTGCTAGCGGGTTCTAGTAAGGCCTTTCGGGGAGCGGCGCCGGGCGCCAGGCTCTACAGCTCCGCCTTTGGGCGCCTGAAGGAACAGTTTCAGGAAAATCAATGTTTGGCGCTCCAGGCGCTAGCCCGGCAAAACGGCGGCGATGTCCGGGCTATTAACCTCAGTTTTGGGGAACCCTTAAGACGGGACTCCCGCCGCATACCCCGTTTAGATGGAGAGGGTTTGTTAAGCCAATGTCTCGATTGGCTCAGCCGGACGGAGACGACCCTGATGGTGGTAGCCGGGAACCAAGGTAAGGGCGGTATCCCCCTGCCCGGAGATCACTATAACGGTCTCACGGTGGCCTTCACTCGTCTTGACCGCGGGGAATATAGCCGTTTAGATTTTGCGAACCTGGCCCGTTTGCCCCAGGGGCCAGGACGCCGCTTAGCGCGACGAGAAATTAACAACGCCGGACGAAACTCGGTTGCCCTTGTTGCGCCGGGTTCCCAGATCCGAGTTCCCGACCTCCAGGGGAAATCTCAGCGAGTCACCGGCTCTAGTTTTGCGGCGCCGCAAGCGACGGGGATTGTGGGATTATTGCAGGAATGGGGCGACCGTCAGGGTTGGCAAATCGATTACCGGCGCCCGGAAGTGATGAAAGCGATTTTGCTCAACAGCGCCGATAAACTCGGAGATCCGGGAGACGGGCGCTTTTTAGGGATGACTCGGACGGTCTATACCCCAACATGGCAAAGCTGGCGGCAATCCCCGGCTTACCTCAACCCTTCCTTACCCCTTGATCCCGAAATCGGCGCCGGGCAACTCAACGGGCCGCGGGCATTACAACAACTGCGGGCCGGACAGCAAGCGCCGGGGACAGGCGTTCAGCCCCGAGGGTGGGACTACGGAGAAATCCCGCCACAGTCAAAACGATTTTACGATTTAACTCGACCTCTAGAAGCTCGGCGCTGGGCGGTTGTGACCTTAACTTTTTCCCGCCGAGTCGAACTTAACGATCTCAATCAAAACCGGCGCTACGACTTGGGAGAATCCTTTCGCTCTCTTCCCCTGCCAGCCTTGAAATTGACTCTAGAATCCCAAACTTCCCCCTCCCTCGTCGCCTGCCGTTCCCTCAGCGCCGTCGATTCTGTCCAACACCTGTTTTGTCCCGTTCCTCAAACCGGGTTTTATCGTCTTCGGGTTGAATCTCCTCCGGGAGATTTTCCCCATCAACCCTACGGTTTAGCCTGGTGGACGGAGCCCTAGGGAAAGGTTTCGCCCTGGCGCTAACTTCGGCTCCACCGATCTAATAGGGGGGCCAACACTTCGTAACTACGGCTATCCCAAAGAATCCAAAGTCCTAACGCCATGAGAAACCAAGGAATGAGGAGCTTGCCCCGACGGTTAATCAATTTGCCAATCGGGGGTCGAGAGGCGAGAAAATAGGCGGCACCGCATTCGAGACCGCTCAAGGCGTAAAAAATCCCAAGGACGAGTATCAATTGAAAGAAATTTAGGGTGGCGAAAAAAGGCGCATAGACACCAATATTATCGCCGCCATTGGCTACCGTAATAGCCGCCACGCCGTAGATTTCGGGGGAGAGCCAAGGGAAAGACCTGGTTTGTCGTTTGCGGTCAGGAGCGAAAATCCAAGACGGCGCTTCCTCCGCTAGAGAGAGGGCACGCAGTTGCCAGGCGCCTATGCCTAGGGGCGCAAAACCGAGAAGACCGATCCAAGTGCGATCCATCACGAGACCTCCGAAGAAACCGGGAAGACTCAGGAGCGCGAGGAGAGATATCCCTAGATATTGACCCCAAACAATGTGACCAGCTCGCAAAGAGACGTTAACCTGAGTAAATAAAAATGTCAGAATCAACAAGTTATCCAGATTGGTGACGCCAAAAGTAGCAAAGGCGGCGACGCCAATCTTCAATAGTTCTTCTTTCATCAGCATGATAAGATGAAAAAAAAGTATAAATCATTGAGCGCTTAGAGGTTAATTTGAACAAGCGGGAGCAGACCAAGCGCCGGTTCTTGATTCTCTGGTTTAAACTCTAAGGCGCCGTTAATTCTAGTCGAACTTGTTCCCCCTCAATCTGAAAATCCTTCAGGGGCGCGGCGGCGAGGGGAAGACGAAGCGCCGATTGGAGTTGAGCCGGGGAGAGATTCAGGCGCCGGGCCACCTCCGCCACGGAAAGACTGAGTTGTCCCACCTGAATTTGGGTCTGTTCATCGAACACAAGTTCTTGTCCTTCCAAGCGGGGGCGGCCTTTAACGCCGATATAAAGCGCCTGTTCACCTTGTGGTAAGACACCTGCGAGTCGGTCTAGTAGGGCCTGATGGCTGGGAGGCAGTTGGAGTTGGGCTAGATTTTCAGGGGGAATCACGGCACCGATTTCTAGATTTTTCCCAACAACGCGAGTTTGTAGGGGCGGTAGTGAGGTCTGGGGCGGCAACCTCTCCGCTGCGGCGCTTTGTACCCATGAGTTTAGCTCTTGCGACTTAAGGGTGATCGTCGCAGTTTGACCGGGCGCAGAGCCTTGTTCTTTGAGTTTCTTTGCCACTAGGCGTTCTAGGGGAACCGCTGGGGTTGGGACAGGGGAAATATGGGTTTGCACCCAAGCGGGGGCTTGGGTGGCTTGACGCCAAACCCAATAGGCTCCCACCCCGGCGCCGACTAGAGCCAGAGCGAGGAGAACGACAAAAATTCGGAGAAGTTTAACCAAGGGTTGACCGTTAAAGAGATTTCAGTGGCTTTTAGGGTAAACCCCCGGCGCGCGGACTCACAAGGGAGCCAGAGGTCTTTGCGGCGCTATAGATTTTTCCCCCTGCCTAGGTGTTGAAGTGCCCGTCCGTCTGGAGCGCCCTGAAAATATCGCTCCAGGCGGCGCTCAAAGATGGAGCTGGAGGGCGAGATCTGGGCAAAGAGGGGGGCGCAGGAACAAAGGTAGTTTCATGCGGAGAAGGGCGCGATCATACATCGGCGCTTGCGATCGGCCCCGTAGGCAATACAAGCCTTTAGATCTTCTCGCGTCAGATCTGGAAAATCGTCGAGAATTTCTGCTTCGGTCATATCAGAAGCCATGTACTTAAGTGTTTGATAAACTGTAATTCTTAAACCGCGGACGCAAGGCTTACCACCGTGTTTATTCGGTTCGATAGTGATGAAGTTTCGATAGTTTATATGGCTCTCCGGGAATGAGGCTGGTAGTCAGGGAGCCAATTAGCCAGAACTCTTACTGGATAGGCTTTTCTGCGTTACCGCCCAAGTCGCAATTGTATAATAAGCTACAATTTCTCGCCTGATCCCCAGAGAGCCGCTAAAAATCGGCATTGTCAGATATGAAGATGAAGGATGACTTGCAACGCAACAAAAGCCTTACTAGCAAGGAGTTTGAAATCTAGATTAATCGCGACCCTCTTTAAATTTGACAACGCCTAGCTAAAAATCAGTCATCTAACCAAGGATTCAAAATAGAACCTGAACTCAAAGCTCGTATTGACCATCACACTAAAGAATTAGCAGCAGCCCTTTGGGAATTAGACCATCCATGGAGAGATGAGCAACTTGGAAACTATCGAGATGGTAGTGCATGACCAAGTTCTAACTCATGTAAATCCTCAAATAGCCCTTTTTTTGTCGAAGAAACAACGGGAACCACAGCGGGACGGCCTCGGACAATAAATAGTATTGTAAGAACGTTGACATTGACGAGTAAGCAAGCGAAAAAATTAGGAATAGAGAGTCATATAGCGGTATTCAGGTGGCTGAGGGACAGCCCTTCGGCTACGCTCAGGGCGCGAGGCTGAGCGTAGCCGAAGCCCGTATCTCACCAATCTGCAAGCCGCTATAGTCAAATCAGCCCTTATTTACAAAAATGCTCCCTACTACTGAGTGCCAATATAGCGGTATCTGCGCTGGTGAGGGACAAATAAGACGGCTGAAACCCTTACTGAGTAAGGGTTTCAGTGTTCTCACACGTCTGAATACCGCTATAAGTCTTATCAAGATGCGGAAGAAGAGATTGTTATCTTGACAGGTCGAACCATAAGTCACAGCACACATCAAAGACGAGTACATCGTCAAGAATTTGAGTTACCTGTGTTACAAGAAAGCATCGAAGAGATGAGTGTCGATGGAGGAAATATCCGACTAAGAACTCCTGGCTCTGTGGGAATGAGGGTGTATAATGTTAACTGAAAAGCAATAACCTCACAAGATCCTATGTTTTACTTTGTCGATCGAATTTTTAGATTTTGTTAGTCTATAGCGGTCATAAACGATTTGTAAAATCTCAAGCCCCCGAACCCTTATGGCTAAAGCCTTTTGGCAGAGAGCAATTTACAACCTAGATGTGACTGCTATAACGGTGAAAAACTGTCACTTTGAGCCGGGAAAAATTACCTTAGAATTGGAATCAGTTGATAAACGATCTAAGTACGAAAAATTTGGGATCTCTGGGAATCACGCCTAGGACTGTATCCTGTTATATAATTACGATCTGACGTTAACTCACTCCCTAACTACCAGCCTCATTCCCGGAGAGCCAGTTAATTAATTAAGCGTCAAGCCTATGGATTTACAAATTTTGATCATCTACGAGTTAGACTTCTGGCTGCCTTTGCCTCCTAGTATCCATTCTCACCCTGATCCCCAGAGAACCAGGCTATCTTAACCGGTTTCTAAACTCTTCCCGACATCCCTAGAATAGACCTTATGAGCTGTTTTTTGTCTTCTGCCAACTCGCCGAATGCGGATATCAGGTGCCTAAAAACCGGGACAAACCGCCAGTGCCGCTTCCAGTTCTGCCAAGGCGGCGCCGGGCCAATACCCCTCAAAACCCCGGCCCGTAGTTAAAATAAACCGTAAGTCGTAACTCGTTATTGAACCTTCAGCCTCCAGCCAAATGCCTTCCCCCTCCAGTTCACAACAGAGGCGCTCTTCCGCCATCACATGCTCCGCTAAATCTTGAAAGGTCTGACGGATTTCCGCCAATAATCGGGCTAAAGTCTGAGCTTCTTCTTCCGTTAACTCCACCGCCCAGCCTGCGCCCCCCACCAGCCCCGGGTATTGGGGCACCAGACTATTCCACGCTAACCGCCAGCCCTCTCCTTCTCGGCGCCAGACTTGAGCCATGTTCCCTAGGGTAGAAGCAATTGGGCGTCCCCCGGCTGGGACAGAACCGGACGATTGGGATCTGGGGGCGTTACCGGTCGGGGAGGGGCCGTCGGCGCCGGTTTTGGCTCCGCCTTGGGTTGGGGCGGATGGTAGTTGATCACCAGCAGATCCACCAAAGCGAGGCGCTGTTGGCGGGTCAGGGCTCGGATAGCCGTCGTGTCCGTTGCTAGAGGATTGGTTTGCAAAGTGGAGTTGCCCGGATAGCGCTCCGGCTCCATCGGTTCGTTAATCCCTAAATAGTCGGCCAGGGTCAATTTCCAATCGAAGCGGTAGCGGGTCTGGCGCTTTTGAATATCTCGGTGGTAGCGAATCAGACGACTAATTAAGGTATGGTCTGGGTCCGGCTCGCCGTTATCCTGACGGCGGTAGCTATTCTCCTTGGGCAGATCCGGCAATTGTTCATAGATTTGCAGGGCGACTTGCTCCACCGTTAAAGTTCCTATCGGCGCCTGAGCCCCAAGACCGCCCTGGAAGCAAAGAACAAGAATTAGGGTTAAAACCCCAGAACCCAACCGGCGTCGCCAGCGTTTTCCCATCATCTCTCCCCTTTGCTCGTCATTAATCGCGAATAATGCCCGGTTGGGTAATCTCGTCCGACATCTCAATCACCGAGCGAATCACCGGCTTCATTAAGGGGTCGTCGGTAAGGTCGTTGTCCGGCTCTTCCCGAATCCTCTTGGCCCGCTCCGCTACCCGCACAGTAATACTATAGCGATTAGAGGCGGCCTGAAGAAGTTCTTCCGAACGGTACATGACGTGGGAGGAATCTAAGACCATTCTTTTGTGCATAAGAGTTTCAGTCCGGCGGAGAAAGTTAGAAGTCTAGTTTAGCTTAGCCTAGGAGCTTTCTCAGGGCCAGTGCCAGAATTATGCTAGATCCTTAGAAGCGAACTTTAGGGCGACGCCCCGGATTTGACCATGACCAAACTTCTCCTCCTCGGCGCCCAGGGACAAGTCGGGCAAGAACTTCAGCGAACCTTAGCTCCGCTAGGGGAGGTGATCCACCTCGACCGCGCCCAACTGGATTTAACGGAGGAAAGCCGTCTGCGGGAGTTCCTGCGGGAGCAAGCGCCGACGGTGATGGTGAACGCCGCGGCCTATACCGCCGTGGACCGGGCGGAGCAGGAGTCGGAATTGGCCTGGGCGGTAAACGCCCGGGTTCCCCAGGTTTTAGCCCAAGAAACGGAACGTCTCGGCGCCTATTTAATCCACATTTCCACGGACTACGTCTTTGATGGCCAGAAAAACGCGCCCTATTTAGAGACCGACGCCACGGCGCCGTTGGGCGTTTACGGAGCCAGCAAACTGGCGGGGGAACAGGCGATTCAAAAAACCGGCGCCGAAGCTTTGATTCTCCGCACCGCTTGGGTCTATGGGGTTTACGGTCAGGGCAATTTTGTCAAAACTATGCTCCGTTTGGGCAAGGAGCGCCGGCAACTTAAAGTTGTCGTCGATCAGGTCGGCTCTCCCACCTGGGCCCGGGATATCGCCCAGGCGCTGGCCCGGCTGATTCCCCA
>JBKCES010000258.1:0-3555 GCA_046304295.1 Cyanobacteriota bacterium | reverse complement strand
TGGGATGATTGGCGATATTTGGGCTTCTCTCGGCCTCACCATTGACCCTCACAATCTGAGTGACAGACACTTCATTAAGAACGGTTATTAATACGGATATTGAAGGGCGGGTGGGGCAACACTTTCAGCGTTTGTGCCCCTTATGGATACCATATTTTCAAAACCTAGTCCCAGTAAGGGATTGAGCCACCTGTAATGTTTACAGGAGACGGATTTGATGGTCATTGATAAAATATCTCAGCAGGGTTACCAACCTGCGGAATGTAGGAGAAAAGCCTATCCAGTAAAGGTTCTGGCTAATTGGCTCCCTGACTACCCGCCTCATTCCCGGAGAGCCAGATTTTGTTCTTTTTATTGCCAACGAAAGTCTCTAATTCATCTAGTTCTCCTACTTCTGGAATCGTTTCTAGATTATAGGCATCAGGAAGTTGTTGTCCAACTTGTTTAACCCAATTCATAATGGTTGTTCGTAAAACTCCGGTCACTCTCTCAATCACTCGAAATCCCATACCATTTACATACATTGTCAGGCAGCGACGTTTAATATCATCACTGTAGCCTTTAGGTTCATAGCTGTTGATAAACTGACGGCACAGTTAGTACAGATATAATTTGTTGTTCACCACGATGACCATTTTTATGGATGTGATCACTGTTGCAGTTTGGACATTTCATCATTTTTTCTTCGACTAATGTTCTACATATTATACATGACATCTTCTCATTTGACAACGCCCGGAATTTTATCCACCACTACAATGTACAACTTGCAAGCTCATAACCTAGGCGCCGCACCGTTACAAACAGAAGGCCTATCGGCCCCGGGTAAACCGTTTACAATTTTTGCCTAGAGCCGTTAGGTTAAGATTAACCCAATTCCTACCTGCCGTCGCCATGTTGCCCTCTCCCCCTCCCGATCCCCAGTTCGATCCCCTCAGCGCCCTGATCTCCGGTTGGGACGACCCCGAAGCGGAGGAAGCGGAGTTTCGGGAAGACTTTTTCCAAGGGCAGGCGGGCCGGCGCCAAAAGGCGGCGATCGTCCTAATGGCGGTCTGGGGAACAGTCTTTTTGCTCCACACCTTGGCTTGGGGTTTGGCATTGGTTTGGGCTTTAGCTTCTTTGTTGGCGCTCCAGGCTTTACGGTTAATGCGGGCCCGGCCTCTACCGGCGCCGACTCCCCTGAAAGGTGAATGCGATTTACCCTTTATTTCCCTACTGGTGGCGGCAAAAAATGAAGAACGGGTGATCGAGTCTCTGGTGACCCAACTCTGCAATCTGGACTATCCCCAGACGGCCTACGAAGTCTGGATTGTGGACGACCACAGCACCGACGGCACCCCGGAGATTCTCCAGCGCCTTGCGCCCCGTTATCCCCATTTGCATATTCTCCGGCGGCCAGCTAACGCCGGGGGCGGCAAATCCGGCGCCCTTAATGAAGTGTTGGCCCAAACCCAAGGGGAGATTATCGGGGTTTTTGACGCCGATGCTCAGGTGCCGGCGGATCTTCTGCGACAGGTAGCGCCCTTTTTTCAGGATCTCCGCCTCGGGGCCGTGCAGGTGCGTAAAGCCATCGCCAACAGCGCCGTCAATTTCTGGACCCAGGGTCAGGCGACGGAAATGGCGCTGGATTTATACTTTCAACAACAACGGATCGCCCTGGAAGGGATTGGAGAACTGCGGGGCAATGGTCAGTTTGTCTCCCGCAGGGCACTCTCCGACTGCGGCGGTTGGAATGAGCAAACCATCACCGACGATCTAGATTTAACGATTCGTCTCCATCTGCGGGACTGGCGCATTGAAGTTCTACCCCAACCGCCGGTGCAAGAAGAAGGGGTGACTTCGGCGCTCGCCCTTTGGCATCAACGGAATCGCTGGGCCGAAGGAGGCTATCAACGTTACCTAGATTATTGGCGGGGGTTATTAACCCGGCCCCTAGGTTTGGGGAAAAAGATCGACCTCTGCTCCTTTATGGTGATGCAGTATCTTCTCCCCACCGCCGCGGCGCCGGATTTGGTCTTTAGTGCCTACTTCCACCAACTACCCCGCCTCGGCGCCCTCACGGCTATCGCCCTCAGCTTTTCCTGTTGGGGGATGGTTCAGGGGTTGCGGCATCTGCTTCCCTCCGGCCCTCAGTCGGCCCGGACTTGGTTGTCTTTGCTGAGCCAAACGCTGTTGGGGACAATTTACATGCTCCATTGGTTGGTGATTATGCCCTGCGTAACGGCCCGGATGGCTTTGCGGCCCAAACGCCTGAAGTGGGTCAAAACCGTTCACGGCGGTTTGGGAGAAGAGGGCCTAGAGCTGAAGGGGGGGGAAACATGACGCGTCTCCAACGCCCCTAGCCCGCCACCTTAGAGACGACGGACGCTATCGACCATCTGGGGATCGTGGCAGTCATCGTTGATGAGATCAGAATAATAAAACTAATATAGCAGTCACAAGTGAGTTGTAAAATTTTAAATCCCCGAACCCTTACAGGTAAAGGCTTTGAGCAGAGGGACAATTTACAACCTAGATGTGACCGCTATAGATGGACTAATTTTAAGCCATGAACTAGAAAAAAGTTAGTGCAGGAAAGATAGTCAAGGCAATCATCTTAAATTGCATGGCGTTCATTAGACAAAGCCCAATCCTTGGCCCAGGCGAGAATTACCGCCACCCGCTCCGCCGTCGGTGCTTCGGAGTAGAGACGCAGAACTGGCTCTGTGCCGCTAAAGCGGATCAGCAACCAGCCGCCCCCCGCTAGGCGGAATTTGTAGCCGTCCACGGTTTGGCAATCCATCACTGCGTCCTGGGCAATTTCCGTCAAGGGCCGGTTCGCCAAGCTGGCCAACAGCGCCGACCGGGCTTCCATGCTGGCTAGGGGGAGATCAATGCGGTTGTAGTGGCTAAAAAATTGGGTCTGGGTTTGCAAGTCCCCGTAAAGGGCGCTGATATCCCGTTGGGCGAGGGTCAACGCCTCCAACACGTAGAGCGCCGACAGGAGCGCGTCCCGTTCCGGGATATGGTCGCCGTAGCCAATACCGCCGGATTCTTCGCCGCCGATTAAAACCGGGTGAGTCAGCATCCGGTCGGCGATGTATTTATAACCGATGGCAGTTTCCGTCAGGGGCAGGTCGTATTTTTTGGCTAGGCGGGGAATGAGATCCGAGCCGCTGACGGTTTTAACAATTTCCCCGGTTTTGCCTAAATTCCCCGCCAGATGGTCAATCAAAATGGGAATTAGCCCCTGGGAACTGAGAAAGCGCCCCTGACCGTCCACTGCGGCGATGCGGTCGGCGTCGCCGTCGAAGATTAAACCAATGCGAACCTCTGACCCGCCCTTGGCCGCTTCCGCTTGGAGCGTTTGCAGTAACTTGGGTACATAGCGGGCCAGGGGTTCCGGGGAGCCGCCCCCAAAGAGGGGGTCCCGGTCGCTATTTAGTTCCGTAATCTCGCAATCAAGGAGTCGGGCCAGACCCCCCCCCGCCGCGCCCGGCAAGACGTCGGCGCAGACCCCCCGTTTTCCCAGGGTAATTGCGGCCCCGAAGGGGTCGGAGTTAACTTTCGCTTGCA
>JBKCES010000257.1:0-6582 GCA_046304295.1 Cyanobacteriota bacterium | reverse complement strand
AAATTCTAATTCCCAGCTCAAAACCCCCATTTTCCTAGATTGAGCCGTGTTGCATCTTTTGGAAAAATTCCCCGAAAACCATACCCAGCAAGGGTTTGACTCTTTTAGTACGCAGTTGATCACCCCCTTGAACGGTTACGGAGCATCCAAGGCTTTTTGATTAGAAGCGGCGGAAGTAATCACTTGCCAAGCACGGTCTTTAATAAAGCGATCAAACTGTTCTTGATGAATCGTTTCACCAATATAATCCATTTTACGAGTATTTGACCAACGCAAAGCTCCTCCATGACAACAATCTAGAATAATTAAACAATGCCGACAGGAAAGTTTTGTTAAAGCCGCTTCTACCTGTTGCATGGGTAAAAAAGTCTCCACATCTCCTGATTTAGCATCCTGGGGAATTAAATAACCTTGAGAATCATCGCCGATTTTGGATGTGTCACCATGACCTGCAAAATAAAATATTAGTCGGTTAGGATGATCTTTTTCTAAGCGTTGAGGGAGTTCCGTCTCTAACCAATGCTTTAATGACTGTCCCGTTGCCTGGCTATCCGTGAGGAGATGAACTTGGTACTTATAGTCATTTTCTAAAATGGCGGCGATCGCCTCAGCATCCTGTTTAGCGTTTCCCAGGGAAGGAATGCCGTTTTGGTAGTTATTAATACCAATAACGACAGCAAGACTTAAAGAAAATTCTGAGGTATTCATAACCCAATTAATGCCTCACTATACAGCAGTGACCGTAATCACAATCTTTTTCGTGACCCACTTGGTCTCTGGAGCACTCTCGTAAATCATAGCACGAGTTAGCGCCGGCGGATGATCCATATCCTCCCCGATCGCCATGAGTAAATTATTTAACGGACTGACCGATTGACCCAGACCTCTGGTTTGCAAAGCCTCATTCAGCGCCATACCCCTGGTGGCAGGTTGCTCATCCAAGGGCGGCAAGATTAACCACTGAAAATTAGCCACGCCCTTCGTCGCAAAAATCTTTAAGACTTCCTTCGTTTGTTGGTAATTCGCAGGTAACTGTAAACGCAATTTCGTAAACGCCTCCTGCCCCGGATCTAAGGGCAAAAACGAGGCGATATTACCCTGCACCGGAATCTGGGAAATTTCCCAAGTCGGCTCTAAATCCAAAACAGCAATATTCAAGGTTTCCGAATAATTATTTTTAATCCTTAGATACGCAACCTCACCCGGTTTAAGGGAAACATTCTGCGGATCGGGAAAAGGCTTTTTCATCTGGTCGCATAACTGAAACTCCAAATAATCCGTCAACTTAGAAGCGGGATTATCCAACTCCTGAACCGATTGGTATTTGCCCAAATGCACTAGGCGCTCCACCACCTTTTGCGGCGCCGTCGGGTCGTCAATGCTTAAAGCCGGACGTAAATTTTTAATCGGCATTCCCATACAGATTTCATACTCCCCTTCCTTGCCGACCGCCACCTGAAAATGGGCGCTTTCCCCTTCCCCCGCTTCCACGACCCAACCATTACTACTCAACGCCTGACGCACTTTCGCTAGCGCCGTCTCTTGTTTCTCCACTAAATGAATCGGTAAATCCTCTTCCAAATCCCCCGCTTGTTTTTCTGCAAATAAACGCGCTTTACGGATTAAAGTCACCGGCGCCGCTACCATCACCGCCGAAGCCCCAGGTTCAATTTTCCCCTTAATTATTCCCCCTTCCTCGGGACTTAAAACTCGGGCCGTCGCTTGATCTGCCTCAATCTCAGTTAATTCGACAATGGCGATTTGTTTGGTTTTATCCGTCACATCATCGGTGGGATAAAGGGCAAAACGAGAGCCAGCGCTTAAACCCGATGACAGTCCGGCGTCCAGGGTAATCTCTGTTTGATTTTCCGAAACTTGAGTAACCACCAAAGTATAGGCTTTATACTCCCGTTTATCTCCAAAAACCAGACGATCGCCCTCTCCCAATAACATCGGTAACTGATTGGGAAACTGACTTTGAATCATCCCCTTGACGCGGTTATAAAGAGACTGATACGTGAGCGAACTCTGACGGTGAACAAGAGTATCCAGCATCCAATAGGTTAAAGCGCCGTTGCGTTCATTGCCGTCAAAAGCCGCTTCGTAGGCGAATTCCGTCGGACGACAAGCGCCGAGGAAAACATAATCTCGTTGATTGGGCAACCATCCTTCGCCGCTGTCCCCTTGGGTTAAGCTCAGCCAATTTCGCGCCAATTCTTCCCGAGAAGCGACGGCGCTGGTAACGGGTCGTTCCAGGGTGTCGGCTTGACCGTTTCTGGCGCCGCGGATCTGCCCATCGCCCCGAGTTGCCCCCCCGGAATGACAACTATCAAAAATAACCGTAACAATTAATCCTTTACCCGTCATGCGCTTGAGCAACGTCGCCATTTCCACGTCCCGCAGATAGTGACCGTCTGTCCCCACATCCATCGGCACAAGGCCCTCGTCAAACTGTCCTTCCCCTTTTAACTCGGGAAAAAGGGTTTTTGCCCGTCCACCGTGACCGGAGTAGTGGATATAAATCAGATCCTTCGGCTGAGCCTTTTCCGTTAGGGCGGCAAAGGCCCGGACAATATTGTCATAGGTCGGCGGTTGTTCTCGCCGCGCCGCTCGGACATCCGCCAGGGAGTGAGTATCGCGTTCGCCTAACGGCGACGTCAGCCGCGTCATATTTTCTGCGGGAATTTCCAGGGATTTCTCCAGAAAACTCGCCACCTTATCAATATCTCGCACCGCTCCCTGAAGACTGGCGTAGTAGGGATTGGGTTGATAGTAATCAATACCAATGAGCAGGGAGTAGAAGTTGGACATAATTATTTACCCGTCTAGAAAAGTGTTTGGAAAAGATGGTTTTATCCCCCCTAGCCCCTACTTCGGCAAGCTCAGTACGGCGCCGTTGAAAGGGGGAACCGGCTTCAAAGTCCCCCTTACCAAGGGGGATTTAGGGGGATTCACTCTCTAAATCAGCCACTTCAAAAACCTGATGCACCGGGTTGGGAGCGCCGGCGCCGGAGTTATCCGTATAGACTTTGACGCAATACAGTCCCGCCTCTAAACTATCCATTCCTAGCGCCCAGGTTCCCTTCTCCTCCATAAGAGTCTGAGTCATCACCGGGCGCTCCTCGGAAACGCAGACAATCTCAGCCATGACCGAGTTAAAGGCGGTGGTTCCCGAAACCTTAGCTCGGAGCGTGACCGGCTCGTTGATTAAATACAACTCCTCTAGACTCAAACCAATTCCCTTAACGGCGCTCCGTTGTCCCCTAGCGACTCGTTCCAGGGCGCCGCGGGCGTCTTCGAGGGGAGCTGTTTGCGCCGTTTGCAGACCTTTGAGCAAATTGAGGAGAACATCCGGCTGATTTTGTAAAGCGCCGTGACTTTCAGCGATGTAATCCACCCTGGCCAACATCTCCAGATCGTTCATTTGCACGGGAGTGGCGGAGACCTGGGGAACGGTGCTGTCGCCGTCCGCTAGCTGGGGACGGTCTTGCAAAAAGGTGGGTAAAGCGTCGCTCAGGTGAATGACTCCATTAGCCAACTCGACGGATTGTTGAGTGGGTTGCCCCACGCCGACGATGGGACAGGTCACAAACCGACTGCGATAGTCGGGATTATTTTGATTGGCGTCCGCCGCGTCGTCAATTTCATCGTGAAATCGCAAGGCATCCAGCGCCTTAACGGGATCAATATTGGGTAATGGGACGGGAGATTGGGCCACTCGGTAAAAGTCGGCGCCGATTTTGAGGGTCTTATAGCGGGGCATTAACTGATAAATGGACGTCAAGCTGGGAAGGACTTCATTGAGCTTGAGCAGAGCGCCCAGGTCGATGGGACCTTTTTTGAGACCATTGGCCAGCACATTAACGGCGCTGGGGGAACCCCGGTAGGGGGTGCCAAAGGTAAATAGCGCCTTACAATCTTGCCAGCCCCCCAGAACTTCTAAGTAATAGCGAGAAATTAAACCGCCCATGCTGTGGGCCAGAAGAATCGCCTTAGCGTTGGAGTTGCCGCTGGCCTCCCGCCAGCGCCGCAAACGTTTATCCAACAGCTTTTTGAGGATGTGAGCGTTAGCTCGATTATCCCGGCGCCAATCGTAGGGAAAGTGATAGAAATTGGCGGCTCGATCGTCGGCGTCTCGGTAAATATCTCCGGGCGTCGCCTGAAAATGCTCGGTAATCAGCGCCGAAGTCCGATTATAGCCATCGACAACCCGGCCCAATCCCCCCAATCCGGGAATCAGATAGGTGTCCTGAATCAGTCGCGTCGGCGTAATGCCATCCCCTAGATCTCCCCCAAGGAGATCGTCTCCCTCCAGACGGAGCGCTGTCAGGCGATGACCCAAACTTTTCGCCACCTGCCAGAGAACACTGCCGGAGACATTCCAGAGGTCTTGGCCGTCCTTTTGCAAGACGCTACCCATAATGCCGGGTAGGATGACAATCAAATCCTGAAGGGGCGTTTTGGACATTGGCGTTCGCCTTTACGAATAAAATCGAGCCAGATTCGCTGACGGTCGGCGCTTTCCAGTACCCTCGGCGCTTCGGACTTTATCATATCGAGTCAGTCTGTGTACACAACAAAAAAACAGGAGTTTTTCTCCTGCCGATGCATTACTTGGGCTTTCAGCGCCGGCAAGAAGCAGGAAGTTTTCTAGGCTAACGCCCCTCCAGCGCCGCTTGCAGATAGTTTCCTGTGTGGGAGTCGGGCGTTTGGGCTACGGTCTCTGGCGTTCCCTGGGCGATTATTTGACCGCCCCGGTGGCCGCCCTCCGGCCCCAGATCAATAATCCAATCGCTAGCGCGAATCACGTCTAAATTGTGCTCAATCACTACCACTGAATTGCCCTTATCCACGAGGCGCTGGAGGACGTTGAGGAGTTGATGGACATCGTAAAAAGAGAGGCCCGTAGTGGGTTCGTCAATCAAGTAGAGGGTTTTGCCGGTGGCCCGGCGCCCCAGTTCCGTCGCCAATTTCAGCCGTTGGGCCTCCCCTCCCGATAAGGTCGGCGCCGATTGCCCCAGTTTCAGATAGCCCAAGCCCACATCCACGAGGGTTTGCAAACGAGCGCCGGCCCGGGGAATGGGGTTAAAAACTTCTAGGGCTTCCGCTGCGGTTAGGTCTAAAACCTCGGCGATGGACAACCCCTTATATTTGACTTGCAGGGTTTCCCGACTATAGCGGGTGCCGCGACAGACCTCGCATTGCACATAGACGTCGGGCAAAAAATTCATTTCAATCACATTCACTCCCTGACCGCCGCAGGCTTCGCAACGACCGCCCTTGACGTTGAAGGAAAACTGCCCGGCTTTATAGCCCCGCGCTTTGGCTTCCACGGTTTGGGAAAAGACCTCCCGGATGGGGTCAAAGACGCCGGTGTAGGTGGCGGGATTGGAGCGGGGGGTGCGACCAATGGGGGACTGGTCGATGACAATCACTTTATCCACGGCCTCTAGTCCTTCAATTGCCCCCAATCCCTGGGGCAAGGGAACCTGTTTGCTTAAAGAATGGCGGAGCGCCGGGTAAAGGAGTTCGTTCACAAGGGTGGATTTGCCGGAGCCGGAGACGCCGGTGACGGCCACAAGTTGCCCAAGAGGAATGGCAACCTCAAGGTTTTTGAGGTTATTTAACCGACAGTCTTTTAAGATTAACCGGCGCCCATTGCCGGGCCGTCGAGTGTCCGGGGTGGGGATGGTTTTCCGGCCGGATAAATAAGCGCCGGTGAGGGAGTTTTCGGCTTCGAGCAACGTGCTTAAATTCCCTTGACAAACAATTTCACCGCCGTGAATCCCCGCCTGGGGGCCGATATCCACCAAATAATCGGCGCTGCGGATGGTGTCTTCGTCGTGCTCCACCACAATTAGGGTATTGCCCAGATCCCGCAATTTTCTCAGGGTTGCCAGTAAACGGTCGTTGTCTCGCTGGTGGAGGCCGATGCTGGGTTCGTCGAGGACGTAGAGGACTCCCGTTAAACCGGCGCCGATTTGGGTGGCCAGACGAATGCGTTGGCTTTCTCCCCCGGAGAGGGTCATGGCGGCCCGGTCTAGGGTCAGGTAATCCAGCCCCACATCCAGTAAAAAACGCAGACGCGCTTGAATTTCCCGCAGGGCTAATTCCCCAATCTGGCGCTGGCGGGGACTCAGCTCTAAAGTTTCCATCCGGGCGAGGGTTTCCTGAATGGGAACCTGAACTAAATCTTGAATGGTAAATTGCCCTAAACGCACCGCCAGCGCCTCGGGTTTCAAGCGCCGACCCTGACAAACTTCGCAGGGTTGACTGCGGATATAGGCCTCTAGTTTTTGTTTGACTAACTCGGAATTGGTTTCCTGGTATTGGCGCTCCAGAATGTTTAAAATGCCGATAAAACGCCTCGGTTCGACTACGCTCACCGAGCGCGGTTCGTAGCCGAAACTGGCGCTGAGGTTGACCTTCTCCTCGCTCCCGTAGAGCAAGACCTGTTTTTGGGCCGGGGTCAAAGCCCGCCAGGGGGTTTGGAGGCTAAAGCCCAATTTTTCCCCTAAACCTTGGATCAACGCCCAGTAATAACCCATGTCTTTATCGGCCCAAGGAACCACGGCGTTAGCT
>JBKCES010000256.1:0-10665 GCA_046304295.1 Cyanobacteriota bacterium | reverse complement strand
GTGTTGCTTCCCAATCCGCCTCCGAAATCTGGATTTCTCTGGCTTTCATCTCTATCGTCCTTGTTTGCCCTCTTACCATACACCATCTACTCCTCTCCCTGAAACCCCCATTTCTTCGTTCACCCTTGAAAGGTTACGATGGGCCACCTTTCGGCTAGCCCCCCTAAGTGGTGCACTTCATTTTTGAATCGGCGAATATTGAACGATCGCGCTCACTGCCGCACGTCGAACATCATTATTTTCATCCTGTAGAGGACAGTCCTTGAGCCAAAGCAATGTATGAGGATTGTCTTTCCAGTTCATGGCAACTAAATTCACCAAGATTTCTGTCAACTCCCAATTGAAATTGGATTCAGACTCTTGTTTAATTTCACTTTTTAACTGTTCTAATAATTGTTCTGAAGTTTTAGCAATCAAGTTTTTATTTCTGACTCTGCAAAACAATTAGCCGCTAAAATCAAATTACCAACCCTTCTTTTGTTAAAAATTCATATTTATTTAAAAACTTCTTTCTATCAACTTTCTGAGCTAAAAGAAAATCGATAATTTCCGCCACAAACTTTGGCTCAATCATCCCACAGATTAACCGCAAAACCTCGTGCCAACTTTCATCCTGCCAATGTGCGCCAAAAACCTCATTAATTAACCCCTCAATCGTTAACCTTTGAGTTTCCTTAAACTACCACACAAACTCCCATGCGCAGAAATATTCCAAAAAAGTGCGATGCACAAACCCATAGGACTCTGCCCCTAAAAAACACAAAATAAAATTGCGAGTCCGCAACTGATTAATCAAAACTACTGCAATTTCTTTCGGCTTATCAAAATCCGTTTCTTGCTGTAAATAAAGGATAATTTCTTCCCTTAATGCTAACTCACTAATCAGATTTCCCGCCAAACCCTGCTCACTCGACTGCATCCGATAGGCGACCTTCCGTAACATCGCCTGTTTATTGCGATAATCAAAGGTTTTCGGGTCAATTCGCGCATCCTCAATCAGAAAACGTTCCACATCCCACTGATGCAACAACACCCGCGAAGCCTGATTATAAAGCTCAGGCCGATCCCTCGGTAACTCTTGATTACGATTCAAAATCGCCATCATCGTCAACAACAACGGATTCCCCGCCAACTCTCGAATCGACTTAGACTCCCCAAGCGCCTTAATTAACCGCTCCTTTTTCCGTAACTTATCCGCCTCGTCCGTAAACGTGAGATCGTGCCAACGCTCAATAAACTCGCCAATTTGCTCAATCTCCAACTCCTGTAACATAAAATGCCGAAAACCGGCGCCCCGTAAACGCTCCCCCTTGTAGCCCAACCAACGAGAAGTCACGATGACCTGAACCTGGGGATAATCATTACTAAAACGGTGAATATCCGTCACCACCTCGTCCCGTAACGCAGGATCAAAAATTTCATCAACGCCGTCCAATAAAGCAATAACCGAACCAGCCCTTAACCTTTCATGAAGCTCCTGCTGATTGAGGCGACAAGTAATATTTCCCCCATGAATAAACGACAAAATATCCCGACACTGACCCGCCTGCTTATCGCGAGCATAGACCCGCAGTTCCAGCAACAAAGGAAGCGGATACAACGATAAATCCCTCAAAGGCCGTTCAGCCCAATCTAACGCAATATATTGTAACAAACTCGATTTTCCCGACCCCGGATCGCCGAGAATGACCACCTGCTGAATCGAACCTTTGGCAGACTGAGCCGTCGGAGCGCCGATAACATCCCAAACCAATTGACTTTGTTGATTAATATACCGATGACGTTGGCGCTCTAACTCCTCCTCAGAGATTGAGTCTATCGCTTCTCCCGCTTCCCGTAACCGTTTCAGATGATCCTTCGGAAGTTCATAAACCTGAGGCAAAAACTCCTGACACTCCCGCACATTTTGGGGAATAAAAATTTCCCAAAGTTTTAGCCCATCGTAATAAACCCCCGTCGTATCCAAAGACTCCAGCTTGACACTTCCATACTGCTCCTTTAACCCTTCAGCATACCGTCCCAAATCAAAGTCCGGCGCTATTCCCGCCACTTCCTGAAGATTTTCCGCCATTTGAGACTGAGTTTGGGCCCCAAAAATAGGCCGTAGCTTATCGGATTCCTGAATAATCGCCTTGACTTTTTTCAAATAACGTTTAGCCACCCTTTCCCAACTAAACTCATCCGGCAAAAAGGGTAAATTCATCCCTTGCCAGGTTTTTGCTAAAAACTGCGTATCTAAAGCGGCGCAATCCGCCTCAAAAGCGCCGCCTAAAATAGCCGCAATCTCTGGCTTTTTAATAAACTTTTTGAGCGGCTGAATATATTGTCTAATTTGAACATCCTGAAAATCACAATCATCCAACTCTTGTTGGAAAAACTGCAAAAACTCCTTTAGAGCTTTTCCATAGGCCTCCTTTTGCTCGTCCTTCTCCGGTAAATGAATCACCTTTTTGAGACAATCCTTAAAAAAGTCCTTGGCGTAATCCTTAGCCGCATCCTTCGCCAAATCTTCTAAAATCGGCTTAAAAGCAAAACCCGCGGCCTGCGTTACGCCCCAAACTAATAACCAATCCATAACGCCTCCAAGTTCAGTAAAAACTGCCAGGGGTGGCTTTCCCCAGAAAGTTCTTTAAAAAAGGGTACACGCCCCAACCTTCCCTTGGCAAGAGGGGCGCTAATCCGAGCCTATTCATGATCCACTTCGGCTGGCTTCAGGACTTCCCTGTGCCTGTCGAAGAACTAGGCTCAAGGCGCTAGACGAAAGACAGCGCCGTTTTGATTGGAGCGATAAGTCCAGATCGTTTTGCCGTCTGTGGCTTGAACGATCCAACCGGGAACCAGAACTTGAGCGCAGAGTTCTTCGGGCCGAGGTAATCCTAGACAACTATCGGGCCAGGTTTGGGGGGTCGCATCCTGAAGTTTAAACTGGGATTCCGAGCGCCGGGTTCGTTGAGCCAAATCGGCTCGGATTTTTGGCCAAAGGTTAGGGGGGACAGTGGGGGCGTTCTGGGCTAAGGCTCCCTGATCAAGGGCAAAACTGGGGAGACTGGATACGGTTCCGAATCCTAGGGTCAGAATCAGGAGAACGGCGCCGAAGATTGAGGCGAAGGGTTTAAAGCTCATGGCGCAATATCTCCGAATCGCGGTCAGGTCTCATTGACCAAAGTATAACTTATAAAAAGTGTTGCCAAGGACAATGCTTTCGGGAGCGTATCGCATCCCCCCCTCCAAACCCTTTAGCATTAAAATCTCATCCCCAGACATTGCGCCGATGCCCCACCCCCGTCTCCGACCGGCCCAGCCTCCAGACCTCTGCGCCATTGTGGCCATCTACAACAGCAGTATTCCCGGTCAACAGGCCACCGCCGATACGGCGCCGGTGACGGTCGCCAGTCGGCAAGCCTGGTTCTCTGCCCATTCGCCCCAAACCTATCCCCTCTGGGTTCTAGAGCTAGACCAAACTATTCTCGGTTGGTTGGGATTTCAGCCCTTCTACGGACGCCCGGCCTATCGCTTCACCGCGGAGTTAAGTCTGTACCTCGCGCCGGAGCATCAAGGGCGGGGCTGGGGCCAATATCTATTGTCCGAGGCGCTGGCCGCAAGTCCCGATCTCGGGTTTCAAACCCTAGTGGCCTTCATTTTCGCCTGTAACCAACGGAGTTTAAACCTCTTCCACAATCAAGGCTTTGAGCACTGGGGTTATCTGCCTAGGGTCGCCCAATTTCCCGACCATCGAGAAGACTTGGTGATTTTAGGCAAACAAATAGCCTAAAGCTAGGAGCAGACCGCTGAAAAAATGGAGATTAACCGCAATAAATTTACTGTTACTCACCAGCGCCGGTTTGTCCCGCTCCCGCTGAATTTTTTGTCCCAATTGGAGGGCGAAGGGCAAACTCAGCAGGGTTAACAACGCCGTGACCGGAGCCAGACCCAAGAGAACGGCGCCGACGGGGAGGAGGAAGAGCAAAATTAAGGCGGCGATTAACACAGCGGCGCCCCTTGCGGTTCCGAGACGGACAATGGGGGAGCGTTTCCCAGCCGCGAGGTCGTCCTCCACCTGATGAAAATGGGAGCAGAAGAGAATGATGGAGGTGCTTAACCCCACAAACAGCGCCGGAAACAGGAGGGCGGGACTCAAACTTTGGCTCTGGGAATAGTAGGCCGCAGAGACGGCGCCGGGGCCGAAGGTTAAAAAACAAATGATTTCTCCCAAGCCTAAATAGCCCAAGCGGAAGGGCGGCCCTTGGTAGCTATAACCCAGGGCGCAACAGACCAGAATTAAGCCTAAAACGGTGAAGTCCCGTTGTAGTGCCGTGATGGCGAGAACGCCTCCTAACCCGAGAACCAGAAAGGCGTTGCTGAGCCAGAAGACTAGGCGCCGATTTCCCGTTAAATTAACCACCGAATGGGCTTTATTAACATCAATGCCGGTGTCGGCATCAAAAACGTCGTTACTCAGGTTGATCCAGGCGATAATGGCGATGGCGGCCAGTAAAAAGAGGGCGAAAATGGGGAGAGACCCTTGCCCCGAAACCCCGTAGGCCGCCGCGGAGCCGACGCTAATGGGAATCACCGCCACGGTGTACATGGGAGGTTTGATGGCGGCCAACCAGAGACGGCGCCGGGAGGGAAGGGCGGAAGTCTGAGAAGTCATAACTGGGCATGGTAACAAGAAACCGATATCAGAGATCCAGATATTCAGACGTCAGAGGAGGGATCAGGAATCGATACCGGTCGGCGCCTTAAAGACCAGCCGACTGCCGGAAAATCTTCTAAGATTGGGGGATCGATTTAGAGTTGACCCGGAAACCACCATGGACAAAGACACGAAATTCGCCCTCCTTGTTCTCGGCGTGCCCTTCTTAGGACTCGCCTACTGCGCTCTGATTCTGGCGGTGATGACCTTTTCCGCCGGCGCTCGTCAGCACCCCATTATCACTGCCACGGCCTTTGTCTTGGCGCCGTCTTTGGTTTCCGGTTCCGTTTGGCTCTGGTCTTCCTTTCAGTCTAAAAACCGGGAAAAATTGGGCCTGTAGCCCCCGGTTAAATCCTAGCTAAATATAGGCCGACACATCCTCCTGGCAGTCGTCCGCCAGATAAGACAGCGCCCGGAAACGGAGACCCACCAATTGCTCGTAGAGGGGGTTGAGTTTGCAGAGAGGGGGAATATGAACCAGTTTGCGGCCAAAGAGGGTAATGTCCCGCTCAAAGGGGCATTGGGACGGCACCAGATGACAGATAAAGCGAGCTAGGCGGGGATCTTGGATGGCCATGCCGTCTAACCAGTCCTTAACGGGGTGGAGCAGATCCGGGTGGGGGTGCTCCCCGGTTGGCTCCGTTCCCTGGGGGTCGCAGAGGGTGTGTTCCAAGGATTCCAGCGCTTTGACTTTAATCCCTAGGGCGGCGCTGAAGTCGTGAAGAATTTGTGACTCCGGGGGAGAATAAAGACCGTCGGCGATGGCCACTAAAACGGCGGTGCGTAGAAAATTTTCGGCGGTAATTTTGCTCTGTCCCAAGCCCTCCGCTAAATCCTCGGGGCTGATGGTTTTAAACAAAACCGTATCCGGGTCGGAGCATCCCATTTCCTGGGTCAGATTAGCAATCAGACTTTGCTCTGTTTCGGTAAAATCGCCATCGGCCCAAGCGATGGTCAACAGCCCCCGCAACCAGGCGGCAATTTGGACGTCGGTGTAGTGGGCTGGGGCAATGGACACCATGATCGAGTCGCTCCTATCCAAGAAGGGGAAAGTGTCCCCGTTTTGTTCAACTCTATTATGGCGCTCCTTTTTCCCAAGATTCGGCGCTTTCGGCGGCCGGAGACAATGGGGCCGGGGCGAGTTGCAAGCGCCGGGGCAGGAGTAGGCGAAGGCTAACACCAGGGGGAGCGCCGGCGGTTTCTTTTTCCTGGAGACGGGGGCCGAGAACGCCCCAGGCCTGTTGCAAGTAGTTCCGTAGCGCCGCTAATTGGGTCAGGAGCCGGGTTTCCTCCTCCGGGGTTTGGGGCGCGTAAATCAGCTCTAGCCGGAGTTCAGGGTATTGCTGGAGCGATCTCCCCGCTTGGTCTAACTGTTGCCGATCTCTGTCCGTCAGCGCCGGGCCGGGGGGGAGGACGCCGAGATCCGGCCCGAGGCGGGAAAATTCCACCGTTAATTCCGGTTGTCCGAGGGCGCCGCGGATTTGGTTGCCCAGCACAAATTGGGCGTCGGCTTGGAGGGGACGGTCTGCCAGGTATAGCGCCTGGAGGCGGGGCGCCGTTGCCGGATCGAGGGAGTAGAGGACTCGATAGGCCAGTAAGGCGGTTTCTGGAGGAAAAGAAATGGGACGGAGCGCCTGGGTTAGGAGCCGTTGGGACTGGGTTTCCAGCTCTCTCCAGGTTAGGCTGGAGGCGGGTTCCGCTTTGGTTTCCGGTAATTCCAGTTGGCGGGAGGGAATTTCGATCAAATTGAGAAAAATTTCTTGGGAGGGACGGTCGAGTTGGCGGGCCAGTTCTTCGGTAAATCGCTCCTTTTCCTCGGCACTGAAGAGTTGACTGGTCACGGCCTGGAGGTTGACGGTCAACAGGTCGGGTCTTTTTTGAAAGCTGAGACGGTTTAAGTAGGCTCTCGGTTGACCGTCGTTAAACTGAGCCAGGGACTCCTGCCAGAGCGCCGTAATCTGCTCCCGCAGACGGCTTTCCTCCCGCTTACTGAGAATTTCCGCCCGCAGTTTGCCCAGGGATTGGGTCAGGGGTAGGGAAATAACCCCTAGGGCGATCAGGATCAGAAAAATTCGACTGGGCAGATTGCCAATGGTCTTCAGACTGGGCGCAATGGGAAGACTATCCACCCAAGCCTGAGTGGGCTTTATCTCTGGGTTGTGAGCTTTCCAGTCCGTCACCAAATTTTGCACTCGGGGATAGTCAAAGCGGATGAAGAAAAACACAATCAGGGAGGCAAAAATAATCGCCACCAGGTTGGTAAAAAACAATAAGCCGGCGCCCCGGGCCAGCGCCCACCCTTCGGCGTGACCGGAACTCAGGGCCGTGCCAATGCCGTAGCCTACCACGCAGAGGGGCGGCATCAGGGCCACGGCGATGGCCACTCCTGGCAGGGAGGCCGCCACACCCTTAATTTGTTTACAGGTGGCCACGGCGCCGACGGCGCCGGAAAAGAGCGCCACGATCAGATCGAGCAAATTAGGATGGGTGCGGGCGGCGATTTCGCTGGTGATTTCCTGAAAAGGGAGGATGACCACCAAGCCGAGGGCAAATAAAACCGCCAGAGTGGAACTGAGGGTTAAATTAACTAAGGAGCGAATCGCCAGCACAATGTCCCCCATCGCTAGGGCGAGACCATTGGCCAGAATCCCGCCCATTAAGGGAGAGATCAGCATGGCGCCAATAATGACCGCCGGACTGTTAAGGACTAACCCTAGGGTGGCCACCCCGGCGGCAAAAATGACTTCCAGCCAAAAGCTGACATCCTTAAGGCTGACCGACTCCGCTAACTGGATATAAATCGCCGCTTTTTGCTCGTCGCTGAGGTCTAGGTTTTGAGAAAAACCCCGCCGTAGTTGTTTTCCCCGAAGGCCAAGGGCGCGTCGCCAAGCGGGTTTAGCCATATCGTTCATTCTCCTAGGGTCGGATCGTTCAATTATCGTAATGGCTCAAGCGGCGCCGATTAAAGCGGGTCTGTACAGTATCCCGCCGCTATCATAGACAGTAATGTTAAGAAATATTAACCGTGAATCCCCTGTCCACCCTCCGGCGCCTCGACGCCCAGACCCAGAGAAACTTTATTCTCCTCTTCGGCGCCGCCCTCTTCTTTTGGGTTGGACTGACCACCCTCCTGCCCACCCTGCCCAGTTACGCCCAAAAGGTCGGCGCTAGTCATCAACAGGTCGGTCTGGTGATGGGCGCCTTTGCCATTGGCTTGCTAGGGTCTCGGGTCTGGCTCGGACAACTGGTGGATCGTCGGGGACGACGGGCGGCGTTGTTAATCGGAGCTTTTGTGGGAACGGCGGCGCCCCTAGGCTATCTCTGGGGGGACACGGTGCCGTTGTTAATTGTTATTCGGGCTTTTCACGGTGTCAGCGTGGCGGCCTTTACCACTGGCTTCAGCGCCCTGGTGGTGGATTTGGCTCCCCCCAAGCAGCGGGGGGAATTGATTGGTTACATGAGCCTAGCGGTGCCCGTCGGCATGGCCCTAGGGCCGGCGCTGGGGGGTTATCTGGAAACCGCCCTGAGCTACGAGTTTTTATTTACCCTGTCCGCGGCGCTGGGGGGAGTCGCCTTAGGATTAATTTGGCTGATTCGGGAGGCTCCCCGTCCTATTTTTAACGCCGCCGTCGGCGCCGGAGAAGGGGTCTTAAACCGTACCATGCTCCAATTACTGATCAGTCCGGGACTCCTGATTCCGTCCCTAGTGCTACTCCTCATCGGCTTGGTTTTTGGCAATTTAGCCACTTTTTTACCCCTCTTTATCAAAGAAATTCCCCTAGCGATCAACGTCGGCTTGTTTTATACCGTCGCGGCCATGACCAGTTTTATCGCCCGGGTCTGGACGGGGCAGGCCTCCGACCTCTACGGCCGGGGCGTCTTTATCGCCGGCAGTCTGGTGAGTTATATCGGCGCCATGATTCTCTTGGGCAACACCTACACTGTTCCTGTGTTTCTCCTAGCGGCGGCGCTGGAGGGGATCGGCGCCGGGGTGCTCATTCCCATGACCATCGCTCTCATTTCCGACCGCTCTTCCCTAGCGGAGCGAGGTCGGGTCTTCGCCGTCTGCGTCAGCGGTTTTGATGTGGGCATCGCTCTAGCGGGGCCAATCTTTGGCTTTAGTCAGGCTTGGCTCGGTTTTCGGGGTCTCTTTGGGGTAACCAGCGCCCTAGCTTGTCTGGCGTTGGCGCTGTTCGCAAGCCAGGGCAACCCCAGTTGGCGGAGTTCTTTAGGTTTCGCCCTCGCTCGGGAAAAAGATCTGTACGCTCTGCGACAGGAAATCTAGGTCATAGGGAAAGGGAATTTTGCCCCCGCGCCTCGAATCTTGGAGAAGCGACTCTCCTATACTGAGTAATTGCGGAAACGTTACAAACTGTTACAGTGACCCAGCCAGAATGCAGAAGGCTACTCTCCCCCTCCCGCGCCGCTTCCTTGTTCTATGCCTGAGTCTTGCCGCTCTGGGCTGGGGCGGTTATTTTCTCATCGTCCAATTCTCTCCCCCCGACCCCTACGCCCAGGCGGTTTTCAGCGCCGCGGGGAGCGCCGAGCGGGGCCAGAGTATTTTTGAAGCCAACTGTGGCGTTTGTCATGGGCTGAGGGGAGAAGGAAATATTGGCCCAAGTTTATATCATATTAGTAAACATAAATCGACCCAGGCGATCATTCAACAGGTCGTGAGCGGCAGAACCCCGCCCATGCCTCAATTCCAGCCTCAACCGCAAGAGATGGCGGATCTGTTGAGTTATTTAGAGACGCTTTAGAACGCCTTCTCGTTAGGAGTCCAACGGCTCAGAAACTGGGGAGAGGGCTGTTAACCGCCCCTTCTCCCCTCCGGGCCGAAGCCCGCGCGGTTCCAGGCGCTCTGGCGATATAGTTTGATAAAGCGAGCGTCTTACACTGGAACACCTATGAAGCAGGAATCTCGACATTATCCCCCAACCGCCGTTTTCCCCCTCTGGCCCCTCAAGGCGTTGGCCCTGTTTCTGGGTTGCTTGCTCTTAATCGGCGTCCTGCCGGCCCAGGCGGCGCTCATTCCGCCGCTGTTAACCTCCCCCAACGGGCTGAAAAGCGCCGGAACCCTTCAGGAAGTAGCCCCGCCCCCGGCTATTACAGCACTTCAGGGCGCCTACGATAGCTACCAGCCCCAGGTTCAAATCCTCAGCCCCAAAGCCGAGGAAGTGGTTAAGCAAACCCAAGTTAAGGTCAAATTACAGGTTCAGGACTTACCGCTTTTTGAAAACCCGGATTTACATCTGGGCCCCCACATCCATTTAATTTTGGATAACGAACCCTACCAGGCGCTTTTTGACCTCTCCCAACCCGTGACCCTGAAGGATTTAGCCCCCGGCACCCACACCCTGCGGGCTTTCCCCGTCCGCCCTTGGCACGAAAGTTTTAAAAACGACGGCGCCTACGCCCAGGTCACCTTCCACGTCCTCACGCCCTCGGAAAATAATCATCCCGACCCCCAGACACCGCTCCTCACCTACAGCCGCCCCAAGGGGAATTACGGCGCCGAGCCGATTTTGCTGGACTTCTACCTGACGGGGGCGCCCCTCCATCCCATCGCCCAGAGCCGGGGCGAAGATTGGCGCATTCGGGTCACCATCAACGACCAGAGCTTTTTACTCGACCATTGGCAACCGGTTTATCTGAAGGGATTTCAGCCGGGGAGCAACTGGGTCAAGCTGGAATTCATCGATGAAGCGGGCAATTTAATCGCTAATGTCTTTAACAACACCGTCCGGGTCATCGATTACCAACCCCAGGGGCAAGACGGACTATCCCGACTGGTTCGGGGCGAATTGACCGCAGGGGAATTACAAACCCTGCTGGCGCCGGAGATTCAACTAAACCCTAACGCTTTGCCCGCTCCCGTTGTTCCCCCGGAACCGGCCGCCCTGCTGGAGACACCTGCGGGAGAACCGACTCCAGAGGCGGAGATTCCCTCAAAAGACTCAGATCCTCTT
>JBKCES010000255.1:0-8349 GCA_046304295.1 Cyanobacteriota bacterium | reverse complement strand
GAACTGCCCTAATCCCCCAGCCCCCAGCCCATCAGCGCCAAAAATAAAGCCAGCAGAAGGAATCCCGCTAGGGATTGAACTGCGTGGATAAACAGGATGGGGAGATTGACGATGCCTTGTACAAAAAAAGCGTTGGCTACTAAAGCAAAGATCAGAAAAATAATGAGGGACATGAGAATTAGGTGGTAAAACCTATCGAGGGCGACGTTTTTTGAGTTAGCCTGGCGGACTGGTTCGGCTAAAAGGATTAATCCATGCCCCGCCCTTGGATTTTAGAAAAATTGGGTCTTCGTCCCTATACCGAAGTCTGGGATTACCAAAAGCGTCTCGCGGCCCAGAAAATCGCTCGGCGCCGAAGTCCCGACTACCTTCTTTTAACGGAGCATCCCCCGGTCTATACCCTAGGAACGGGTTCGAGTCTAGACTTTGTGCGTTTTGATCCCCGTGGCTCCGCCTATGAAATCCACCGGACGGAGCGGGGCGGGGAAGTCACGTACCATTGTCCGGGCCAACTGGTGGGTTATCCTATCCTCGATCTTAACCATTACCAACGGGATCTCCATTGGTATTTGCGCCAACTGGAAACCGTTCTGCTGACGGCTCTGGCCAGCCAAGGGTTACAGGCCGAGTGCCGGGAGGGTTTGACAGGCATTTGGCTCAACGGAGTTAAAGTCGGCGCCCTTGGGATCAAAGTTAGCCGCTGGGTGGCCTACCACGGCTTTTCCCTCAATGTTTGTCCCGATTTAGAGGGCTTTGAACGCATCGTCCCCTGCGGTTTACAGGGTTACGGGGTGGGGAGCTTGGCCCAGGTTTTGCCGGACATTACCTTAAGAGAAATGGACGCGGCCGTGATCGACGCTTTTCAAGCAGTCTTTCAAGCCCAATGGCTTAACGGCGCCGACGCTCTTGAGTGAGTAAAGGTAGGGGAGCGGGATTAGAACTGGGGGGTAAATAGCGCCGGGGCGCCGGGGGCGGTACTTTGGCGGCGGTCTGACCTTGCCACCAACGGATTCCCAATGCTAGAAGAACTAAAATAACCCCCAGGGAGCATAAACTCCAACGCTCCCCCACGCCTCCGATGACTGCGTCTGCGGCGCCGAGGGTGAGGATAAAGCTGGAGATGGGTTCGCGACGGTAAAAGTTTCTGAAAAAACGGGGCAAAACAGGACTCATATCAAAACTCAGCGACCTAGGGAAAGGCTCTTAAACGATCTTTAACGGCTTGTCGGCGCTCCTTGCCCCCTATTGTAGGGGGTCTAGGAAGGGAACGGGGCTGAGGGCTGAGGAGCGGTAGCGGGAATTTGACGCTAGAGCTTCGAAAAGTTCACTAAGATGGTCAGGTGGGGAGCTTGCCCCCAACCCGGCCCCATTCTCAAGAATTCGCATGACCTTTCCCGCCCATCCCCGGTTCTGTAGCAGTCGCGACCTCGAACAAGCAGTTCTCGCTCGCTATCGCCAACTGGCACCGGAGTTTCCCCCAGACTGTCGGCTCCATCGAGAAATTTGGAACCATTCTACGGTGCTTTGCCTCGATTGCGCCGATTGTCCCCAAAGTCTCGCCCGACTCCAAACGCAACTGGCGGAGCTACTGGCCCTAGCGGCCCGTTTTCATCTCGCCCAAGCCATTAGCCTACGGCTGGGAAAGAAGGCCGTCGCCTGGCAAACCGCGCCCTAATTCCGACGTCCGTAGCGATAGTAATAGTAGTAATTAGAGCCGCCGTAGTCGTTGCGAGTGATGCCGTTGGCCACCAGCCCGAGGAGGGGCACCTGGGCTAAATTGATATCGTCTAAGACATGCTTAAAGGCTGTGCGATCCGTTTTACCCAATTTCAGCACATAGATTAAGCCCGCTGTGGCGGCGCCTAAAATCCGGGCGTCGGCGAAATTTAAGAGGGGCGGCGTGTCGTAAATAATCAAATCATAGGATTCGTTTTTCTCCCAATCGGCCATCAATTCCTGCATTCGTCGGGAGGTCAAGAGCCGGATGGGGTCGGGGGGAATATCTCCGGCGGTCAGAATCGATAAATTCTCCCACTGGGGGGCTCTCTGGATGGCTTCCTCTGGCGCTAACCCCGTGGCAATGATGTTGCTTAGACCCTGACCATTCAACAAGCCGAAGTGGGTATGCACCCGGGGGCGCCGGAGATCGGCGTCCACTAAAAGCACTTTTTGCCCCATGGCCGAGGCCGCCAGCGCCAGATGGAGAGAAACGGTGGATTTGCCATCGGCGGGAGTAGAGGAACTGATAACGACGGAGCGGATGGGGTGGTCGGCGCCGAGGAGCCAGACATTGGTGTTTAAAGAGCGAAAAGCTTCTAAAAAACCGGAGGACTGATAGGTGGCTCGCGCCGCTCGGGGAACTTCTTTGGCCGCAACTTCCGTTGTGTCCCCTTTGCCAATGGTCAGTGTTGGCAAGGACATTTCTACCACTTTATCAAGATTAGATAGATCCTTTTGCCAGGGAATCATCCCCAAAATTGGCACCTGGGTGTCTTCCTTGATTTCTTCGACGGAGTGGAAGACCGGATCGAGGCGCTCTAATAAGAAAGCGATGGCCACTCCCAAGAGCAGACCAGCGATTAAGCCCAAACTAATGTTTCGTACCGGTCGGGGCCAAACCGGTAATTCGTCAATAGCCGTAGGGGAAATGAGTTGCCAGGGAACGGTTTGTTGGGAAGAGTCGATTTGCAACTTGGCCTGGGCTTCCAAAAAGCGGTTGAGGCTATCGGTGGCCACGGCCGCCTCTCGCTGCAGATCGGTGTATTGTCGAGCTAGCGCTGGCATGGCTTGGATTTGGGCGCGGGTCGCCCCTAGCTCTTTCGCTAAAGAAGCCCGCCGAGCCTGGAGTACCTGAAGCTGGTTGGCGGTTTGGATAAATTGTTGATTTAAGTTGATGCGAACCGTGCTGGGAGAACTGGTCTCCTGACTGGGAATGCCTCCCTCTGGTAAACGCCCCCCCAAAACGGCCTGGGCCTCCTGAGCGATCAGGGGCAACAGGTTTTCCCGTTTTTCGAGCAGTTCTTGCATCACCGGACTATCTTCCAAATAGCGAGCGGATTGCTGGGAAATTTCCACTTCCAGCGCCTGCAATTGGTTGAGCAAATTTTGATAGCGGGGGGACTCCGTCAGATAACTAGACGCCAAGGCGTTTTCCGGCGAGAGACCCAACTGCTTTTGCAGGGCCTCGTACATTGACTGGGCTTCCCGCTGGGCCACCTCTAGCTCAATGTATTTGGACTGAAGATTAAACTCCAGGGCGGAGAGTTCCTTGGCCCGTTGCTCAGGATCTAGAAGATTATAACGCTGACGGAAACGCTCTAATTCCGCTTGGCGCTCGTTGACCCGTTTTCGCAGTTGGGGTAGTTGGTCGTCGACAAACTTCATCCCCTGATTGATCTGGGTCTTACGCTCGTCTAGACTATAGCGGAGATAGGCCTTGGATAGCTCGTCTAGCAAAAACTGAATTTGGGAACGGCTGACATCTTGGTAAGCAACCTTCAAAATTTTTGTGTCTTCAACCTGGCTGATTTTTAGGGGAGGACGGTTTCCTTGGGTTAGCGTGTCATAATCCACTAGAGGATACTGACGCTGGACGGCTTTAAGAATCGGTTTCAAGATACTGGCGCTACGAAGAACCTCAATTTGGGTCTCATAATCCACTTCTCGCACTCCCATGCTCTCCAGCAAGGCTTGATCCGGTGCGTTTTGCTCGGTCACAGGATCGCCCACGAGGAGTTGGAAATGTCCTTCATAGACCGGCGTTTGCTGAAAAGTCCAGACCCCCACCGCCGTGGTTACTCCGCAGGTGATAGCCACAATCAAACGAAGACGGTGCTTAAGAACAAACCAAGCCTGACGGAGGTTTAATTCTTCGGGAATTTGGGATTGGGGCCCACGGCTCGCCCCCGGCGCGGGAGAGGCTTCGTTGAAGGAGCCATTACGAGCGCCGTTAACCGCCGGGGAGGTACCAGCTTCCCCCGAAGAGCGGCGAGAGAAGGTGAGGGCGGGATCGGAGTCTGGAGTCATGGATTTGAACCTGGCGACGATGGAGGGCGATCGACAGAGGATTTAGTCGAACAGATTGATAATAGAGAACAAGCCGCCCCCTAGAATAGCGCCGATGGGACTCAGCACAGTGCCAATGGTCTGGGTGGTGGTGGTTAAGGTATTGGTGTGCACCACAATCACGTCGTTATCCCGCAGAGTCGGATTATTGTTTGGATTCACCCCCTCGCCAAAATCAGGTTTAACGGCGAGTTTTGTCACCGTGCCGTCGGGGTTGAGACGAACGAGTTCAACCCGTCCCTCGTCCGCCCGGGTGGGATTAAAGCCGCCGCCAGCTAAAATCGCTTGGTTGAGGGTAGAGTTGGGAGGCATTTCCTTTAAGCCCGGAGTCTTGACTTCCCCAGTCACATTGACGCGGATACTGCGGGGCGCAAAGTTAGCAGAGGCCAGAGCGTCAAATTCCTTGGGATTAATGGCCGTAGCCTGGGGCACGCTGACAATGTCTCCGCTTTGGAGGATGATATCCTTCTCTAAATTGCCAGTGTTTAAGAGTTCCCAAAGATTGACGCTGATCAACTCCTCTTGTCCAGAACGGTTTTTGCGTCGGACGGTCAAATTGCGGACATCGGCCTGGGGACGAATGCCCCCCGCTTCTTGAATCGCCTGGGTCAGACGGACGGGAATCGTTTTGCTGGCGTTAACCCCGGTGGCGCTTCCGCCGGCGCCGCCCACTTCGCCAATATTAGAGGCCCGAGAGGCGGGCGTCAGTTTATAAGAACCCGGTCGAAAGACCTCTCCCACCACCGCCACATTAATTTCCTGATCAAAACGAATACCGAAATTAGCGTCCGCCAACTGACGTACTTCTTCGGGGTCGGTTTGTTGTTTGCTAGGCACCCGCACCACGTCCCCGTCCCGCAAAGTAATATTTTGACGCTTATCCCCGTTGCGGAGTAGTTCCCAGAGGTTAACCCGGTAATACTCGTTATTTTGGCCAATTTGACGCACCACCTCGACTTGGGAAATATCCGCCACCGGCGTTAGCCCCCCCGCTTCCTGAATAATGTCAGTTAAATGGGGGAATTTTTGCCCCTGACTAATGGCGATATTATAGGCGCCGGGACGGTTGATTTCTCCCGCCAAGGTAATATTCAAGGGACGGGGCTGAGTCAAGAATACTGTCACTACGGGGCGCTTAATGTAGCGACCGTACTGTTGACTCAAGATTTGGGTGAGTTGAGGAATGGTCTTGCCCTGAACTTTAACCATACCGATCAGAGGAAAGCCGACGCTCCCGTCCACTAGCACCTGATGTTCCCCTGATAATTCCGCAGCCTGAAAAACGTCCACTTTAATACGATCCCCGGGCCCGAGAGTATATTCTCCTTCCTTGGGCAGAACAATGGGGGGAGCCACCGGCGCCGTTTTCACCAAGGGCGGTAGAGAGGCGGGCTGGGAAGTTGGCTCTGCCGCCAGCGCCGAGAGAGAGGCGCCTTGCAACCAACAGAGATAACCGCAGAGAAGCCCGGAGGAGAGTTTAAGAACTGGGGTGGGAAGAACAGACATTAAATTTACAGGTCGATTAGATGAGTGAGCAGGGACGTTAATCTTGATAATAAGGAGTCGCTTATAGCGGTGTCTGTGCTGGTGAGGGACAAATAAAATGGCTAAAACCCTTACTCAGTAAGGGATTCAGTGTTCTCACACGTCTGAATACCGCTATAAAAGAGCCTAGAGAGACAATGGTTAAGGATTATGACCAATTATAGGAACTGGATCTGATTTTTAGGGTTGAGTGTAGCATTGAAGGGCCGTTTTGCTGACTGTCTCCTAGGACAGCGTCTTCCCTGGCTCTAACCTAGAGATAACGGGTGAGTTGAATCCGGTAACGGTCTTTTTTGGTCACGGCCACCTCCCCCACCTCCAGCCGTCCCTTGCCCCGGAAGGTGACCAAGTCGCCGGTTTTCAGGCTATAGCTGGCTTGACTGATATCCTTCCAGTTCACCCGCACGTCTCCCCGGTTAATGGCATCCGCCATTTTGCTTCGGGAGAGGCCAAAGCCCGCGGAAGCCACCGCGTCTAACCGGAGGGAGGCCTCTACGGTGGTCAACTCCTTCCGTTGGGGGGGACGGATTTTTAACTCTTCCAAGGAAATGGATGTTACTTTCACCGGCACCGTCCGCACCTGGGTCAGGGCCGCGGCGAGGAAGTCCGTCAATTCGGGAACCAGGATGGCCTGGGCGCCTCGTTCTCCCAGGGGCAGAATATCCCCCACTTTATCCCGAACTAATCCTGTCCCCAGTAGAGCGCCGAGGTAATCCCGATGGCTGGCGGGGTCAAAGAGGAAGTTGCCGCTGATGACTACGGCGCCGAGGGGTATCTGCTCGACTGTCAGCGGCAATTCCGCCCGAGCGATGGCTAAACGCTGGCGCTCCGCCTGGGGATAGCCGCCCCAGGGGAGAAATTGTAGTTCCGTCAGGGAGCCAAACCGGGCGATGGCTTCCGCCAGCACCGGGGGAGAAAGAAAATCCGTGGTTTCCGTTTCCCAGGTTTTCAGCGCCTGCTCCGCCCGATCCAAGACCCGGGCCAGTTCTTCTCGGTTCTCGACTCCCTTGAGCAATTCGTCCCTCGGTAACATCGCTTTCAGTCTTCAATAAGTCAACCCCCTAACCCTAACGGATCTAGGGGCCCGGCGCCCTTACTGAGTCAGCGCCGCCGCCGCCGCCAGCAGAGCGTTAACCAGATAGAAGGAGCCAACAATTTGGGTTTCGCTCCAGCCGCTCAGTTCCAGATGGTGATGGAGGGGCGCCATTTTTAACAGACGCTTGCCCTTGCCGTCGGCACCCTTGGTGCCTTTGTAGTAACCCACCTGGGCGATAACCGAGAGGGACTCTAGCAGAAAAATACCGCTCAAGAGCAACAGACCCCAGAGATGACCGCTTAGAATCCCCACCGCCGCCAGTCCTCCCCCGAGGGCCAAGGAACCCGTATCCCCCATAAAGACCTGGGCAGGGTTGCGGTTATGGACGATAAACCCTAAACAGCCCCCCGCTAAACAGGCGCAGAAGGTTGCTAACTCGGGGGAGTCGGGGATGACCAGCGCCCCTAGGCCGAGAAACGCCAAGGCGCCGGTGCCTCCGGCCAAGCCGTCCACTCCGTCGGTGAGATTGGTGGCGTTGCTTTCCGCCACCAGAGTAAAGCCAGCCAGAAGCCAGAAAAAGACGCCTAGGGGTAGGACGACACCCAAGGGTAGATTCACATCCGTGATCTGCGGCGCTAGACCCTTGGGTTGACTCCAAAACACCCAGGCGCAAAAAAGAACGGCGATGGCAATCTGGAGATACAACTTCTGACGGGGCGTTAAACCTTTATTAGACTGGCGCCGCAAAATTTGCCAGTCGTCAATCCAACCAATGCCCATATAGCCCAGGGTGACGAGACTAACGGCCACCGCGTCCGGGGCGCCGCCAGTCCAGATTAAAGCTAAGACGAGGGCCGTCGGCACAAAAAAAATTCCCCCCATGGTGGGGGTGCCAGCCTTTTTGAGATGACTCTGGGGGCCGTCCTCTTGAATGATTTGGCTGGCCTTAAATTGCCGCAGGAGCGGAACGACACCATAGCCCAGGGCGGCGCTGAGGAGGGCCGCAACCCCTAGGGGCAGTAACAGGGCGTCGGCGCTGGCGGTTAGCCCGAAGGCCAGACCCACCAGGAGAAGGGAGAGTAAAACCGTCAGTTGAACGCCCGTGGGTTTTTGCCACCAGGGGGCGGAGGAAGAGGGACTAGAAACCACGGTCGGATCTCCGGGATAACTGAACAAATCGGCCAAAACGGCGCTAGGGAAAAGGGACGACGGAAGCACCGCCGGGTTTCCTAATCTTCGTCGCTCAGGTCGAGGTCGTCGTCCATGTCGTCAAAGCCGTCATCTCCCATGAGTTCCGTAATTTCTTCGTCCTCTTCGGGAATCTCAATTTTGACTTCTTCCGGCGCTCGGGCAATCATGCGGCCGCTGGACTCTAGCCAGTCGATCAGGGAGGTTTCCCGAGTAATGGGCAGGACAGCGGCGGGTTCGGTGCGGGGTTCCCGTCTAAGGGAGGGATTGTACATGGCGCGGGTCGGAAATTCTAGTTTGAGATTCTAGTTATACCATGGCTTGGGACAGTTAAGGAGAATTAAGTAAGGGGAAATTATTTGGATGATGCTTTTTAATCTACATTTCGCAGGTTGTGATAAAAATCTTGAATATTTCAAAAGCCAGTCTAGATAAGGCTTTCAGGAATTAGGCTAGATATTGCTTGGACTGATTTTTTTCTTTGTTTGGGATGATTGGCGATATTTGGGCTTCTC
>JBKCES010000254.1:0-16583 GCA_046304295.1 Cyanobacteriota bacterium | reverse complement strand
ATATCATCAATTGGCTAAGTTTTTTGAATCTGTTAAAGAAGCAAACTGCACAGTCAAAATGGTTATTACTATGCCCCGAGTCTCCGATGAGATTAGTTTTGTTGAGGGGAAATTTCCAATTTTTCCCTTCCCGGCTCAGTTCCCAAGCTTTCTCTCGCCCAATGTGACGACGTTGGTGGAGATTGTCCTAGATCGTAAGCAGAAAGACACGATTTTAAGCATCCGTTAGTCAAACCCTACCTTTTTAACGGAGGACTAAGGCTATGACCACCGATACCGACCTTATCTTTCAACCCTTCGGCGCCCGTAATTTTCAAGCCAAAAACCGCCTCTTTCGCTCCAGCATTTCCGGGCGTATCGACAACTACGACGGCTCCGGCACCCAAGCGCGGATCAACTTCGAGCGCCGATTCGCCAGCGGGGGCGTGGGGACGATCATTTCCTCCCATGTGCCCGTCCATATCCGAGGACGGATTTTGCCCAACTACGCCACCATCGACCGGGACGAACGGATTCCCTTTTGGCGGGAAACGGCCCGGCAAGTCCGGGAAGCGGGGCGGAGCGTTGACCAACAGGACTGTAAATTTATCCTGCAACTCTCCCACTCCGGTCACCAGCAGGACATCGGCGGCATTGAAAATCAGGGGCAACCGGCGCTAAGTTCCACGAATCGCCGGGAAGCCTTCCACGGCATCCCCTCCCAAGCCATGACCCAGACCCAAATTCGGGAGATTGTGGAGCAATTCGCTCAGGGCGCCCGCCGGGCGAGGGAAGCGGGGGTGGATGGGATCGAACTCCATGGCGGCAACGGCTATCTCTTTTCCCAATTCCTCAGCTCCGCCATTAACGACCGGCGGGACGAGTATGGCGGGAGTTTAAACAATCGGTTCCGCTTGATGAAAGAGGTCATCGAAGCCATCCGGGGTCAAGTCGGCGCCGATTTTTTCCTCATGGTTAAATTCAGCCCGGTGGACTATGCCAACTACGCCTTGACCTTTCCCTGGCGCCGGGGAGAGGGCAATACTCTAGAGGAGGGGGTCAAACTGGCTCAAATGATCGAACAGGCTGGCGCCGACGCCCTCCATATTTCCACCGGCAGTCAGTTTCCCCACCCCTTTAACCCCCTAGGTCCCTTTCCCGTGGCGGAAGCCTCCCGGACCTACCAGAGCATGATCGCCAGCGGTAAATTCGTGTTTACCAAATTTCTCTTTTTCCGCTACGGTCTGCTCCAACCCCTCGGCCGTTGGATTTGGAGTCGTTCCCTCTACCCCCGGGGCGTTTTGGATCAGCATGAACAGGCTATTCCCGCCAAAGTGGAGGGGTTTCTCGCGTCCCAGGCCCAGACCATTAAAGCGCAGGTTAAGATCCCCGTCATTGTCACCGGAGGCTTTCAAACCGTCGGGGGCATCGCCTCGGTTCTCAGGAACGGCGCCGCGGACGGGGTTTCCATCGCCCGCTCTCTCTTGGCTAACCCGGATTTACCGGACTATCTCCGCCGGGGAACGGCGCCGCCTAAACCCTGCACCTATTGCAATAAGTGTTTGTTAAACGTCCTGGAGCATCCTTTGGCTTGCTATGAATTGAGTCGTTTCCGCGACTATGAAGAGATGATGGCGGAAGCCATGGCCATTTTTACGGACGAAACCGGGGAGGCGGCGCTGTGAAACTCTCCTTCTGGCAGGGCGTTTTTCTGAGCAAAGGCCTGATTAATTGGATCGAATCCTTGGGGTTACTGGCTCTCGATCCTTGGCTGAGGACGCGGTTTAACCTGACTCCCTTGGTGAATTGGGAATACGCCTATCTCTTTGCCGCCCTAGCCTTTATTTTTGGCCTAGGCTATTGGCAAGTGGGTCGGGATCTCTCCCAAAACCGGGAAGTGATTCGGATGGGGATTTTTGGACAGTACGCCGTCTTTTTTATCCTGCTGGCGACGGTTCTGTCGGGTCATTTAATCTGGCCTTATTTAATCCCCGCTAGTGTTGATGGCGTTTACGCCACTCTCTATAGCGGTGTCTGCGCTGGTGAGGGACAAATAAGATGGCTAAAACCCTTACTCAGTAAGGGGTTCAGTGTTCTCACACGCCTGAATACCGCTATATCTGCTCTACTGGCTCAAAACCCCGATTGCCGATTCCCTTGAGGTTAATTCTCATGTTCTTGGATCTTGAAAAATTAGTGGATCGTTTCTGGCATCGTCTGCCCACGCCCCTGGCGCTGGTCAAACTGTTGATGTTCCGCAATCGCTTGCGGGAAGACAACCTCCACGACACCTCCCAATTAGCAAATAAAAGCCAACTGCCCCAACCCCAAGCCGACGCCCAGGGGCGCCACCTAACGGCCCGGACGGCGGACGGGAGTTTCAACGATTTAGAAAAACCGGAGATGGGCATGGCGGGAACCCGCTTTGGGCGTAATATTCCCCTCCCCGCCATTCAACCGGAAACCGGCGCTCAACTGCTGACCCCCAATCCCAGGGTGGTAAGCCGCACCTTAATGACTCGGGATCACTTCCAACCGGCGACGATTTTAAACCTGCTGGCTGCGGCTTGGATTCAGTTTGAAAACCACGATTGGTTCGCCCACAAAAATAGCGACCAGCCCCAGGACAAACTGGAAATTCCCCTGGCGGATAACGACCCCTGGCCCCAGGAGCATCGGCCCATGGCGGTGGATAAAACCCAAGCCGATCCCTCCCGTCCCCCCGGAGCTAATCCCCCCCGTTTTATCAATACCGTCACCCACTGGTGGGACGGCTCCCAAATTTATGGAAGCGACCCGGAAACGGTAGAGCGCCTACGTTCCCATGAGGACGGTAAGTTAATCCTACAGGAGGACGGCCTCTTGCCCTTAGACCCCGAAACCGGCGTCGACCGGACGGGCTTTAACGATAACTGGTGGCTGGGGTTAGCCCTCTTCCACACCCTCTTTACGCGGGAGCATAACGTCATCTGCGAGCGCCTGAAACGGGAATTTCCCGACTGGTCTGACGACGCCCTGTTTGACCATGCTCGCCTGATCAACGCCGCCTTGATGGCCAAAATCCACACCGTGGAATGGACGCCCGCCATTTTGCCCCACCCGGCCACGGATATCGCCCTCAATGTCAATTGGTCAGGCTTTGTGGGGGAGGATTTGAAGGGGGTTTTAGGAAATATTGGCGACGGGGAACTTTCAGATTTATTGACGGGCATTGTTGGGGGGGAAACCGACCACCATACGGCGCCCTATTATCTGACGGAAGAATTTGTCTCCGTCTATCGGATGCACCCCCTGATCCCCGACGAGTTAAACCTGTACCAGATTGAAAACCATCGCCTCCTGCGGCAGGTGGACTTTTTTGAGATGTCCGGCAAACGGGCCCGCCCCATCGTGGAAACCACGCCTTTGGCGGATTTATTCTACTCCTTTGGCGTGACCCACCCCGGCGCCATTACCCTCCACAATTACCCCCGCTTTTTACAGGAACTCCGGCGAGATAACGGGGAAGTCTTCGATCTAGCCGCTGTCGATATTCTCCGGGACCGGGAGCGGGGAGTCCCCCGTTACAACCGTTTCCGGGAATTAATCGGCCGGGAAAAAGTCTGTTGTTTTGAGGAGATTACCAGTAATCCCCAATGGGCTCGGGAATTGCGGGAGGTTTATGGCAATGACATCGATCAGGTGGATCTAATGGTGGGGCTGTTCGCGGAGGATAAACCCGAGGGCTTTGGCTTTAGCGACACCGCCTTTCGGGTCTTTATTCTCATGGCCTCCCGGCGCTTGAAGAGCGACCGTTTCTTTACCGAAGATTACCGCGCCGAAATCTACACCCAATGGGGTTTGGATTGGATCGCCCAAAATAGTTTGTTAACCCTGCTCCAGCGCCATTTCCCCCAACTGGCGCCGGCCTTGTACGGGGTGAACAACGCCTTTAAACCTTGGCGGGCCTTGAGTTAGACTCAAGGTTTAACTAAACGGCGCTGGGGGAGGTGCGGTTCCTAGCCCCAGCCCGCCCTAAAGGCTTATATTTAAGTCTGATCGACCCCTTGTTTCACTGGTATGACCCAACCCAACCCCACAGAAAACCAAGCCAAAGCCCGCCAACTCCTCGGCATGAAAGGCGCGGCGCCGGGGGAATCCTCCATTTGGAAAATTCGCCTGCAACTGATGAAGCCCATCACCTGGATTCCCCTCATTTGGGGGGTCGTCTGCGGGGCGGCCTCCTCCGGGGGCTATGTTTGGTCATTGGAAGACTTCCTCAAGGCGCTCGCCTGTATGCTCCTCTCGGGGCCCCTAATGACGGGCTACACCCAGACCCTAAACGATTTCTACGACCGGGAGATCGATGCCATCAACGAACCCTACCGCCCCATCCCCTCCGGCGCCATTTCTATTCCCCAAGTGGTCGCGCAGATTATCCTCCTGCTTTTGGGCGGTATCGCTGTGGCCTATGGCTTAGACCGATGGGCTGGCCATGAGTTCCCCATGCTGACGGCGCTGACCCTCGGCGGCGCTTTTATCGCCTATATCTACTCAGCGCCGCCCTTGAAATTGAAACAAAACGGCTGGTTGGGCAACTACGCCCTCGGTGCCAGTTATATCGCTTTGCCCTGGTGGGCTGGCCACGCCCTATTTGGGACGCTAAACTGGACGATTGTCGTTTTAACTCTCATCTATAGTCTGGCGGGTCTGGGGATTGCGGTGGTGAACGACTTTAAAAGCGTGGAGGGAGATCAGCAGTTAGGTCTCAAGTCCCTACCAGTGATGTTCGGTGTCATGACTGCGGCTTGGATCTGTGTGGTGATGATCGATGTCTTCCAGGCGGGAGTGGCGGGTTATTTAATTTGGATTAACCAGAAAATCTACGCCACCCTAGTTTTACTGCTGATTATTCCCCAGATCACTTTTCAAGATATGTACTTCCTGCGCAATCCTCTCGAAAACGACGTCAAATACCAAGCCAGCGCCCAACCCTTTCTGGTGCTGGGCATGTTGGTCACGGGGCTGGCGCTGGGCCACGCCGGGGTTTGACGAATCCGTGATTCCAAATTTAAAAAGTATAAGGTTCTCCGGAGATCGGGCGATCAAAGGGGGCCCCATCCCAAAACGTACTGTTATTGCTGGGACACTATCGGTTCTTTTCTTACCTAAGTTCTTGCTTTTCTTGAATGATTAGTTCTATTTTTTCTCCCAGATCAATGTGGTAAAGATTACCTTGTTCCTCGATCCAAGTGGCGGCTAAGCAACTGTAGCGTCCCAGAGGTGCGACAGCGGTAATGGGTTCCGGGAGGGTAAATTGCCCTAGGTAAAAACCTTCGTAATCCAAAAGGGCGACCTCTCCCCCGGCGCTGGCCACAAGGTAGCCCCAGGAATAGGGAACAATAAATTGAGCGCCGATGGCAAGGGGAATCCGCAGGACTTTCAGGGGTTGGAGGCGCAAAATAACGCCGATCCGAGGGTTCTGGACGTCTAGACCAAAGAGATGGTTGCGGGAGTAGGGGTTGGTGGTTAAAGCGCCAAGCCAAAAGTCCAAAGAAAAAGCCCGGATCAGTTGTCCCCGACGATTAAAGAGATTAAAAACGGAAATTTTTTCGCCTTGGGATTGAACTAAAAAAATCAGCAAACCATGGCGGTTATCTAGGCTGATCAGTTGGGAGGGAAATAAAATTGGCAGAGGCGCCGAGCGGGGTTGCCACTGGGGCGCCGAATAGACTTGAAAAAGGCCTTTTTCCGATTGTTTAAGGCTAGGCATCGCCGCGGCGATCCACCGGCCCAAGGGATCAAAGCTATAGACTAACTGGGGAGTTTTCCAGACGACTTTAACCTTGTTACTTTGGCGACGATAGGCGGGTTTGGTGGGGATTTGATAAAGATTAAAATATCTCGGCGCTGAAGATTTAACCCCAGTGTGTTGATGGGTCAAAACTAGAGTTTGAGCGCCGTTCACCTGCAAATCTAAAATCGGTAGAGCAAAGCCCAAATCCCAATCGGAACGGTAGGCGTTTCCTTCCTGTCGCCAGCAACTCAGTTGATTGCCAAAGGCGAGATAGGCCCGGTCTTCCTCGACCGCTAGTCGATTAACCCGAAAGGCCAAGGGCTGAGCGCGGAGACTTTGGGGATCGTAGGTTGCCGGGGGCGGAAAGATAAAAACCAGTCCAGATTTTGAGGCGAGCGCAGAGCGAGCTTGGGCTAAACTTGCCCCCATTTCTCGGGCTGTCGAAAACCGTTTTTGGGGTAATTTTTCTAAGGCCTTCGTTACAATCGGCGCCAGCGCCGGGGCCACTGTCGCAGGAAGGATCAGACGCTGGTTCAGGTGGGCGGTTTGCAGTTCTCCCGGTAGGCCGGAAAAGGGACGCTCTCCCGTCAAGAGTTCGTAGAGGAGAATCCCCACGGCGTAGAGATCCGAGGCCACGGAAAATTTGCCGTAAAAGCGCTCCGGCGCCATGTAGGCCGGGGAGCCGGTATAGCCCTTGCAAAAGTTGGGGTTGCCGGTGGCTTCCGTCAGGCGGGCGATGCCAAAATCCGAGACTTTCACCTGCCAGCCATCGGCTTGGGGAATGAGGAGAATATTTTCCGGCTTCAGGTCGCAGTGAATAATATTGGCCCGGTGGGCCTGTTCCAGACCAGCTAGAATTTCTTGAATAATCTTTAACTTCTGGACTAAAGCGATGTCCCCGTCTAAATCCATCAACTCCCTCAGGGTTCCCCCCTCGCAGTAGTCCATCACCAAATAGCGCCCGGAAGCGTGGTATTCCAAGGCGTAGCAGGCCACGATATTGGGATGGCGCAGAGTGACCAGATAGGTCAACTCCCGCAAAAATTTATTGGTGGGAAAGACCCGATGTTCTAAATCTTTCAGGGCGTATAACCGGCCGGAGCGGCGCTCGACGGCGCAATAAACCTGCCCAAATTGCCCCTGACCGATCTGCCCCAAAATGCGGTAGCGAGAGCGGGGAAACAGTGGTTGCAGAGCAATGGACGGCAGTAAGGCCATAAAAAAGAGGGAGGGCAGGCGATTTTTTTCATTCTATGCCCTCCCTTAACCCTTGTTGTGTTGTGGAGACTGTGATTGACAAGCTTATTCACAAGCTATTCAAAGAGGTTGGCGGCGGTGACTCCGGCCTCTTGTTTCAACAACGGTGTCGCGCCTTCGTCCTCTGCGTTGGGGTCTAAGTGTTCTTTAGCTTCCGCAAGACTCGACAACAGTTGGCTGTCTTCTTCGGCGGAGCCGGGGAAGGGGTTTTGGGCGTCGTAGAATTCTTTGCAAAGATCTCGCGCTCGATCGTACTGATCCAAGTCTCCCTGATCAAAAAAGAGCTTGGCGGCCTGGCGCAAATCTTCCACCGCCTGTTTGCGGTTGCCCAACTCGGCGTAAACAACGCCCCGTTGATAATAAGCGCCGGCCAGTTCCCCGTTGAGACGGATGGCGGCGGTATAGTCGCTTACCGCTTCGCTCCGGTCCCCTAGGCGCTGGTGGCTTAGACCCCGTTGGTAGTAGGCGTCCGCCTGGGGCGCCGATTCGAGGCTGTGGGAGCAGTTCTGCATCTGGCGCAGTTCGCCGACGACGCTGGCCAAATTTTGATGCTCTTGTTCGGTTTTTTGGGCCGTTTGTTGGGTTTCCGCCCGAAATTCCGCCAGTTGGGCCTGGAGTTGTTGTCCTTGAGCCTGAAGGTTTTGGGTCAGGGTCTGTTGATTATTGTCCTGGGTTTGGCGCTGTTGCTCCAGCGCCGTTTTGGTTTCCTGTTGGAATTTTTGCAAATACTCCGTCAGGGAGGCTTGATGTTGGTTAATCTGTTGAACGATCTGGGCCGAGTTGGCTTCCTGGCGCCGCATTAAGTCTTCCGCCAACTGGCGCCGATTCACCAGATGAAAACCCACGGCCGCGGCCACAGGGATGGTGCCCAGGGCGGCGTTGCCGGTGACCAGGGAAGCGACGGCGCCGCCGAGGAGACCCAAGCCGGAGAGCGCGTCCCAAAGCATGGGATTATAGGCGCCAGCCGGTTGTTCGGAGGGGGTAGGAGTATTTGTCATGGGTATTAAGTCCTAGAATTTTTGAGTTAACAGGAAGACCTAGTTTTGGGTTTGATCCCCCTACACTTCGGCAAGCTCAGTGGTACAATCCCCCTTTACAAGGGGGACTTTGAGAAGTTTTCCCCCCTTATCTAAGGGGGGTTAGGGGGGATCTGTACACCCAAAGGGGGTTAAAACCGGCGCCGGGGTCACTCGCCCAGGAGGACTTCAGCTTGATGGGTCAAAATCACGCAGTCGGAGGCGGGGGAAGCGGAGCAGAGCAGGGCGTAGCCTTCAGCCAACTCCTCCGGTTTGAGGAAAGAGAGCGCTTTATCCGACTGCTCCACCGTGCCGGAGAGGACTTTGCCGAGACAATCAAAGCAGGAGCCGGCCCGACAGGAGTAGGGCAACTCCAAACCCTGATCGTCCGCGGCGTCGAGGATCAGTTCTCCTTCTTCGACCGTTAGGGTCGTTTTAATGCCCTTTTCCTCGTTGATTAAAGTGACCGCGTAGGTGGAAGTCATGGCGCCGTGGTTAAAAATAATGAAGAGAGGGATCAGCTACTGAGAATAGTGTGATCTAATTTAAGCGCCGGTAGCACGAGGCGGGCTTCCTCCGGCGTCAGGAATTCTTGAATCACATCCTGAATCACCTGGTAGCTGATCTTGGCGTATTGAGTATAGTTATAGGCCCGGACAATGGTTTGGTACCAAATTAGCAGACCCTCCCGGAGACGATCCAGGTCGTTAAACAGCACCGCCGTCACCGAGCACCGAAAGATATTGGTCATATCCCGGCGGCAAATCTCCGTCACGTCCCGTTCCCCCATATGGAAGGTGTCCTGTTTGAGTCCGTGTTTAACGGCCTCCCAGCGGTAAATGATCTGCTCTTCGTGCTCCCGCGCCTTTTCGTAGGCGCTCATCCGCAGTTCCGCCGAGTCCAAATAGTCCTGGAGAAATTGCAATTCGCCGTCGCTGGCGTAGCGCCCGTCGGCGTCAATGCTGAGGCGAGTCAGTTGCTTGAACATAGCCCTCTAATTCCTTAAGCAATAAAAGTGGTTAAGCGTCCCGCGTCTTGGCCAAATAGTCCTTGGCTTCCACTTGGGTATCCTGAAGTTGGGTGATCATGGAGCGGGTAATTAATTTTCCGGCCTCCACCAGCACGGTGCCGGTCAGGGGGTGAAGGATGTTGTCTTCGGCCCGGCGCCCAATCAAGTCTTCGATGTTGTCGATGTCGCTGATGTACATCCCGGAGGGGAGTTCCACGACGATGCCTTCTCCCAAAACCCTGGCCTGACAAGCAAGGCGGGAAAATTTGGTACAGGTGGTGATCACCTCTAGGGTGCGCTGTTCCCGGCGATTCAAGGGCGATAGACTCTCCATCCCATCGGTCACATAGACGTGACAGGTAGCACACATCCCCCGACCGCCGCATTCTTTCATCACCTTGAGGTCTTTGTTCAAGAGACCGGAGAGTAGATTGTCGTTGGTTTGAATAGCGACGTTGACATTAATGGGGTCGAGCTTGATGGTTTTGGGCACGGATAGTCCTCCTGGGAATCGGGTTAGGAATTTTGCTGACGACAGAGCAATTCCATAATGGTGGCATGGTCGTGGCCCTCCGCCAGCCAAGCACCGACGGATTTGAGGCGTTCCCCTAAACCGATAATAAAAAGATTTTTATCGGCGCCGAGGGATTCGCAGAGAGTCTGCTCGCAGTGGAGAGTCTGGCCCGTCAGTTGGCTAAAGAAGGCGCTGAGAATGCCCGCTTCTAAAAAGCCCATGGGACGACGGCCCTGGGGGGCGCAGACCACGTAGGGGGAGTTGATCACCTCCGCTACGATGAAGCCCTGTTGATAATATTTAAGGTCAATATCTAGAACGCCCCAACCGTGGGACTTCCAGCACTGTTTGATGGTTTGCAGGAATTGGGCCATCTCCATCTCCTGCACCGGTTGCCCGTAGTAATCCGCCAACTCGTCGGCAAAGCGCTTATAAAAGGCCGTGCCCCAGTTGCGACCGCAACTAAACAGCGCCACCCCGGCGCCGGCGCCCAGTTCTGCGTCCAGCGCCGTAAAGAGACCCTTAACTAAGGTATCAGGCAGAGCCAAAAGACGAGCGCCGCTCCGGTTTTCCAGCAAACCAAACTCGTTATCCCCCTGGAGATAGACGTCGGGTGCGAAGTAATTGCCCTTGAGGGGACGGGATTCAATTAGGGATTTAACGTCAATCATGCCGGTTCTCCTACAGTGGCGGGTTGGGGTTCCTCGACGGCGCCAAGGATAGTTTTTTCTGCCTGGGCCAGGAAGGGCTGGAGGAGTTTAAAGCCGTCTTCCGTCAAGGTCTTTTGCAATTCGGCGGTCAATAACTGAGCTAAGCGGCTTTCCACCGGCCGCAATTCCCGGGCCTCCACCATGCCCTCCAGCCATTCCAGTAAACGGTACTGGAGATATTCCGGGTTGCTCAGGAGCATGGCCATGGCGCCGTAGCGGAGGACGCTGATCCAGTGGAGGAGGGCTTGCTCCAAATCCGCCTGGGTGCGGTCGGGAAACTGCGCTTCCAGTTGATCCGCCGCGGTCTGAAAAATCTCCCCTTCTTTGTCCCGGAGCATCCGGTAGGCCTCTAGGCGCTGGCTCATCAAGGCCAGATGTTTTTTAAAGGAGATCATTTCCAAGGGGTGCAGATAATGATCCTCCGCTCGGTGAAAGAGGCGCTCAAAGTCCTTCTGCATAGTTCAACACCTAAATAGTTCAATACTTAAAACAAGCCGGACAAATCGGTCAGGTCAAGGTCGTCCTGGGACGCCTCGGGTTGGGGACGGGGTTTCGGCGCCGGGGCGCTGGGAAGAAAGGCACCTCCGCCCCAGGGAACGCCCCGGAAGTAGTCGGCGACTGTGGCGGTTAAAGGAAGAAGCAAGGCCGGCGCCGGAGTTGCCGTAGGGGAGGCGACAACCGGAGCGAGGGCAATGCCCCGCCAGTTGGCCTGGGCGAGGAAATCCTTCACCTGAAGGCAAAGCGCAGAAGAACTATTCGCAAAAGTCTCCGTTACCGTCGGCTCCAAGCGAACCGTTTCCCCCGACCAGTTGTAACCGCCAAAGAAGTCCCGAACCCGAACTCCGGCCCAATGGGAGGGCGCGTTCATTTCAGATACTCTCCGTGGGTCAGTTTCGTTTCAATATCCTTGGAATTAGCGCCTTCGTTGAGCCAGAAGGTGGCGGCGTCGATGCGATCCTGTTTGCCGATGAGGAATTTACAGTAGGTTTCCCCCATGGCGTAGCACTGAATTTCGATGCAGTTGAGGGATTTTTTCACCAGACGGCTAAAGAACCCCGCCAGCAGACCGGCGTAGATATGGCAGACGGGTTTGCCCACGTCCCCCAGGGTGCGAGCCACGGCGGAGTCGAAGATATCGACGAAGAGGAAACCGTTTTTCTGCTCGCTCAGGTCGATGGCCCAGTTGCCCCAGCCCTGGGCGGTGAAGGGCCACCACCAACCTTCGAGGACGTAGTTAAGGTTAAGTTCGTTCAGGGAGCTGGTGTAGCCAAACTCCGTCAGAAACCACTTGTGGAAAAAATCGGCGTCATAGTGGCCCCACTCTTTGCCGATGTTGTACATGACGACGCTAGAGGCGTTGCCCACTTCCTCCTGGAGGCCGTCGATGAGGCCGATGATAAAGTCTTCGCTGGTCAGGACGTTGCGACAGTTGTTCCAGTCCACGATGGAGCCGGAGTTCATCTGGAAGCAGAAGAAGTCCTCGACTTGATAGTGATGGTGTTTCTGGGGATGAATTTTTCGGAGACTGTGCTCCAGAATCGGCGCCGATTGGGTATCGGGTGTCATTTGGATTGAGCTTAAAACCATGGGCTGAATCCCCGCAAAAGTGATGGATAAAAAGTTAGTACCAGAAACCTGGATTTATTGTAAAAAGTCTAATTTTAGGAATTCCTCCGTGATTCTAGGGATGTTCTCGGAGCGAGTTGAAAGTAACTTCCCTAATCCTACGGGGGCAGGAGGAGAAGAGAGCAAGCGCCTCAAGACTTTGAACTAAGGAAGAGAGGAAATTTGATACCCTCTTATCTTGACACGATCCCTCGAAAAAGTTTTCAAGTCCTTTACAAAACGTTGTCTTAGCGGGTCTTTTTGATCTTGACTGTTACAGTTTTTAACGTATCTTAGACAAACTTCTCAAATATTCAGGGGAAGACCCGGCGCTGTCCGTAAATTCGCTTAAATCTGGCGGGGTGTATCGATAATTACAGGAGAAATCCGACAACTGTTGGGAAGGGAGGGAAATTGGATAAACTTCTAGGTTCCACTGCGGCACTATTGTGAAAATTGCCTTAAGGCGGGGCGACGGCGCCGGCAACCCGGGGCAGTTAACCGGCGCCTGTTCAGTATTCACTTATGTGTGCTATGCTACCGACGGGAAACTCGCCGCTTAAAGCGCGCGCCCAGGGCAATAGCGATGCCAGCACCGAGGAAGGTCAGGGGTTCGGGAACACTGGCGACGGGGTTGATGTCGGAGCGGAGATAGTAATACATTGCGCCGTCCCAGAGCGAGCCATAGAGAAGGCCGTCTTCGCCCAGGGTTAAGCCGTTAGCCCTGGGCATAATTTCCCAACCCTCGGCGGTGGTGATGGGACTAAAACTTACTTCTGTACTTAAGCTATTGGTTGAGGTGTTAAAACAAAAGAGAGCTCCAGCGCCGAACTCGCCGCCGCTAGCCGTCGTTCCGCAAAGGAGATCATCGGCGCCGGCGATGAGACTGGAGGGATAGAGAGAAGGGGCATAGCCCCATTCGTCGGGCTGGCTCTCAAAACTAAAGACCGTCCTTAGGCTATTGTCCTCGGGGTTAAAGGTAATAAGAGAACCGGCGCCGAACTCGCCCCCATAGGCCGTGGTTCCGTAAAACAGATCGTTATCACCCAATACTAAAGCGGAGGGCAACCAAGAATAGGTGTAGCCATACTCGTCTGTATAACCCTCGAAACTAGCCAACGTAGTTAGGCTATTGTCCTGGGGGTTAAAGGTAAAGATACTACCACTTCCTTTGTCGCCGCCGAAGAGAGTCGTCCCGTACAAAAGACTATCGTTGCCCAAGGTTAAAGCGGAAGGCAGATGGGAATAGTGGTAGTCGTACTCGGCGTCGTAGGCGCCGTCAAAGTCCACTAAAAAGTCTAATTGATTGGTTGTCGGATCGAGGGCGAAAACAAGACCGCCGTTTTGCTCGCCGCCGTACTGAGTGGAACCGTAGAGCTTGCCGTCGTTACCGAGGGTTAAGCTGGAAGGAAAAGGTGCAAAAGGAAACCCTGTTTGGTCATAAAAACCGCTAAAACTAGCAATTTCGGTCTGGGTTCTAGTCTCGGGATCTAGGGTAAAAATGCTTCCCATCCCTTCGGCTCCGCCAAAGGGTTCGATGCCGTAATAAGAACCATCGGCGCCGGCGGTGGCGAACCAGGAGAGGGGCAGATTCGCGGGGTCGTTAAAGGTATTGAAAGTTTTGGCGATGGGATCATAGGAAAAATACACCGGCTCCGTCATCCAAGGGGTTGGCCAGCTAATCCAGTCTTCGTCTACTAGGTCGGGATTTTCGGGATCTGGGGCGATTAGACTCAGTTTAGCTGACGCCATCTGGGCGCTAACGGGCTGAGATTGGGCGAAAACGGTGTTTGCGTCCCCTAAAAGAACCGCGCCGACGAGGGAAAGGACGGTTCGGAGAAGCAAGCTTTTAAAGCGAAAAGGACGACGACAGGACATCGCCGTTTTCTCGGGAATCGGGAGACTATTCATTGGAGTTAGGATTCCTAGCAATGAAAAAAGTTTATCCAAATTCTAAGCCCTAGAGGGGGCGTGAGAGTATTGGCTTTGCCGGATTTCCTCGTTACGAGACCGCTCCCCCTCCAGGGTTAGATATCGTTTTCAATCCCAACGAAGTCTAGTAGGCGTCCTGCAATTCGTAGAAATCGGGGGAAATATAGTCCTTGCGGAGGGACCAGCCCACCCAATCCTCCAGCATGAGAATCCGCTTGAGGTTAGGATCACCCTCGTAAATAATGCCAAAGAGGTCGTAGCATTCCCGCTCCTGCCAGTCCGCCGCTTTCCAGATCCAATAGACGGAGGGAAGATGAGGATTTTCCCTGGGTAAGGAAACCTTCAGGCGCACTTCCTCCGGGCGGTCGGCGCTGTCGCTCATCTTGATCAGGTGGTAAAAACTGACCAAATTTTGTCCCGGGCCCTCGTCGTAGGCGCCTTGACATTGCAGGTAGTTAAAACCGTAGGCGTACAGCGCCGTGGCGAGGGGAAGAAGGAGATCCGGCTCCACTTGAATCATCTCTACCCCTAGGTGATCCACCGGTAGGATGGCGTGGTCAAAACCGTTCTCTGTTAGCCAACTGGAGCCAAACCCCTGGGAGGCCTATCGCCAAAGTTTAGAGGCGCCGCCAACGACCGAGACTGTACCCTTGACCGGCGCTGAGGATGAGTTGACGGGCGGGCGCGTACAGCGCCGTTTGGAGCGGTTCATGGTGCCCCGTCAGGGTATCGATGATGTTGCCGGATTCCAGATCCCAAAGGTGAAGACGCCCATCCCAACCGGCGCTAATCAAACGCCGATCTTCCTGGGGAAAAACTACACTAGAAACTGCGTCTTGATGGCCCGGTAAGGTGACAGATTGGTCTCGGTTGACCAAATCCAGTATTTGGATTTGCCCGCTGTAATGACCCGCCGCCAAAAACTGACCGTTGGGACTAAATTGCAAACAGGAAACCCCCCTTTGGACGGGGAGAGAAAGCATCAATTTCCCCGTTTGTAAATGACGAATCCGAATATTTTGCTCAAGACTGCCGATGGCGACCCAGGGCGATTCGGGATGAAGCGCCAGCGCCGTGATCGCAGAAGCAAAACCGCTGAGATTTAAGGGATCGCTAGTTGCGCTTAAGTCCCAAATTTTGACGGTTTTATCCAAGCTCCCGCTGACTAGGGTTTTCCCGTCTTGGCTGATAACCAGAGTCGTCACCGCTGCGCTATGTTGAACAGTTGGATGTCCGACCACCTGAGACTCGGTAATATTCAAGCGCCGGGAGCGTAGAAAGCGGTCGTCCCCGGCGCTATAAAGGCACTCGCCGTTGGGAGAAAAGGCTAAAGCTCGGACGGGGCCTCGATGTCCGCGAAAAGTAGCCAAGTGTTTTTGGCTAGCCAGATCCCAAAGGTAAATGGCGTGGTCGGCGCCGCCTTCCGCTAATAGGGTTTGTTCCCGGTTAAGCGCCAAAGCGGTGACCCTTGCCGGAGTGAGCAGAAAATCAAGCCGCCAGTTAGGGGAAGGCGAATCCGCAGGCGGCGCCGCCAGTTTGACCGGTGGTTGGGGCGGGATCAGTGCCGAGGGAGACGATTTTTTAGCCTGCCTCGTTGAACTAGGTTTAGGAGACGGGGGAGCTTTCGATCGGGGAGTCGAACTAGACGGAGAAGACGGGGTTGATTGAGCCGGCGCTGAGGCTCGTTTCAGTTCTTGAACCTTAGTAAAGTCCGCCTCGGCCCGTTGCGCAAAACCTAATTTCTCAAAAAGGAACCCTCTGTACTGATAAGCTTTGACGAAAGTAGGGTCGCAGCGAATCGCTTGGGTGAATTCCTCGATAGCTTCTGAGTATTTTTCCTGCTCGGCGTAGAGTACTCCCTGGTAATAAAGGGTTTCCGGGGAAAGCCGCTGAACTTTGATCCCAGTTCTCTCTTCTCCTCCCTCGGCGCCAACGCCCGTCTCCTGGACAGTTAAATGCTCTAGTATGTGGGCGTAGGCTTCGTTAATGCGTTTAAACGTTTCTTCCGCTTCCCGGCGCTGTTGGGGATCATGGGGATAGCGGTCTGGATGCCATTGTTTAGCCAATTGACGAAAGGCTTGTTTCACCTCCGCTAGAGTCGCTTGGGGGGCAAGCCCTAGGATTTCATAGTAGCTGTTCATTGTTAAAATCCAGAACTATTGACTCTAGGAATAAAACCGGATAGAAGTTCCCCTCCTGCGGAGGGGTTAGCTTCTCAAGACCAGAACCCATCCCCAAGAACTACTGTATGCATACAAGCACCGAGATCCCCCCTAGCCCCCCTTTAGCAAGGGGGGAACCGGATTCAAAGTCCCCCTTGCAAAGGGGGATTGTCCCACTGAGCAACGCCGAAGTGTAGGGGGATAAAACCCTAAAAGGGGAAGTTAACCCTCTTATCAATCCCAACGAAGTCTAGTAGGCGTCCTGCAATTCGTAGAAATCGGGGGAAATGTAGTCCTTGCGGAGGGGCCAGCCCACCCAATCCTCCGGCATGAGAATCCGCTTCAGGTTAGGATGACCCTCGTAAATAATACCGAAGAGGTCGTAGCATTCCCGCTCTTGCCAGTCCGCCGCTTTCCAGATCCAATAGACAGAGGGAAGGCGGGGATTCTCCCTGGGTAAGGAAACCTTCAGGCGCACTTCCTCCGGGCGGTCGGCGCTGTCGCTCACCTTGATCAGGTGGTAAAAACTGACCAAATTTTGTCCCGGGCCCTCGTCGTAGGCGCCTTGACATTGCAGGTAGTTAAAACCGTAGGCGTACAGCGCCGTGGCGAGGGGAAGAAGG
>JBKCES010000253.1:0-9596 GCA_046304295.1 Cyanobacteriota bacterium | reverse complement strand
GCCATGGATTTAGTTTACTATTTGTAACGTTTTATGACGATTTATAAAGCTGGAGGACGATTATAGCAGAAGACGCTTTAAAAACAATCGAGGTTTAGCAGCGCCGGCAATCCGGTGTAGATTGGGAGAAGTTCCGCCCTTTATTCCATCCCCCATGAGTCGAGGCAAACGCCCCCTTTCTTCCCCCATCGAAGTTCAGGTTCTCCGCGAAGGCATTCTTGAATCCGTTCACCTAGCTGAAGCCGCCGTCTGCGACGACCGGGTGCGCCTCTTGCAGGTGGCGGGAAGCGGCGAAACCACCGCCTTTATTCGCTCGGCGCTCAAGCCCTTTCAAGCCCTAGCCGCGACCAGTTCCGGCGCCCTGGAGCGTTTTGGTTTATCGGACAAGGATTTGGCCATTATCTGTAGCTCCCATCATGGGCAAATCCAGCAGGCGCGGCAGGTCTTTAACATCCTTTGGCGAGCCGATATCGAACCCAGCGCTCTGCAATGCCCGGTTCCTCCCCAGGGGCAAAGCCCCCTCCACCACAACTGCTCCGGCAAACACGCCGGTATGCTGGCGGTCTGTCAACAACGCAACTGGCCGCTAAATACTTACCTCCATAAGAACCATCCTGTCCAGCAACTGATTCTGCAAAAAATTTCCGAACTGCTGGGAATGCCTGGCGCCGAGCTAATCAGCGCCCGCGACGATTGCGGCGCTCCCACCTACTCCATGGAACTCAGCCAAATGGCGAGCCTCTACGCTCAACTGGCCTCCGGCAATCAGGTGGATTTGGAGCGGGTGGCCCGGGCCATGACCTACTACCCCCAATTGGTCTCGGCGGAAGGCTCCTTCGACACCGAATTAATGCGCTTGATGGAAGGGGAACTGGTCAGCAAGGCTGGCGCCGAGGGGATTCAATGCGTGGCCAAGGTTGGGGACGGCGTCGGTCTAGCGATCAAGGTCCGAGATGGGAGCAAACGAGCTAAATACGGAGTCGCCATTCGCTTGCTTCAACAAATGGGCTGGATTCCCCCTCGGGTTGCAGAACATTTGTCCGACCGGTTTATGATGGTCGGCGCTTATCAGCGCCTAGACGTCCTCGGGGAACTGACCTTGTTGTAGACAGGGCGGAATGGCGACGGTGGCCAAGATATGATGAGGGAAGCAGGCTTTTTCTCAGCGTTTAGGCGCCGACCAGCCATGAAACTCTTCCTTTTTTCGTTCCTAGCTCTATCGGGACTCCTCCCCGGCAACCGCCCCGTTCAGGCCCAGCCCTATCGATTTTTCCCCAACGTCAATCCCGGCATTCAACGAAGCATCATTATGCCTGAGTCCGACTTTGGCTACGGCTACGAGCGAACGTCCTATCCGGTTCGCCGCGGCGGAGACTATTACGGGCGTCCCCCTCGGGAAACCACTGTTATTAATGGCGACAATAATTGTTTTAAGTGTCGATTCGGCGGCTACCGGGGGCAGGACGGTTATAGACGGGGTAATCCTTAACGGTATGCCGCTCCCTATTTTTTAGACAAAAATTGAGACGAGTCAAGCGGTGGGAAATCAGATAAACGCCTCTCAATCCATCAATTCAGACCCCTCTCGCCCCCCATTTTTCAACTATGCAGTTCATCGATCAAGCCTTCCTCGAAGTTATCGGCGGTACAGGGGGAGACGGTATTGTCGCCTTTCGCCGGGAAAAATACGTTCCCGCGGGGGGCCCCTCCGGGGGCAATGGCGGCCGGGGCGGCTCGGTCATTTTTCAAGCGGTGGATCATCTGCAAACCCTGCTGGATTTTCGCTATAACCGCGCGTTTAAGGCCGACGACGGCAAACGGGGCGGCCCCAACAATTGCACCGGCGCGGCCGGTGCCGACCGGGTGGTGGCGGTTCCCTGCGGCACGATGGTCTACGATGCGGAATCGGAGGCGGTGATCGGGGATTTAATTACAGCGGGCCAAACCCTCTGCGTCGCCGCCGGGGGTAAGGGCGGTCTGGGCAATCAGCATTTTTTGAGCAACCGCAACCGAGCGCCGGAATACGCCCTACCGGGTTTGGAGGGAGAGCGCCGTCAGTTGCGGTTGGAATTAAAACTATTGGCGGAAGTGGGTATTATTGGCCTGCCCAACGCCGGGAAATCCACCTTAATCGCAGCGCTGTCCTCCGCCCGTCCGAAAATCGCCGACTATCCTTTCACGACGTTAATCCCTAATTTAGGCGTGGTGCGTAAACCCACCGGAGACGGCGCGGTTTTCGCCGATATTCCCGGTCTCATCGCCGGCGCTTCCGAAGGCGTGGGTCTCGGTCATGATTTCCTGCGCCACATCGAGCGCACCCGTTTACTCCTACATCTGATCGACGCCACCGACCCCGATCCCCTAGGGAATTATCAAGTTATTACCCGGGAACTAGCCGCCTACGGTCGGGGATTGCCGGAGCGCCCCCAAATCCTGGCACTGAATAAGGCGGACGCCACGGCGCCGGAAAGTTTAGCGGACTTAGAGCGGCAACTCGGAGAATTAACCCCTGGCCCCATTTTTAAAATTTCCGCCGTCACTCGCTTGGGATTGACGGCGCTGATGGAGCAAGTGTGGGCGGCGCTGGAATCATAACCGTCTTTAGCGATTTTATTCCTTGAGCCGTTCCGGCTCGCTGATTGGCAAACAATTTAGGTTTTTGGTCGAGATCTGTGTACACCGTAGCTTGGAAAGGGGAGCGTTAATCGGAGCCTCTTAATATTAGGCAGGCCAAAGATAAAGAAGGAGAAATAAAATCACCCAAATCCCGTCCACAAAATGCCAAAACAGCGCCGCGGCTCCGACTCCGCTGTGGCCGCCGTCAAAGTTGTGGGGGCGGAGCGAGCGCCGATAAAAGTAAAGGATTAACCCCACCCCCGTCAGGACGTGGAGACCGTGGAAACCGGTGAGAAGGTAAAAGGTGGCGCCCGCCGTTCCCGCGTCCAGACCAAAGGGCATGGCCTGCCATTCTGCGACCTGACCGCAGAGAAAAATAATGCCTAGGGTCGCCGTCAACAACCAGAGGCGCCGAAATAAGGTTACTTGTCCCCGGTGGAGCGCCCTTTCCGCTAGGACAATAACGGCACTACTGCTTAAAAGAATTATGGTATTAACCGCCGCTCGGGGAATATCCAAGCCCCGGACTCCAGGGGGAAACCACTGGGGACTGCCGAGGCGCAGGAGGGTATAGGTGACAAAGAAACTGAGGAAGACAACGCTCTCGGAGGCGAGGAAGACAGGAAATCCAAAGGAGAGGTTGTCGGATTCTTTCCGGTCGGGCGCCATTGACATAGGGTTTGGGATCCGGGATGGACGAGCAAGACGTGCCCCTACAGTAGCAAATAGAGTAGCAAACGCTCCCCGCCGTTCGCCGGGGCCGACTATGTTAATTTTTATGAAGCACTGTTAATTTGCCTACGAGCAATTCTTTCCATGACTTTCGCCCTTCCTGAATCCGTCAAAATTTATAGCCAGTTCGGCCACCCCATCCTCATGTGGGCGCTCTTAGCCACCTCCCTTTACGCCCTCTGGCTCGGGTTTCAGTCCCGCAAAATCCGCTCCGCCGACCCAGAGACCCGTAAAAGTCTCATTCAAAAGGACGTTAAGCAAAAGCACTATGTAACTGGCTCTCTGCTCCTGGCTCTCATGGTGATGGGCACTGTGGGGGGTATGGCGGTGACCTATATCAATAACGGCAAGCTCTTTGTGGGGCCCCACCTCTTAGTCGGTCTGGGGATGACGGCACTGATCGCCACGGCCGCAGCGCTGGCGCCCTGGATGCAGAAGGGCAACGACCTGGCCCGTTATACCCACATCGTTCTGAACCTGACCGTCATCGGTCTCTTTGGTTGGCAGGCGGTGACGGGAGTGGAAATCGTTCAGCGCATCATTAGCAAGCTTTAATCCCCTCTTTTAGAAAAAGCTCCCGTCTCTAGTTTAGACTGACCCTATCGGCTTCTTTCGGCCCTCCTATGTCCCCTAGCCCCCTCAAATCGGCGCTTCGCAGACTGCGTTCTGAACAACGTAAGTGGGGCGCCAATGTCTCCAGCCATACGCCCCAGCGGGTTAACCGTTGGGCGAAGTGGTTGATGCCGGGCCTCTTGGTTAAGCGTTGGCTGTTGATCAGTTCCTTGGGGTTGGCGCTGATCCTCTTCGGCTTAGCGGTTTGGGTGAAGTTAACCCCTGTCTATCGCATTACGGAATTTCTTTCCCAAACCCTCGAACGGACGACTCAATTAGTTCCCAACTATATTTCCGGCCCTTTGCTCTTAGCCCTGGGGGTATTCTGCGTGCTTTGGGGGCAGAGCCGCACTGTCGGCGCCATTACGGAGGTGCTCCAACCGGAGGGCAATCAGGAGTTAGTGGACGTCCTCCTCAATCACCGGCGCTTGAACCGGGGGCCGAAAATTGTGGTGGTGGGGGGCGGCACAGGCTTGTCCACCCTCCTGCGGGGTATTAAACAGTACAGCGCCAATATTACGGCCATTGTCACCGTGGCAGACGACGGCGGTTCCTCTGGGCGCCTGCGCCGGGAAATCGGGGTTCTGCCGCCGGGGGATATTCGCAACTGCTTGGCCTCCCTAGCGGACGAGGAAAAACTGATCACCGAGCTGTTTCAATACCGTTTCCAAGCCGGAGACGGGCTGGTGGGCCACAGTTTTGGCAATTTATTTCTCACGGCGCTGACAGAGATCACCGGCGACCTAGAACAGGCTATCGCCGCTAGCTCTAAAGTTTTAGCGGTGCGGGGTAAAGTCTTGCCCGCCACCCTGGCGGACGTGACCCTCTGGGCCCAATTAGAAGACGGGCGCCTGATTGAGGGGGAATCTCAGATTACGGAAGCGGGGGGCAAAATTGAGCGGATTGGTTGTCATCCCGATAATCCCCCAGCGCCGCCAGCGGTGCTCAAAGCTATTGACGAGGCGGACTATATTATTATCGGCCCCGGCAGTTTATATACCAGTATTATTCCGAACCTGTTGGTGCCGGATATTCAAGCCGCCATCGCCGCCTCCCAGGCGCCGAGAATCTATATCTGCAACATCATGACCCAACCGGGGGAAACCGACGGTTACACCGTCTCCGACCATCTCCGAGCCATTGACGCCGTCTCCGAGTATCGCCTCTTTGACGGGGTTTTAGTCCAAAGAACGCCCCCTTCTCCCCAGAGTTTGCAAAAATACGCCCAGGAGAAGTGCCATCCGGTTTACCTCGACCGGGAAGCAGTGACGGGTCTGGGCTGTCGGTTAGTCTTAGCGAACGTGATGCGGGAAACGCCCCAGGGGAAAGTGCGCCATGATCCCGAGCGGTTAGCTAGGGTTTTAATGCGTTGGTATGGGGGACAGGCCTAGATGCCGGGGGTGATGGTGGTGGGAACCACTTCCCACGCCGGGAAAACCTTTCTAACGACGGCGCTCTGTCGTCTGATCCGGTGCCGGGGGTATAAGGTTGCGCCCTTCAAGGGACAAAATATGGCCTTGAACGCCTACGTGACGGCGGAGGGGGGAGAGATGGGCCACGCTCAAGCAGTTCAGTCCTGGGCCGCGGGGGTAGCGCCGCGGGTGGAGATGAATCCGATTTTGCTCAAACCCCAGGGGGACAGTACCTCCCAGGTGATTCTCTTGGGCAAAAAAATCGGCGTCACCCAGGCGCAGGAGTATTACGAGCAGTACTTTGACCGGGGCTGGAGCGCCATTACCGCCTCCTTGGAACAATTAAAACAAGAATTTCAGGTCATTGTCTGCGAAGGCGCCGGCAGTCCGGCGGAAATTAACCTCAAACACCGGGACTTGACCAATATGCGGGTGGCCCAATATCTGGGCGCCTGGACGATTTTAGTGGTGGATATTGACCGGGGCGGCGCCTTTGCCCAGGTGGTGGGAACCTTGATGTTACTGGAACCCCAGGAGCGGGCGTTAATCAAAGGGGTGGTGATTAATAAATTTCGGGGGCAACTCTCGATCCTGCAACCGGGTCTGGATTGGTTGGAGCGGGAAACGGGGATTCCGGTCTTGGGCGTTATTCCCTATAGCAATCTATTATTTCCCGCAGAAGATTCCCTTTCCCTTTTGGATCGTCCCAGTCGCAATCAAGCGGTTGATCTGGAAATCGCAGTTTTGAAATTGCCCCAGATCGCCAATTTTACCGACTTTGATCCCCTGGAGGCGGAACCCCAGGTTCGAGTTACCTTTCTAGAATTAACTGGGTCTTTAGGCAGTCCCGACGCCGTGATTCTGCCGGGAACGAAAAATACCCTGACGGCGCTGGAGCAATTAAAAACCTCTGGCATGGCGGCCCAGCTTTTGAACTACGTTAATCAGGGCGGAACCCTGTTGGGTGTTTGCGGCGGCTGGCAACTCCTGGGGCAAACCCTCCTCGATCCCCAGGGGTTAGAAAGCGCCGTTACCCAGGGAGAGGGCCTAGGGCTGTTTCCCCTCATCACTCGGATGAACGTAGAAAAAATTACCCGCCAGCGCCGAGTGCTGAGTCAGTTTCCCTGGAACGGTTTAACCGTTAGCGGCTATGAAATCCATCAGGGACAGACGGAAATTCTCCCTAACTCGGATTTTCAACCCCTTTTCGCCGATCCGACTCTCGGTTTAGTCTCTCCAGACCGGAACCTCTGGGGCACTTACCTCCACGGGCTGTTGGAAAACGGCGCTTGGCGCCGGGCTTGGCTCAATCAACTGCGGGGGAAAAAAGGCCTAGCGCCCCTCAGTCTAGAGATTCCTGACTATAGCCAGCAACGGGAGAGCCTGTTGGATCAGGTGGCGGATTTAGCGGGGGAGACCCTAGACCTAGATGCCCTTTGGCGTTACTTGGAGGCAGAAACAAACTATTCGCCGCCCCCTTTCTCCTCCTGAGTCCATGAAGGCTGGAAAGTAAAAATAGAACAACCGGCTTTTTATGAGTTCATGCGAACGAACTCGGGAAGCTGTCTGAATTGGAGACGTTAGACTGGGTTTTATGGCTAATCTAAAGGGATAACACACTAGCCCGGACGAAACTCCTCTTTTCCAAGGGAGGCGGGGGGCGGTTCTGAGCGGAGGAATCGGCGCCGAGATGGGGAAAGAGAGAGAGTATGATAGAAACTCGAAGGAAGAGGGCGGGGTTGTCGCACCATCCTTCTCCAGGACATCCCAAGCGCCGGATCGATGAGTAATTCCCAGTCTGTCCTCTCAGAACTTCTGCGAGCCTTTCCCGAGGGGCGGCCGCAATTGTATTTCAAGTCTTCCCTGACGGCGCTTTCCCACGCCATGGAAGACCAGGTGCTGGCGGATCACCAGAATCCTCTCATTATCGCCAGTTTTCAACGGGAGCGCTTTTATCGTCAGGAAGCCCATCGTTACCGCCGCATCGCCGACCGCAGTCAACAAGTCTATGTCCTAGCGGCGCCGGAAACAGACTTTAAAAATAACTCCGACCGCTACGAGACCATCGCCTTCGACCCCCAGGACGCCCTCAGTCAGGAATGGCACCTGGTGGTGATCGGCAAACAGTACGCCAGTTGTTTAATCTGCCGGGAGCGCCCCACTTCTGCGGGGGATGCCATCGACAATAATCGGCGCTTTGAGGGGATTTGGACCTTTGAGCGCTCTATGAGCCAAAAGGCCGCGGACATTCTCCTGAATCGAATTCTGGCCTATCGCCCCGAGTTAGATGCCAAGATTCACCAAGCCCGGCGCCGTTACTTGACTTCCCCGTCCGTCATCCTCGCCCACTCCCCCCAGGAATTTCAAAGCAACCCGGCGCCCTTTGTGGAGCGCCTGGTCACCTATCTACAGGCAGGGCAGTACAAACTCATTAAGGCAAATCGCTCCCTTTCCGTAAAGGAGCAAAAAGAGCGCCTCCTCAACTCCGTCACCGCGGCCATCCGGCGCTCCCTCGACCCGGAGGAAATTTTACAGATCGCCGTGGAGAAGTTGGGGGAAGGGTTGGGGGTCTGTCGGTGTTTAATTTACCGCTGTCAGGAAGAAGACCTAGACGCCACCATCACCCACGAATTTTTAAACCAAGGGATCGCCTCCCTCAAAGGCCGGGCCTGGCCCCTGCGGGAAAATCCCCTCTTTCAACAGGTGTTGGAATTGCGGGATGCCGTCGTTTTAGACAACGCGCCTCAGGATCCCCGGGTGTTGGCGGATGCCTTTTTGGAAAAACCCGGCGCGCCCCTGGGGGAATTGGTGGCCAGTTGCTCGATTCTATCCTGGATGCTGGTGCCCATCCTTTACCGGGATCGGCTTTTAGGCATGATGGAATTGCATCACTGTGGCCCGGCGCCGTTAACCTGGAATCAGGACGATGTGGCACTGGTGGAGGCGGTGAACCTCGAGGTGGGGGTGGCGCTGATCCAGGCGGAAGCCTACGCCAATTTACAGGACTTGAACGAGCAACTGGAAGCCCTTGACCGTACCCGCTCCAATTTGGTGGCCATCACCGGTCATGAACTGCGCACGCCCCTCTCCACCATTCAGGTTTGTTTAGAAAGCCTTGCCACGGAGCCGGATATGCCCCAGGAACTGCGGCAGGTAATGTTAAACACGGCGCTGGCGGACGCGGAGCGGATGCGGAAACTCGTCCAAGATTTCCTCACCCTGTCCCAACTGGAGAGCGGCCGCATCGAATGGAACGCCGAACCGGTTTCCTTGGCGGAATGTATTGATCTTTCCCTCAGCCACATGCGTGCTCACAACCGCCACCAAACCCTACCGCAAATTTTGAATCAAGCGCCGTTGGATCTGCCGCCGGTGCAGGCTGATGGGGAGTGGCTGGTGGAACTGTTGGCTAAATTATTAGATAACGCTATTAAATTCACCAGCGCCGGGGGACAAATTACGATTACCGCGGCGCCGAAGGGGGAAGGTTTTTTAGAGATCACCATCGCCGACAACGGCCGGGGCATTGAGCCGAATCGCTTGGAAACCGTGTTTGACCGCTTCTACCAGGAAGAAGGCGCCCTGCGACGGAGCGCCGGCGGCACGGGCCTAGGACTGGCCATCTGCCGCCAGATTGTCACCGGTTGGGGCGGGGAAATTTGGGCGGAATCCCAGGGGAAAAATCTAGGCAGTCAGTTCCATTTCACCCTGCCAGTAGCTCCCCCCGGCGCCGAGCGCCGGGAGTCGAAACCCAAACCGGAACCGGTCTCTGCGCCCCGTTTTCGGCGCTCGTCCCGGCGCCGTCGTCCTGGGCTATGAGGCGGCCAAACGCCTACTTCGCCACGGTGGCCCGAGGTTTGGAAACCCTAGCGGCGGAAGAATTGCGGAGCCTCGGTGCCGGCGCGGTCAACCTCCAATTTGCCGGCGTAGCTTTTGAGGGGGATCTGGAGCTTTTATATCGGGTCAATCTCTGGTCTCGCTTGATCTATCGGGTTTTGGTTCCCCTCGCTGTTTTAGAAGCGGAGTCTGCCCAGATGCTTTACCAAGGGGTTCAAAGACTAGATTGGTCGCCCTATCTGCAACCCGACCAAACCTTCGCCGTCGTCTGCTCCGGCAAAAACGCTCAACTCAACCACAGCCACTTCACGGCGCTGCAAGTTAAAAACGCCATTGTTGATCAACAGCGCCGGCAGTTTGGGTGTCGATCTTCCATCGATACGGAAA
>JBKCES010000252.1:0-9406 GCA_046304295.1 Cyanobacteriota bacterium | reverse complement strand
AGAGAATCAGCGAATTGAGGCGGCAGAACGCCAGACTCGCCGAACTGGAATCGAAACTCGATATCGTATTGCGCTCATCCAATTCCAACTCGACCCCAGCGCCGTCCACCGACAACAATTAGGGGATATTTTGGCGCTACTCCGGGAATATCAAGACACGCTTTAAACAGATTTTCAGATAACAGATGACAGATTTCAGGGTAAAGCGGCGCCGGTTATTGGAGTAACGGCGCTAGGGTTTGCCAAACGCCCCAGAGGTTTCCCTGCATCAGTTGGGCGACGGCTTGGAGATACTGCAATTCTGGAACTGCCGGCGCTAGTTTTAAGGCCGGCGCCAGCGCCCTTTCCCCGGCCAGGCCTTGCCAGTCGTAGAGATGGACAAAGGCTAGATAGGCGTGGGCGTAGGGGTTTTCCGGCTCTAGCTCCACTAGGGAACGGAGCGCCGCAATGGCGGCTTGGGGGTTTTGCTGGAGAACTCGGGCCAGGACTAAGCCATAGGTTAGGGGAATGGGATCGGGGGGATTTTGGCTCAAGCGGTAACTGAGACTTAGATCCGCCTGCCGCAGGTAGTCCTGGGTGGGGTCGTAAATATTCAAACGCCCGACCTGGGCAAAGATGGGGTCAAGCCCCTGAATTCCTTGCCCTAACATGGGCGCCAGTTGGCGCAGTTGACTGACCCGATCCGGAGGCGGCGCCGGCAGGGGAGGAGCCTGGGGATCGATCTGACTTTCAGTGGGGGGAAACCGGACGGGGGTTAGGGATTGGGAGTTAGGGGTTAGGGCCTGAATCTGGAGTTGGTACCGGCCGGGGGGCAGATCTGAGGGCGGGAGCAGCGCCGTTCGTTCGGTCAGGGTTAAACCGGGTTCCCCTTGGGCGGTGGGGAGCAGGTCGCCGAAGCCGGGGGCGTGGTCGCCGTACCATTGAATTTCAGGATTATCTAAACTTTGCCAGGTAATTAGTAGGATAACTTTGTTTAAAGCCTCCCCTGACCCTTGCCAGCGGTAAGTAACCGGGAGGGGTTTTCCGGGCGGCGCCGCGGGAGGTAGTTCTAACTGCGCTAGGGTAATCTGACTCGGAGGATTAGCGAGGGGTTCTACCTCTAGGGGAAAAGGACGGCGCTGGAAGAGGGCGACTTGGTTTTGATCGGGGAGCGCCCAGGTTTTCAAGACCTGAAAGTCGGGATTTTGGGGCAAAGACTGAGCCAGATCTAATTGGGCCGGTTGGGCGAAGCCATTGTCGCCGGTTTGGGTCAACAGCCAATTAAAATTGCGGCTATCCTCCGCCACGGTTTCCGGGTTACTTCCCAGTTCCCGCCCAAAGCCCTGGAACTGGGCCAACATACCGAAATAGTTTAAAGTATTGGGGTTAATTTGACTGGTGTTAGGAATGACGCCGAGGTTAACCCGTTGATAGGGCGCCGCCTGGAGCGCCGTCGGAAAAATCTTCTCGTTGGGGGTTGTGGTTTCTAGTTGGGGACGAAAGAGGACGGAGGGGTTAAAGGCCTGGGTCAGGCCGTCGCTACCAGGAACGGGGAAGAGATTGGTGAGGGTGACGGTTACCGCCAACGCTAAAACGGCGCCGGGGAGCCAGCGCCAACGCCCCCGCCAGCGGGTTAAACCGTAGGCTAAAACAAGGGCCAAGACGGGCAGATAGGGCAAAATGTAGCGGCTGTCTTTGTTGTACAGCGCCGAGAAGACCAGATAGACCCCGCTGATGTAGAAGCCGAGCCAGAGCAAACCGGGACGGGCTTGGGGCCAGGTGATATCCTCGGGTTTACGGGGCAAGCGCCCCAGCGCCCAGAGAATGATCCCCACCAGGGGCGGGATTAACCAAACCCAGGTCACGGCTAGGGGCAGATCCTTCCAGTAATAGACCCAGGCGGCCCAGGTATTCACCGGGGGATCGCCCTCTAGGGAAGCGGGAATGGCGTTGGAGTTTTGGGCGGTGCTAAAGAGGTAAATCCAGTTGGTTCGGTACCAGGGGAACCACAGGAGAGCCGAGAGGAAAAAACTCAGGATTAACTGGACAATTCGCTCCCATTGACGGCGCCAGAGACCGTAGCCGGTAACGCCCAACAGGGGAAAAAAGAGAGAGAACAAAACGCTTTGTTTGGTCAGTAACCCCAATCCCAGGGCCAAGCCAAAACCCCCCGCCCAGAGCCATTGTTCCCGCCGATGTGGACTCCAGAGCCAAAAGGTCAAGGCCGTAAAGCTCAAGAGGGTAAAGGCCAGCAGGGGCGTATCTAGTAAAAACTGCAAGCGGGTGTGGTAAAAGCGGGGCATCAGCGCCAAGATAGCGGCACCCCAGAGGCCGATGGCCGGGGTAAACAGCTTTTTACCGAGGGCGTAAACGCAACCCAATAAAACGGCGCTGTAGAGCCAATTCGTTAATAAAGCCGGATCATTTCCCGGCTCGAAAAGCGCCTGAAAGGGAACCGCCATTAAATAAGTCAAGGGCGGATATTTGGGGGACAACTGCCAAAAGCGCCGCCACCAGTCCCCGTTGAACCAGTCCGGGGTTTGCAATGCCTGCAGGTAGGCGAGGGAATAACTGAGGTGATTGCTCTGATCCCAGGCCGGAACGGAATGATCCAACCCCAACCAGAAGCGGTCTAGCCCGTTGCTTAGGAGCCAGATGGCGGCCAAAATCCAAAGGGGGGCGAAGTCTCTATTAAAAAGATTGTGTTTCCTCAAAGCGCCGCCACTCCCTCGGACTGAAACCGTACTCTCTGGTTAGATCAAACGGCGCCGGTCATTTCGCCAGGGTACAATGATAAAGCCAAAACCGACCTTTCTTTCTCTCCATGCTCCCAATCGAAAATTTAGCCCAATCCGCCCAAGAGACCGCCCAGCGCCTGGGAGTCAAGCAGTACGATATTTACGGCTCCTCCGTGGAAGAAATGGGGGTGGAAGTGGACGGCGGCGCGCCGAAACAAGTGCAAGCCTCCAACCGGGCCAGCGTCATTGTCCGGGTCTGGAACTCAGACGGTTTGGTTGGGGTGACCAGCACCACGGATTTAGAACCGGCGGGCCTGGCCTTGGCGCTGGAGACTGCGGCGGAAGCCAGTCACTTTGGCGTCAGGGAGCATATTCCCGACTTCAGCCCGGAGGCCCTGACCCCGATTCCGCCGGGGCCGGACTACACCGTCGCCCCTTCCCCGATCACGGCGTTAATTGAAACCCTCATTAAAGCCGAAGCGGATTTACTCGGCTCCCATCCTGCCATCACTTCCGTTCCCTACAACGGCCTCTCCGAGGAAACCATCGAGCGCTTTTACCTGAACAGCGCCGGCGCCCTCCGGCAGGAACGGCGCTCCTACGCGGCGCTCTATCTCTACAGTCGGGCCGAGCAGGAGGGGAAAAAACCCCGGAGTGCCGGGGCCATGAAAATTAGCCGCAGTCTTCAGGACTTGGATATCGCCGGCTGTTTGGCGGAGGTGACGGAGAAAACCGTTAGCCATCTGGACTACCGACCCATCGCCTCGGGGCAGTACCGAGTCGTCTTTTCCCCCCGGGCCTTTTTAAGTCTGTTAAGCGCCTTTTCCAACCTCTACAACGCCCAAAATATCCTCGATAAACAAAGCCTCTCCACCCCGGACAGTTTGGGGCAGACCCTCGCCGTCCCTCAATTTTGCCTGCGGGACAACGCCCTCCACCCGGAGAATATCAGCGCCGAGGGTTTTGACGGGGAAGGCACCCCCACCCGAGCGGTAGATCTGATTCAAAACGGGGTTCTGAGGGGCTTGCTCCACAGTAGCGGCACCGCCAAGCGCTTCCAGACCCAACCTACGGGCAACGCCAACATCGGCGCCAAAATCACCGTCGGCGCCCATTTCTACGAAGTCTTCAGCGACGGCGCCTGGGAGCGGAGCTATTCCCTAGAAGAGGCGGAAAATGTGGTCTGGATTGACAAACTCCAGGCGCTCCACGCCGGGGTCAACTCCCTTCAAGGGTCTTTTTCCCTGCCCTTCGACGGCTGGCTGATGAAGGGGGGGGAGCAGCTTAGTATTGACGCGGCGACCGTGGCCGGAGATTTCCGGGATTTGCTGAAGTCGATTCTCTACCTAGAGCCGGAAGCGGAGACCACCCCCGCAGGCGTCTGTCCCCGGGTTTGGGTGGAGGGGCTAGCTATTACCGGAGAGTAACGAAAAGTAACGAACTGTGTCGAAGGGTAAACCGGCGTTAACAAAGGAAACACCTTTGAGTGCCGGGTTTCATCAAGATCCCCTGACACAGGTAAACCTATGGGAAAGCCAGGAAGTTTGTACCTCCCTGGCTCTCAAGTTTATTATGGTTAGGGTCTTTATATCGGCTGACCCCATTTGAATCTGTAAATATTATCGGGGCAATTCGGGAAAAACCCGGAATTCTTAATAATTTTTTTAGATTTGCTCCATCAGCAAAACGTAACAGTTTGTGAACTAAGGTTGCGAATGGTGAAGGCTGACCCCCAACTGGCGGGAGAACCAGACTTCTAGGTTCCGCAGGGAGCGCTTTTTGGGCGGGCCTCCCCCCAGAACCATCGGCTCCACCAGGATAGTAAACATCCCCAGACGGTTCCCGGCCAGGACATCCGTAAAAAGACGATCCCCCACCATGGCCACCTCTGCCACTTGTAAATTCATCTGTTCGATAGCTTGGCGAAGTTTGCGGCGGGAGGGTTTAGCGGCGCCGAAGAGAAAGGGGAGATCTAAAGATTGAGCGATGCGACCGATACGAGCTTCGCTCAGGTTATTGCTCACCAGCCAAATCGGCGTTTGGGGCCGAATTTCCGCCACCCAGGTCTGTAACTCCAGGGAAACATCGGCGTCATTAAACGGAACAAGAGTTTCATCCACATCTAAAACTAGCCCCTTGAGACCATAGCGGCGCAGAATCTCCACATGGAGGCCGAGGACGGTCTGGCCGAGGACTAAATCAGGTTGGAGGAGGCGGGCGCGGGTCATGGCGGCGCTGGAGCAAAGGGCGTTTTTATTCTACGGCTTAGGGGACGGGAAACCAATTTCCTTACCCGCCGGTCGTCAGACTCTTAAGGAATGCTAAGGGATTGTTCCCGATCAGAAAGGTAAATCCATCAATCAGCCGACTCACTCTACGTTGGATTCTTTAGTGTTTTCAGTCTGTTCATCTCGTTTGGCTACGGATGGTCAAGAGCCAGATTGAGCTTCAAGTCTCGTCAGCTTGAGATTCTACCCTTTCTGGATAAATAAATTCAAAAATACTATCTCTTCTCTTGATCCATCTGCCAAATGTAGTGCCTAAAATACAAAATAGACACAAATAAAAATTTAGTATTTAATTATATATATACGTTAGCCTGTGGAGGGGAAGCCAGCGCAGTCAATGCCACCGGCGGGTTGACCTCGGACAACAATTCAAGCACCGGCGGGAGTAACCCGTCGCCGGAGCTTTTCCGTCAGCTCTGGTAAAATGATCCGTTAACTAAACCTTCGGCATTTATGAGCGCCCCCCAAAGCTTTGGTCATTTCCTCGACCCTATCTCCCCCAGCGATGAATTTTTGACCTTGAATTTTTCCCTTTCCACCCAGCCCCGCAATCAACGCTGGCGCAATTACGGTCTTTCGGCGGATTTTTTAGGGGATTATTTTTCGACCTTTTTTCCCGGCGACACCCAGGGCGTCAATGTGAGGGAGACCATTAAAGCCTCGGTGAGCTATATCGCCAATGAACTCCTGGAAAATGCCGTTAAATATAGCGATCCTGCTTTAAATTTACCTATCGGCATCACCCTCCGTCTTTATCCCGAGCAAATTATTTTTGAAGTCGCTAATCCCGCATCCCAAACCTTAGTCAACATTTATCAAGCTTTTATTGAACTCCTGCTCAAGAGCGACCCCAGCGACCTCTACCTTAAGCAACTGGAGGCCACAGCCAGCGGTTTGGGGGAGTCCCACATGGGTCTGCTGACGATGATCAACGATTATGAGGCACGATTCGGTTGGCGTTTTACCCCCATTGACAACCGCCCCGGAGGCGTCTGGGTGACAGTCAGAAGCACCCTTGAGGTTTAGAAGCCTAATCCTGATTTAACCTAAATTACTCATCTGGAAAATAACAATGACTGAAATTCAAGCTGAAGACTATCGAATTTACTATGATCCAGATTCTAAAACTTGTTTTCTGACCGGTATCCTCCGCCTCGAAGGCATGCAGGAATATCAGAAAATTATGGATTTTTTACTGGTTCACCTTGATCGCTTACCGGAATTTACCCTGAATCTGGAGGGGCTAGAATTTTTAAATAGTTCGGGAATCAGTATGCTATCCATGTTTGTAGTCAAAGTGCGGGAGCGCCAAACGGTTCAACTGGTTTTTAAAGGTTCCGGTAAAATTCTCTGGCAGACCAAATCTCTCCGCAACTTGCAACGGCTACTGCCGAGTGTACGATTAGAATTTAGCTAAAACCCAGTCTATTTTCAAATTCCGCAGTTTCCGGTTCCCCGCCCTTGAAGCTACTTCCTCGATCGGCAAATTCTGATAGCCCCGTTGGCGCTTATCCGCATGCTCCAGGTCTCGACTCCAGAGATGGATGTCGCTTAACCCTAACGGAGAGCTTGTCTCCGCATTTACCACCAACGTCGGATGAATAAAAAATCCTACGTCACGGTTGTTGCCCACAACACCCAGCTCATCCGGCTGCAATCGTCCCCTGTGCGCCTGTAGATTAATCTCACTGGTATCGCTGATGGATAACACGTGTAATCCTTCTACCTGCTTCTGCCACTGGTCTGCCACACTCCGCACTAACTCTGAAACCGTCACGTTCTCGTTCCCCAGAAATCGATAGTACCCAACTTGTTCGGCTCGATTTTGGCTGCTTTGACGAATGTTTACGGACTGGTACTCAAGCATCGCCTCGTATAATGAGGACCCCTTTTTACTAAACGAGGGTCATCAAAAGCGGTTCTTGAATTGTTTCAGCGTGAATGATGATTGGGTTATCCATAAGAACTGCTACTTTTAAGGGACGATCCTAGTCTAAGCCCAACTTGTGTGTACACGGTAGCCTTGGAAAGGGGAGAGCCAATCGGAGCCTGTTCATGATTCATTTAGATTTGCTATACTATTGCGCCTTGAAGACGTTAGGGAGGTTTTTGCGATGACTCAACGACTCTTATTCGTTTGCCTCGGGAATATCTGCCGTTCCCCTGCGGCGGAGAGTATCATGAATCATCTCCTGGAGGAGCGGGGTCTGACGAACAAAATTATCTGCGATTCTGCTGGCACAGGGGGCTATCACGTCGGCGCCCCGCCGGACACCCGCATGAGCGCCGCGTTGCGAGAGAAAGGTTACGCGGTTTCCGGCCGGGCCCGTCAGTTTACAGCGGGAGATTTCCAAGACTTTGACCTGATTTTAGCCATGGACGAGGAGAATTACCGAGACATTCTTCGCCTCGATCCCCAGGGGCGGCACCGCAAAAAAGTGAAACGGATGACGGAGTTCGCCCGACGCCATGGGGAGAGAGAAGTGCCGGATCCCTACTACGGCGGTCAGGCGGGTTTTAACCGAGTCATCGCCCTGTTGGAAGACGCTTGCGAAGGGTTGCTGGAGAGTCTGAAATCCTAGCCCCTAGGATTGTCAAAGAAACTTGACTTCTAAAGATAGGAGTTACTAATCAGTGGTCTAAGGATTTAAAAACTCGCTTTATAATGAGGGGTAGGCAAAAAGCAACCCCACTGGAAGTAGTCAGCGCCGCCCTGCTTCCCCTTCAACCGCTCAGGCTGGAGGTTCTAGCGGTTTAGTGATTCAGTATGGACACCAAGTTTTTCGACGAATACCAAGCCCAACTCTTGGACTGGCAGAAAAAATTCTTTACCACTTGGCTCGACAGTCTCCCCAAGGGCACGGCGGAAGTTAAACTAACCGACACCTTTGAAACCAGTCTGAAGTTACAGGAAGAAATGGTCAAGAGCTACCTAGAGGCCCAAGAAAAGGCGGCTCAAACCATGCTCGAAACCCAAAAACAATTCTGGGACAATTATTTCCAAGCGCTCCGCCAAAGCCCTGCGGTCGCCAATTAGAGCGGCTCTAGCCCGTTTCCTTCTCCTCTCTTCATCTCAACCCGTCCACCCCCAGACGGGTTTTCTGATCTCTAGATCCCTTATAATGCCTAGGCCCGCTCTTTAAACGGTGAAGTCATGCGGTTGTTATTCGGGTCTATCTTGGGCGTTTTGGTCTTGGCGCTGGGCGCCTGTAGTCCGGCGCCGCCTCAGGCGGAAGGGACGGGGGGACGGCTGGAGATTGTCAAAAATCGAGGCAAGCTGATCTGCGGCGTCAATGGAGAAGTGCCGGGCTTTAGCTTTGTCTCCGAGAACGGCGACTACGCCGGGATGGATGCCGATTTCTGCCGAGCGGTCGCCGCAGCTATTTTTAAAGACGGCGCTAAGGTGGAATTTCGTCAGTTAAGCGCCCAGGAGCGCTTCAGCGCCGTGCAAACAGGGGAGGTGGATGTTCTCAGTCGCAACACCACTTGGACCGTCAGCCGGGACAGCGCCGTTAAATTGGACATGGGGCCGGTTTATTTCTACGACGGTCAGGGATTAATGGTCAAAAAGAGTAGCGGCGTTCAGTCTCTAGCGCAGTTAGCCAACAAATCCATCTGCGTCTTGGCGGGCACCACCAGCGAGCAAAATTTAGCCGACCAGATGGCCAAAGCCGGGGTTAAAACCTATAACCCCGTGGTGGCGGACGGGAGCGACACCCTCTACGCCGCCTACCAACAGGGGCGCTGCGAGGCGGTGACCTCCGACCGTTCCCAACTGGTGGCCCGGCGCTCGATTTTACCCGATCCCCAAAATCACGTCGTCCTCGATCTATTGTTATCGAAGGAACCCCTAGCGCCGGCGGTGCGGGAAGGGGACAGCGCCTGGTTTAACGTGGTGCAATGGGTCGCCTTCGCCCTGATAGAGGCGGAGGAACTGGGAATAACCTCCCAAAATATCGAGCAGTTTAAAACCAGCGCCGATCCCAATGTCCGGCGCTTTTTGGGGTTAGAGGAAACCTTGGGAACGGATTTGGGACTGCCCAATGATTATGTTCAGGCGGTGATTGAACAGGTGGGCAACTACGGCGAAATCTACGAGCGCCATGTGGGCAAACCCTTCCAATTGCCCCGGGGTCTGAACGCGCTGTGGAGCCAGGGCGGACTCCACTATTCCCCGCCCTTCCGCTAGGGAGCTAAGGGAACGGCGCTGATTCAGAGAAAACGCCCTCTTTGTTGGGCACCGCCATCCTCCCCACGATGCCAAGGGCGTTGACGTCTCGATAACGGGGTATAAATTTTAAAAATTTTTCCAGTCGTTTGAGATGATCGTCCGCGTCCCCTTGGATCAGCTTACTTTTCACTTCGATCAAAACCGCCTCGGTGTCATTGACTATCAATAGA
>JBKCES010000251.1:0-8195 GCA_046304295.1 Cyanobacteriota bacterium | reverse complement strand
ATCAAGAAACCTCAAAAAAGCGTAGCCTGAACCAAAAGGCAAAGCGGGCCTCGATGAGTCCTAACTACATGCTCACTGTCCTAGCTGCAGGTCTGCCTACTTAGCACATTTTCTCGATGTTTTTCTTGCGCTTACCCTGTTGAAGGAGCCAGCACCGGGGAGGATATCTTTAACTAAAAAGGGAACGGTCATAAAAATCTCCTGAGTTGTTGAAGTTGAAAAAATAAAGGTGAATCAAGCCATGGACGGCACCAGCCAGACCGACTGAGCGCCGTCTAATTCCGTATCCGGCCCAACCAGCGCCGGGTTGCGGTAGCCCGGCAGGACAGAGACGGCGAAGACCTCCTCCACCCCGCTGTTGAACCAAAAAGTTCCCACGACTTGACCCGTGCCCAGATTGACAATGGCCAAGCCGCACCGCAATTCCGCTCGCCGGTCGTCCAGGGGCAGACCCCCAAACACCGCCGTTTCCCGGATCTGGGACAAGCCCACAAAAGCGTGACCCTCCCAACAATCTAACCCACGGGTAAATCCTGGCAATTCTGTAATCGCGCTCGATTCCCCTTTAGCGGGGTCGCAGACATTCAACGCGCCGCGCCCTGAATTCAGGAAATAGAGTCGGCCTTGATAGAGCCTGGGGGAATGGGGCATAGACAAGCCCCGCAGAATTACCTCGCCGCTAGGAACCGCCAGCAGACAACCGCCGGTAGCCTTGGTTTCCCGCCAGCCGTTTTCCGTATCCGTCTCCCCCAGCGCCGAAACAAAAGCCGGAGCGCCGTCCGCCCCCAGAGCCAAACCATTGAGATGACAGCGATCGCCGGGGGCAATGTCCGAAATGAAGGGCGGCTTCCACTGGGGAATAAAACTCCAGTTTCCTTCAACGACCGCCAGACAGTTAAACAAGGTATTCACTACCCAGAGGCGACCCTGACCAAAGGCCAAATCGTGGCCCATGATCGGCCCCGTCTGGTGGCAAGAGCGGGCCAAAAAGGCCATATCCTGCTCCCCCTCCGGCTTAATGCGGGAAGCGATTTCTTTATTAGCTGGCAAATGCCAAATGGTCTGGCGAGCGCCGACGGCGATACCCGTGGCCGTGCGAGTGAGACCCATAACCTGGTCAAAATGGGCGAATCCCACCCGCAACTGCCCTTGATAGGCGCCAATACTGGCCACCCGCCCCGCCTGGTAGGTGGAGATGAGGATGGATAGGTCTAGTCGGGCTAATAACTCCGGCAGATTAAGGCTGTACTCGTAATTGACCGGCACTGCCCGGCGCTCGGAACTTGCGGCCGGGGAAGGATCTGGAGAACCGTTGGGGATAGAGGCGGAAAACATAGAGGGGGATTTTAGCAATACTTACGAAAGCCGATTTTAACCAGCTCTCGTAAAAATACACACTTTTTTAAAATACGCATTACATAAAATCCTCAAATTAAGTTAGCGCTTCTTTTGAATCCGCACAAGTAAATTTATAGTATTAAAAGTGACCTTTTGGTATACTTAAAACTCCCCAATCCTTACGCCGTAAAGATTTCAGGCTTTAGGGGGACAAATATTAAGATTTATTAAGCTGATAAGTAACCCCGATTACATAAATATCCAGTTAAATAATCAAGCTCTTTTCCGGCGCTGAAACTTTCAACATGCCGTTAAAAATAGCGGTATTCGGAGTCGTGAGATGTTCCCCGAGGGCTTCGGCTACGCTCAGTCCTCGGGGAGCGCCTTAACTTTTACAATCTGGACGAGCAGGATATCTATCCCGCAGGAAAGAATAATAGAACTAACATTGTACTTGTATAAATCAGAGATGCTCCCAACCCTTAACTTTAAATACTTTTGCTCCGATACCAGAAGGTGATTGGGTTAAGTTTTACGACATTTTTCCCAAAAGGGTCAGGGGAGCTTGATATAAGTAGAAGAGTGTAGCCGGTCTGAAGAGCGCCTTTAGCCGCGCCTCCGGCTCAGGTTAGTTCCTATTTATTGTGGAGGGAGTCAATGACAATAGCAGAATGGATATACCCAGGAAGCGCCGTAGCGACACTGCTTCTGGGGGGAGGACTCCTGGGGCGCTGGCGGGGACAGTTACGGCGCCGAGAACAGGAATTGCTCCAGCGTCAGGAGACGTTAATCCAAACTCAGGAGAAGCGGGAGGCCGCCGTTGAAGCGGCGCCGCCCCAGATTTCCCCCCAGGAAGAAACCCTCTACCTCCAGGGAAAAATCCATCATTTAGAGCGGGATTTGATCCAGAGCCATACCCTCAAACAAGAGCAGGACGCCCAATTAGAGGAACTGCGCCGCCAAATCCAACAACGGGAACTGACGGTGTTAACCCTCCAAAATCAGGTCTCCCAGCAGGAGGGCCAACATCAGGAACTGTCCCAGCGCCATCAAGCTCAGGTCAAAGACCTCCACCAGGAAAACGACATCCTCTCCCAGCGCCTCCAACAGGAAGTGGCGAAATTAAACCAGTGGCGCCAGCAGGCCTCCCAACTGGAACCCCTTCAGGTTAAATATCAGGCGTTACAAACTCGATTGGAGGAAGTAGAGCGCCAGTTGAGCCAGCAAAAAGAAAGTTTTGAGGCCGAGAAACAGGCGCTGGCCGCCGCCGACTCCCAAGAATTAGCCCAACTCCGACAGGCCCAGGTTGAAAGTCAATCCGCCTTAGAGGTAAGCCGGCGCCGTTTAGGGGAGCTGGAGACCGTCCTGACCCGTCAAAAGGAAGCCCTAGAGCAGACTCAGGCGGAGTATCGGCGACAACAGGAGGAAGGTCAAGCCTTCAACCAAGAGATCCAAACCCTGCGGAACGCCCTCCAAAGCGCCGAAAGCCTGCGGGCCCAACAGGAGCGGGATTATTTATACCTCCAGACCGAAAGCGAAACCCTCCGGCGGGAACTGACCCGCTTGCAAAGCCAACTTGAAGAAAAAGAGAAACTGCTCGTGGCCCAAGCCGAAGCCGTAACCCAAGTTAAAGCGGCGCCGGAACCCGAGTTATCGGAGTTAACCGTTGAACCCCTGATTCAGGAAGAGCCAGAGGTTCAACCCGAAGCTCCTCAAATTGCGCCGGAAATCATCCTTCCCGCTCCAACAGTTAACGAGCCAGAGCGAGAGGTAACCCTAGTGTCGCCGGAACCCGAGTTACCGGAGTTGACCGTTGAACCCCCGATTCAGGAAGCGCCGGAGGTTAAACCCGACGAGTCTAAACCCTTGAAACCAGAGTTGGCCGTTGACCTTAAGGAGGAGCTAAGCGCCGAGATTGCTGTTCCCGAGCCGGAACCGGAGTTAACCGTCACCCCCTCAGAACCGGAAGACCCCGCAACGGCGCTGGACGGCAAAAAATTCGTCATCGCCGGCACCCTAACCCGCTTCAACCGGGAAGAGATTAAAACCCGTCTCCAAGCCGTCGGCGCTCAGATCACCAACGCCCCCAGTTCCAAAACCGACTACGTCGTCGTCGGCAAAGCGCCGGGAGAAAAACTGAAAAAAGCCCAAAAACTCGGCGTCGCCCAACTCACCGAGGCCCAATTTCTGAAACTATTGGGAGTGGAAGAACCCTAACGGCGCTGTTAAACGCGTTAACCGACCCGTTTTCCCCCCTAAACCCCGTAGTTTACGGTTCCGCCTCAAAGTTTGACCCACTCCCTAGCCCCCTCCCAAGAGCTACCGTGTACACACAACTGTCAGAATCCCCCCTAACCCCCCTTGGAAAGGGGGGAACCGGCCTTCAAAGTCCCCCTTGCAAAGGGGGATTTAGGGGGATAAAGCCCAAAACTGAGCCTTTAACCGAGATCTGTGTACACCGTAGCTCCCAAGAGGGGGAAATTAACATCTGATAACTGATAACTGCTCACTGATAACTGTTACCTAAACTCGCCATGACTAAAACCGTCGGGGAAGTGATGACCCCCAACCCCATCACCGTCCGTCCCGAAACGCCCCTTCAGGAGGCCATCCAACTGCTGGCCCAACATCGCATCAGCGGTCTGCCCGTGGTGGACACCGAGAATAACTTAGTAGGCGTCATTTCCGACACCGATCTCATGTGGCAGGAATCCGGGGTGGACACGCCCCCCTACATCATGCTCCTCGATAGCATTATTTACCTGCAAAACCCGGCCCGCTACGAAAAAGAAATTCACAAGGCGCTGGGGGGAACCGTGGGGGAAGTGATGAGCGACGCACCCATTAGCATTACGCCGGAGAAAAACCTGCGGGAAGCGGCCCACCTGATGAACGAGAAAAAAGTCCGGCGCTTGCCGGTGCTGGATCCAGAGACTCAAAAATTAGCCGGAATTTTAACCCAGGGGGACATCATCCGGGATATGGCCCAGAATCCGAACTAAACCCCGGCACCGATCTTGGATTCCAAATTGAGTAAGTCCAACTCCTCGGCGCTGGACCCCCACATCTGACCGTCCAGCGCCATTTGCTCGATTAAGCTGGCTAAGCGGAGCGCCTTCAGCGCCTGCTCGCCCCCCACGGAGGGCTGGTCTCCGCCCCTAGCGCAATAGACAAAGTGCTCTAGCTCAGCGTGGAGGGGTTCGATATTGCTGGTGTAAACCTTTTCGATCAACCCGTCTTGACGGTAGAGAACCTGACCATAGTCGGCGCTACAGTTGGCGGTGGTCTGACGGTGGATCAAAATTTCGTTGTTAAGGAAATCCGCCTCCGTCAGGGAATTTTTACAATGGGCCACAATGCGACGAATTTTACGGTGGGTGACTTTACTGGCGGTTAATGTGGCGACAATCCCCGACGCGAAACCCAAGGTCGCCGTCACATAATCTAAATACCCCGACCCGGAGGCCCGACTGCCGCTGGCGGTGAGCTTGACCACCGGCGCTCCCACCAGTTCTAACAACAAGTCAATGTCGTGGATCATTAAATCCAACACCACGGAAACATCGTTGGCCCGCTGGGAATAGGGACTCATGCGGTGGGCTTCAATCGCCAGCAGTTCCTCGGTGGTGAGAATTTTGCCCAATTCCAAAAAGGCGGGGTTAAAGCGCTCGATATGTCCGACCTGGAGAATGCAGTGGGACTCGGCGGCGGCGTTCACCAAAGACTCCGCTTCCGAAATACTGGCGGCAATGGGTTTTTCAATCAGGGTATGGACTCCCGCCTGTAGGCAAGCCATGCCGACGCTGTGGTGGAGACGGGTAGGCACGGCCACGCAGACGGCATCCACATGCTCCAACATATCCTGGTAACGCTCGAAAAATTTGACCCGATATTTACTGGCGGTGTCCAGACCCCGCTCCAAATTAAGGTCGGAGATGCCGATAAACTCCACATCCTTCATCAAGCTCAACACGCGGGTGTGGTGTTGCCCCATGTTGCCGACACCAATGACGCCGATGCGAATCGGCTCTAGGTAGCTCCGCTGTCCCTTGAGATGAGCGCCGGTCATAATCTTAGTTTAATCCTCCCCGCACCCATAAATGACTGGCTCAACGGCGCCGAAGCGCCAGCGCTCCCTGCGAAAAATTTCTGCCTAAGATAGTAGCACACCCCCCCGCAACTTCCGCAAAAGGCTCCTTGGGTGGCTGGGTATCCGAATTTCCAAGCCGATGCGGATTATCCCAAATCTAACAGGTCGTTAATCCGGCTTTGGCACAGACTCGTGACCCGCTCCAATTCTGGGCGCTTGACGGAACTCGGCGCTGGAATTAGCTCTCCGACGCGAATGGCTAACGGCGCCGGTCGGGGCCAAGAGGAACCGGCTTGAAAAATATTCTCCACGCCCCCCAGCGCCACGGGAAGCAGAGGAACCTGGGCCTTGGCCGCGATCATCGCCGCCCCGAGTTTGGGGTCGTAAATCCGACCATCATCCCTCCGGGTGCCTTCCAGAAAAACGCCCACCAACCAGCCTTGTTGCAACGCCGCCAGCGCCGCGCGAATGGCACCCCGGTCGCCGGCACCGCGTTTAACAGGATAGGCTCCGTAAAGACGAATAAAAGAACCTAGCAAGGGCACACTAAATAACTCTTCTTTGGCCATAAAGGCCACCGGGCGGTTCAGGGCACAGGACAGAAAAGGGGGGTCAAAATAGGTGCCGTGGTTGCTAACCACGATGGCGGGGCCTTTTGGGGGGACTTGTTCGCAACCGTAGATTCGACCGTGGAAATAGCCAAAAAATAAAGGCCAGACCAGACTCCACTTCAAGCCCCGATAGAGAGCAAGGCTTAGCTGGGGTTCCCGATCCGGATAAAAGTTTGGAGACTCCATAGCCTTAACCCTTCGACTCCTCGTCCCGGCGCCGGTCTTCCTCATCTTTGAGTTGACGCACGCATTCCTGACCCATACCGATCAATCCCCCCGTCAAGGCGCCCAGCCAGATAAACTGACGGTTGTAGAGGTTTTGATAACCGGCGCTTAGACTTGTCCGTATTTGGCTCGGTTTTTGGCGCAGGGCGATTTGCCCCATACCCCAGCCCAGGACACCCCCCACTACGGAGGTGACTAAACCCGCCACCAGCACCAACTTGTAGTTCATTTATCCCACCTAAACCACAAACCAGAGAATCGCTAACCCCAGTAGGGTGACCACCATCAGGAGGTGATTCATCCAATCGTCCACATTCCAATCCTTAAACATTTGCCTAATTTTCCCTCCCGGGCAATGGGCGACCTTTATTGTAGCAGTCCCCGCTGGCCGTCAAAATAGGCTCTCAACTGTGTCCAAGGGGAGAAGTCCCCAAAACTCAAGCACCGGTCTCCCCAGAGAATCGTTTTCAGGGGGATTAACTCGATGACGCTATTGCTGTAAGCGACACCCTGCAAGCAGGAGCGGAGGTCAAGCGTCCAAGGCTCCTGTCGAACCTCTCGCCCTTGAGCTGCTAACCAAGCCAGCAGTCGCTCCTGAACCGCGCCGGATAAAGACTCCCCGGTTAAGGGCGGTATCCAGTATTGATCGTCTCCCCAGCCCCACAAATTGCCTGTGCCAGTTTCTAACCAATCATCCTGGGCGTTGACTAAAATCGCCTCCCCGGCGCCGTTTTGTTGGGCTTGGCGCCGGGCGAGCCAAGCTGGAAGGTAGTTGCCGGTTTTTTGCTCCGCCAAGGGACGGGCAAAGCGGGGAGAGTCTGCCACCCAAGCGATAACGCCCTCCCGTTGGCGCCAGGCCAAGTCTGGGGGCAACGGCCGCCCCGTTACTAGCTCTTTGCCGTCGGCGAAGAGCGTCACCCGCAGAACTGGATCATGGCGGGCTAAGGTTTCAATGACTGATTCAAGACGGTTCCAATCCGGCTCCGGCCAACCAAAAGCGTCCAGACTCCGCTCTAGACGGCGCCGATGCTGGCACCAGTGACTCAGGGGATGGTGGAGAGACTGCTCGTAACAGCGGAGGGTGGTAAAAATCGTGGCTCCGTAGAGGAAACCCGGATCTTCCAGGTCTAAAGTGAGGTTCTGTCCCTCCCGCCATTGTCCGTCAAACCAATGCATGGCTTAATTCTCCAAGAACCGCTCTAATTTCGCTATCTTGGATTACACAAGCAATATCTTTATGTAGGTGACTCAACCAGTTCTCTTGTTGAAATTGAACAGCTTGCATAAATGATTTTAAGAGACAAGCAAGGGTTCCCCGGGAATGAGAGCTGATAAGCAAAACCAATGAGAGAAGGCAAGGAAGATTCTCATCTGTAGATGCTCAAAATTAGTAAAGAGATACTCAAAATTAGTGAAGCCATAAGCTTGACGTTCTAATCACCTTAATTTTGTTATTAATTCGGCTCTCCGGGAATGAGGCGGGTAGTCAGGGAGCCAATTAGCCAGAACCCTTACTGGATAGGCTTTTCTGCGTTACCGTCCAAGTCGGAATTGTATAATAAGCTACGATTTCTCACCCGATCCCCAGAGAGCCATTTTAGATTGGTATCATTTGATGGAAAACTTGTATAAAGTAGGTGGTTCTGACCAAAGACTCGAATTGGTAAAAAATCATCTTTGGCAAGGTCAGGTGGATGCGGCTATCCTAGAGTTTCAGGATTGGTCTGCTCCGGTGGTAACGAACTTTATTAACTATTTAGAGAAACATCGTTCTCGCATTGTGAACTACAGCTACTATCAAGCAGAGGGAATCAGTATTGGTTCCGGTTCTGTAGAGTCGTTAGTTAAGCAAATTGGGGCGAGGGTACAATTACCCGGAGCACAGTGGAAAGTAGAGAACGTATCTCAAGTGTTGCGGCATCGTTGCGCTT
>JBKCES010000250.1:0-2952 GCA_046304295.1 Cyanobacteriota bacterium | reverse complement strand
TGATAGAATTTCAGAAATTATTTTAGTTATATGTACACGGTAGACCAGTATTGGGAGGTTAGGGGAGCTTTGCCCAATCCGCCCCCTAAATCCCCCAACTTTGGGGGATTTGAAATCCGGCTCCCCTTAGTCGGGATACCAGAACATGCCCTTGATGCCTTCCGGGTCGAGGACAAAACCAAGACGCCGGTAAAAATTGACCACCTGGGGGTCGGCGAAAAAGGTGATGTTGCTGATGTCGGCGTTGCGGAGTTTACGGATCATATATTCCATATTTTGCAAACTGAGGTGGATCACCACATCCCAGACCGTGGCGTTAAAGGCGTGGTTCGAAGTCGCTCGGGCGAAGCCCATCAACCGGCGCCGGGGACTGTACCTAGGGTTTGTAAAAAAACTTAATACAAAGTCTTAACCTGGGGCTGTAAGTTAGTAAACTAGGCAAATTTTTTATAAATTCCTTTCTAACCTCGACTCCCAATTACCTTAAGACACAGGATCAGTTCACATGAGCGTTAATTTAGCCACACAACTTCGGGAAGGCACCAAAAAATCCCACACGATGGCCGAGAATGTCGGTTTTATCAAATGTTTTCTCAAGGGGGTGGTAGAGAAAAATTCCTATCGGAAGTTGGTGGGAAACCTCTACTTTGTCTATAGCGCCATGGAAGAGGAGATGGAAAAACTGCGACAACACCCGGTTCTCTCCCCCCTCTACTATCCCCAACTCAACCGCAAAGCCAGCCTAGAGAAGGATCTGCATTTCTACTACGGCGCCAACTGGCGCTCCGAAGTCCAACTTTCCCCGGCCGGTCAAGCCTACGTGAATCGCATCCGGGAGATTTCTGCCACGGCGCCGGAATTGCTGGTGGCCCACGCCTACACCCGTTACCTAGGAGACCTTTCTGGGGGGCAGATCCTCAAAAAAATCGCCCAAAACGCCATGAATCTTCAGGAGGGCGGCACGGCTTTCTACGAGTTTGCGGAAATCCAGGACGAGAAAGCCTTTAAAAACACTTACCGTCAGGCCATGGACGATCTACCCATCGACCAAGCCACCGCCGAGCGCATCGTCGCCGAAGCTAACGACGCCTTTGGTATGAACATGAAGATGTTCAACGAACTGGAGGGGAATTTGATTAAAGCCATTGGCATTATGGTCTTCAACACCCTCACCCGGCGCCGGGCCCAGGGCGGTACGGAAGTCGAATTGGCCACCGCCGACTAGGGATGGCCGATTGACCCTCTCCCCCTTTGGGAAGCTACGGTCTACACCACCAAATCCCCCCTAACCTTCCTGGGAAAGCCACGATCCCCCCTAGCCCCCCTTGGAAAGGGGGATTTAGGGGGATCAAACCCAAAATTTAGGTCTTTAGCCAAGATCTGTGTACGCCGTAGCTTGGAAAGGGGGACGCAATCCAAGGCGTTGTCAGATATGAAGATGAAGGAGGACTTGCAACACAACAAAAGCCTTACTAGCAAAGAGTTTGAAATCTAGGTTAATCGCAACCCTCTTTAAATTTGACAACGCCTGTCTTTGACCCCTTGCTTTTCGGGTATCTAGTATTTCCGAAAATGCTTCTAAAATCTCGATTCGCTCCGATGATGCTTGGATTGACACGCTCATGATACTTTCTAGGGTTTAGTACTCTGTGAGACTCTATAGCGGTCATAAACGATTTGTAAAATCTCAAGCCCCCGAACCCTTACGGCTAAAGCCTTTTGGCAGAGAGCAATTTACAACCTAGATGTGACTGCTATATCATATCATCGCTTTTGCGAAAATGAAATAGCCCTGTACCGGAAGTTATACGTCTAAAAATGATATTATCGATGACACTCTTTGGAAAAATAGGCTGTTAAATTGTCTCAATTTGATTGCGGGTCAACAGTTTACGGATTTTGCTAAGGTCAGTTTACTTGCTGATGTCCACAAGGATATTCAAAGCTCCCTAGCAAAAGCCGCTTTCGATTTATAAAATGTAGTGAGGCGAGCGTCAAGACAATCTTAGCGCCGATTCACAATAAAAATGCCCGTTTCGGCGCTGGAGTGACGGGCATTAGTTTTTGATGAATTAGCGCCTCTAGCGAGTAGAGACATGAAAACATTACAAATTCTTGACTGTTAATCCTTTTAGGTTAGATCCCTAAAATACGATGAATTTCACTACGAATTTCTTGACTACGTTTTGCCTTGAGATCCGCCGATACGGAGCCGGAAGGCTTGAAGATAACGCCATCAACCCCTAGTGCTTTAATTTGCATAACTTTAGGAGAATTAGGCTCTTCCGCCGTGACGACCAAAACTTTGGCTGAGCTTTTGGAGCGCACTAATTTCATAAATTCTACCCCATTCATCTTAGGCATTTCAATATCTAAGAGAATTAAGTCCGGTTTAACAGCGCCGACTTTTTGCAAAGCTTCTAGTCCATCGGCCGCATACTCAACCACCTGTAAGAGGGGGTCTTCACTGACGATACTTCCCATGATTAAGGTCATAATCGGAGAATCATCAACAACCAGAATCTTCTTTTTAATAGCCATATTATTGACCTAACTAAAGATTACATTCTTATCCTACCATATTTCTAGTCCATTAAGGCCTCTAGCGAGTAGAGACTTCAACGGCGGCCCGGAGTGGTTTGCTAAGGGATACGCCGTTTTAGTCAATTAGCGCCTCTAGCGAGTAGAGACTAAGGAAAAAGAAAGATGGATGAAAATATGCAGGAGCTTCTACGTCAGTTATATCTATATATAGCTATATGGCTGGTGAGACTAGCCCTCCCCTTGCCAAGGGGAGGGAACAAAGATTTCTGGTTCTCCCCCTTACCAAGGGGGAGTTAGAGGGGGGGGGTAAAACATTGGATTGGGCGTTGTCAGATATGAAGATGAAGGATGACTTGCAACACAACAAAAGCCTTACTAGCAAAGAGTTTGAAATCTAGGTTAATCGCA
>JBKCES010000249.1:0-3547 GCA_046304295.1 Cyanobacteriota bacterium | reverse complement strand
GCTGTTCCCTAAAGTTTTGTTACGGAGTGGTGTCGGGTCGGGAAATCGGCGCTATAGTTTCTGAAGTTGGCGTCTGTCGGCGCTGGCTACTCTGCTCAAAGGAGGTCATTTACAGTACACTGGTCTATATACGGCGCTTTTTAGGAGCGATATACGGAACACTTCGTGAGATCATGCTGAAGGTTTTCACATATTGTTACTGTAGAGGGTGTTATGCACAAATTTTCAGTGCTTCTCAAAAAGTGAGGGTTGACATACTGTCAGATTTGTGTGTTGAATGAAGTATGAGTTTTTCCTTGACGATTTTACGTCGTTTGAGGGAAGTCTCTTAGTACGTGACCGTGAGCGTCTCCAAAATTTACCCCCGGTTATTGAGATGTTACAAATTTTCGTAAGCTACGCAAGCGCAGATAGTGCGGTTGCCGCAATGATTGTCGAAGGGTTGCGTTCACGGAATCTCAACGTATGGTTAGATGCTGATGAACTCCCTCCGGGAGATCACTGGTCTGAATCTATACACACTACTATCACAGCGAGCGCTTACTTTCTGCTTCTACTTTCTAAGCATTCAGTGCAATCTTCTTGGATAGCTCACGAAGTTGAGGGTGTATTAAAGGAACTCCAAAGCCGAGATGTAACTTTTCTGCCTGTGCTATTGGAAGACTGTGATATTCCGTCGTCTCTTGCCATATATCAATGCTTTGATATGAGAGGTGGGATTGAAGATAATTTAGAAAGACTTGCGGAAGCTTTAAGATTTACTCCAAAAATTGATTTTGAAAAGCTATCTCCACAGAGTTTTGAAAAACTAGTGGTAGATCTTCTTGAGAAGCTTGGTTTTGTTAACTTACAGCCAGAAATACATCAGAGAGACTTAGGAGTTGATGCTGTTGTTGAGTTCCGTCAAAAAGATCCATTTGGAGCTGAAACTCGTGAGGTTTATGCTGTTGAAGCTAAATTTTATCGCCACTCCCGTGCGGGACTCCAAGCACTTAGACAGCTAGCAGGATATGCTAAAAGTGATCCAAAAATCAACAAAGCACTTCTTGTTACAAACGGAAACCTTACATCTGTTGCTCTCGATTGGGTGAATAATGCTCCAAAAGCCACTGGTATTCCGATTAGGGTGATTGATGGAACAGAGTTGAAGCGGCTTCTCTTACAAAACACTGATTTAGTCTCTAAATACTTTCTTCCTAGCTTGAGCAACGCTTCATGAGCCAAGTTACAGATCTGGTTAATCGGCTTGACAATTGTCCCGCTGGAGAAGGGGGATGGCGAGAATTTGAAGATCTTTGCACAGAAGTTCTTAAGTTTTTATTCGTTCCGCCATTAGTAAAACCAATTATACAGCCTCAGACACACTCCGGCACAAATCGACGAGATATCGTATTTCCTAATCGCAATTTTGATCAAAGACATGGCTGGGGGTTGTTACTCCGAGAATTAGAAGCGAGGATGGTACTGTTTGAGTTCAAAAACTATAGAACAACAGACATAGGACATGAAGAGGTGATTCAAACTAGTAATTACCTGACTGAACCTATGGGTAGACTTGCGATTATGATATGCAGTAAACCTCCTAATAAGGGTGCTCATATACAAAGAAACACGATATACAGTCGGTATAGAAAGGTAATTCTTTTCATGACTAAAAAAGATCTCAAGGAAATGCTTTTTATTAAAGAACGAGGTGAAGACCCATGTGATTTGATAATTGATCTCGTTGAAAGATTCTACTTACAGCATGAATAAGAAAACGTGTATAACAATTCGTTGATGCGAGTGTTGTCGAATTTAAAGAGGATCTCGATTAACCTAGACTTAAAACTCCTTTCTAGTAAAGCTTTTGTTATGTCTCAAGTCATCGTTCATCTTCATATCTGACAACGCCTAGATTTTTGGGAACGCGCCATGCTCATTCATTGAAGCGATGGGTCTAAGTAGGATGCCAACGGCGCCGCCTAGCAGTATGGCGCTTTATCTGCTGAGTTGAAGAATATGACCGAAGATTCCGACGATGCGGCGCTATTGTTATCCGGCGCTTTTTGTCAACCATAGTTATCTAGCTGTAGGGTGCGTTTCCTAAAATGCCTTTAAGGTGACGGCGCCGAAGAGAATGCCTTAAATGCCCTCCTGTAAGTAATACCCTTAGTAAACTTCATCGTGTGTTCCAATAGATTCCACAAGAATGGCTTGCTGAGTTTCATGATCAACAAATTTAAAGATAATTCTCAGATCATAGCCTGCACTACAAGCATAGGATTCTTTGAGTTCTCCTTTTAATTTATGGGTTCTTAATCTAGGTTGAAAGGGGTCTATTTGCAATAACTCCAAAGTGTCTTGAATATTTTGAACTAAAGAGGGCTGTTTTTTGATAATTTTACGAGCATTTCTGATAAACACATTGGAGCGTAATAGCACAAAACTCATGCAAGAATCTCTTCCATTAGTTGTTGAGGGGTTCTGGGTTGGCATTGACCTTGAATGTATTCCTGTTGAGCTTCGTCAATGTCTTTAATTAATTCGGCTCTTTTTGGGTCTCGCAGGCGATTTTTCAAAATGTGAATAAGTTGTTCTTGCTCTTCTAGGGGAAGTTGTTCGGTTGCGTCTAGTATCTCTGCAAAGGTAGCTTGAGTCATGATTTTAGTGGGTTATAGTGGTCTTTTGAGCTAATTGTAGCAGGAATGGTAGGATATGTCAGTGTAACGCATTATTCTTAGTGCGATTGCCATCACTGTAGGGTACGTTCCCTAATGCAACTTCTACTGCTCCACCAATAGATTTTTGGGAATGCGCCATACTCATTGATTGAAGCTATGGGTATAAGTGCCATGCCAACGGCGCCTAGCAGTACGGCGCTTTTATCTGCTGATTTGGAGAATATGACCACAGATTCCGACGAAACGGCGCTATTGTTATCCGGCGCTTTTTTGTCAACCCGAGTAAACCCACAAGAGCCAAAAAATGCGTACAACCGTTGACGCTCAGAAGTTAGAACGCCTGATGCAAATCTTAGGGAAAGAAGCTCAGGGCGCCGGCCATATCTATTTTACAGGTGGAGCTAGCGCCTTACTCGTTGGCTGGCGCGACTCCACCGTTGACGTCGATCTTCGCCTAGACCCTGAACCAGCGGGAATTTTTCAGGCGATCGCCAAGCTCAAACAAGAATTGAACATCAATATCGAACTGGCCTCTCCGCAAGACTTCTTACCGCCTCTCCCCGGATGGCGGGACAGAAGCGTATTCATTGGCAAACGAGGTCAAATTTCCTTTTATCACTATGATTTCACCGCTCAAGCTCTTGCTAAACTATCCAGGGGATTTGATCGCGACCTTCAAGATGTTGAAGCGATGTACACACAGAAATTATTCTCTTTGAGCAAGCTATGGGATTGCTTTGAGACGATTGTACCTGAACTAATCCGGTTTCCTTCTCTGAACCCTGATATACTCAGAAGCAGAGTCGAAAACTTCATTCAACGTTTTGAAGATCTGCCAGAAGAAAAACAATCATGAATCTTAATGAGTTACCCGGCGCCGAGAT
>JBKCES010000248.1:0-10002 GCA_046304295.1 Cyanobacteriota bacterium | reverse complement strand
AGCCGTAGCCGGAGCCGTAGCCGTAGCCGTAGCCGGAGCCGTAGCCGTAGCCGGAGCCGGAGCCGTAGCCGGAGCCGGAGCCTTCGCCTTCGCCGGAGCCGTAGCCGGAGCCAGAGCCTTCGTCTTCGCCGGAGCCGTAGCCGTAGCCGGAGCCGGAGCCTTCGCCTTCGCCGGAGCCCAAGCCGGAGCCGTAGCCGTAGCCGTAGCCGTAGTCTTGACGGCCTTTTTTTGTTGGATGGGTTGGTTAACCCTCAAACGAGAAGACCGCGATCCCTGGTTGCGACGGATTGTGATTGCCTTTGCCGCAGTTGGGGGGACGTCGTTTTACCACGCCAATTTAACCGGCGCCGATTTTACCCAAGCTAGGCTCAAAAATACAAACTTTAATCAAGCCATTTTGAACAAAACGAGTTTCCACAGCGCCGTCAAACTGGAACTGGCCCGCCCCGGCAAAACCCTGCTGGCAAACTGGCGGGTGCGGGAATTGTTGATCAATCCCAGCGGGGGGGAAGGGCAAGATTTCCGTAAAGCCGATCTCCGGGGCGCTAACCTCGATAACGCCAATCTCAAAAACGCCAATCTCGCCCTCGCCGACCTCAGCCAAGCCAGTTTTGTCAACGCCAACCTCCAGGGCGCCAACCTCACCGAAGTCAACGCCGTGCAATCGGACTTTCGCCAAGCCACCCTCACCGGCGCCTGTGTGGAAAACTGGAACATCGACAGCACCACCATTTTAGATCATGTGGATTGCCAATATATTTACCTCCGCAACCAGGAAAAAGAACGTCGCCCCAGTAGCGGCGAATTTGCCCCCGGCGAGTTTGCCAAACTATTCGCCGAAGTCTTCGATACTGTCGATCTAATCTTTCGAGAAGGAGTGGACTGGCGGGCATTCATGTCCACCCTACAGGACGTGCAAGTGCAAAATAAAGATACTACCTTGGCGGTGCAAGCCATCGAAAATAAAGGGGAGGGGGTTTTTGTGGTCAAAGTCAATGTCCCCCCAGAAGCCGATAAACCCCAACTCCACGCCCAGTTCACTGAAACCTACCAAGTCCAATTGCAAGCTCTAGAAGCCCAGTATCAAGCTCAACTGGCCGCCAAAGAGGGTCAAATTGGCGTTTATAAAGAGCAATTAGCCCACGAACGACAACAAAATACCAATATGATGGGCATCCTCAATACGCTCGCCAGTAAACCGACTACCATTGAAATTAAGCAAGTCAACCAGGATAATAGTCAACAGATTAACGCCGGTCGAGACTTAACCATCGACGCCGATCACTCCACTGTCAACCTCCGGGATCTGGATCTATAATTTTTCTCATGGGAGAAACTGGCAGTCGCCATTATTCTCACTTAGAAGAATCGGTGAAAACCAGAACTCTTCAACCCCGAATTACTATATTATCCTAAAAACCTTAAGGCTATGGAACTAATCACTGAAAAACTGCAAGCAGAACGCGCAGAACTCACTCAACTCAAAGACGAGTTTCGGAAAATTGAGGAACAATACACAAAAATGCTTGCTTTTAAAGATCGACAAATCGAAGATCGGGAGAAAACGATTCGATATCAGGATCAAACTATCGCTCAATATCGTCAACAAATTGACGAACTTCAAAAAAATCTCGATCTCCTCTCGAAACCTTTCTGCGAAGCAGAAGCGACGGGAATAGCAAAAAACTTCTTGGCATGGCTAGAAAGCGTTCAAAAGGAGAGAGAAGCTCAATCCTAATCATCCGCTTCAGATAGCTTAATGATCATGAGTCGCCCCGAAGAGTCAGATTTGATCAATCGTCAGCATCAAGAATTGCTGGCAGAAATTGAGCGTTTAAAGGCGGAGAAAATTCAGCTTCAATTTCAATTTTTACAAGATTATAAGGAGAAATTAGAAAATGAGATAGAATTTCAACGTAAACGGTTAGAGAAATTAGAAGAGGACAACGCCCGCTTAAATGAGCGTAATCATTTATTGAGTATTAAATTAAGTCAAGATGAGCAGTTTTTTAAGCTTTTTGATAACTTATTGAAAACTATGAGCCAATCCAGCGATTCCAGCCAAAAGATTAGCGTCGGCGGAGACTTTAACATCACCGCGACCCAGTCCGTCGTTAACCTGCGGGATAGTGTCGGCGCCGTCAATAACGCCATTGAACAAATTCCCGGCGCTGATAGTCGAGAGGGAGAAGACCTGAAACGACTTCTGCAAGAACTGACAACCGCCATTGAGCTGGAGGCCAGTCTAGATGATGAAGAAAAAGCCGAAGCCGTCAATCAAGTCAAAAAAATCGCCCAAGCGGCTCAAAAGCCCGAGGATCAAGGACTCAACGCTAAAGCCAAACGGGCGGTCGGCTTTTTGGAAACCCTAGCTAAGGGCGTGGAACCCGCCGGTAAACTGGCCCAAACCTGCGCCAAAGCTTTACCTTGGATCATCGGTTTGTTCCCGTAACTCTGTTTAGAGGGCGCCGCCAGTCCCCGAATCCCCCCGGCGCCGAGTGAGTCGCGTCTGTGGCCCGGAGGTTAGGACCTTGGGCGATGGACATCCTGCCCGTCCAGATTACAAAAGGCGGTAAAGTATTAAACTCATGAAACTCGCTTCTCTAGCGCCGATTTCAACACGATGCCCCCTTTTGTTCTCGCCTCGGCGTCCCCCGCCCGTCTGCGGTTATTGAAAAGCATTGGCTTAAATCCCTTTATTCAAGCCAGCAACTTTGACGAGTCTTCCCTCTCCTTCGACTCCGCTCCGGCGCTGGCGGCGGGGTTGGCGCTGGCCAAGGCCCAGACCGTGGCGACTTACTTTAACCAATCTTTGATCCTCGGTTGCGACTCCCTTCTCCTTCTAGACGGAGAAATTCAGGGTAAACCCCAATCTCCCCAGGCGGCGCTGGAGCGTTGGCGCAAGATGCGGGGGCGCCGGGGAGAGCTTTACACGGGTCACGCTTTGATTGACCAGACCCAGGGTAAGGTTCTCCAAGCCACGGGACTGACGGGGGTGCGCTTCGCCGACGCCGACGATAGAACCCTCCAAGCCTATATCGCGACAGGGGAGCCGTTACACTGCGCTGGCGCCTTTGCCCTGGAGGGAAAAGGGGGATTATTAATCGAGGGTATTGAGGGCTGTCACAGTAACGTCATCGGTCTCAGCTTGCCCATTCTTCGGCGCTTGTTGGCCCAGTTGGGCTACGGCTTGGGAGACCTTTGGGGCGGTTAACATTCTCCTAAAAGGGCCAAATTTGGCGCCACCAGGGCGCGGCGCCGGCTTCGACAAATTGAATCCGGGGGCGGATTTTCTCTAGGGGCCAGCCGGTAACCTGAGCGAGGGTTTGGGCTTCTTTCTCTTGGCGCCGACGGGTGGTCTGACGGTAATCCTGGGCGGCGGCGCAGGTCATTTCTCCCCGGTAGGGGCGCCGAAGGATATAGCGCCCCTGGTAGAGGGTTTGATTGGGGGTGGATTGAAATTGCAGGTCTTCCGGGAATTTATCCGGGGTGTAGCGTAGATGGAGCCGGGTGATAAAGACATCGGAGCGCCGACCGGAATCCAACCAAAAGACTCCCGCTTTTTCCAATTCGCTCCGATTTAACGGCTCGGCGGAACAGGGATCGCAGTTGGCCATATTCCAGGCGTATTCCACAAAGGCGACGTTCCGGCCGGATTTTTGGTAGCTGTTGGCGAACAGTGCTTGGTAAAACTCGCCAAATTCCCCCTGAATAAATTCCGGCAATTCTAAATCCGTGGGCAGTTTCGCCTGCCGGTAATTGGTCAATTCCCCGGCACCCTGGGGGGAAAGGAGATAGACGATTAAATCCTGGGGCCCCTTGGCGTTGACCATCCCTAAACGGATGGGGAGCATAAATTTGGGGGACTCGTAGGCGATCATCAAGGGGTGGAGCGCCTGAAAGCCGGAGCGGGCTTGTTCCTTGAGATTGACTTTAGCGACGAAAAATTTCATCCCCTGTTTGATGTAGGGGGCTAGAGCCTGATGGGCGCCCTTTGGAATTTTGTACTTGTTGCGCCGGAGCCAGGTTTCTAGTCCTTTGGATTCCTGGGCGCTGAGGATGAGAATATCGTATTCTCCCACGGCGAATTGGGCTTCGATCTTGACGCCTAGAGCGTTGTCGCTCTTACCCCGTCCCGCCGCGGCGCTGGGCGCAGTGGATCGTTGCATGGACTCCGCTTCTTGAGACCGGGGATAGACCTCGCAGGGATTCGAGTCAAAATACTCCACCAGCCGGGGGGCGCTGAAGGCGTCGAGGCGCTCGATAATCCGGCGCTCGCCCACATTGACTTGCTCCTGTTTAAGGACAGTGGGCACCGGCACTACCAGGGCGAAGTCCTGGGCGGGTCCCTGGTAATCGTTGGCCATGGTTAAAATTGTCCGTCGCCCGTCCCGAGCCAGAATCACCTGGGAGGCCTGATTAAAGAGCTTGGCATCGGCTTGGGAAACGTAAAAACCGCAAAAGGCCTGGGCCATTTCAGCGCCGCCCAGAAGCGTCCAGCAACAGAGGATTAGGAGTACTAAAATCTGCGTTAATTTGATCATCATTCCCCCCGGCGATACAGACCCGCTAGCCCCAACCATTGTTAGCGATTTTTCCAACGACCCGGCGCTGGTTTGGCTTTAAGCTGGGCGTTTTCCCCTGCTATCTTAAGGCCGTTTCCCCTCACTGCTCACTGAATAACTGTCAAAACGGCATCGTCAGCGCGTAAACCCCGTTTTGCATCCTACGGCGTATCGACAAACCCAGTTTCTCAAAAACCTGAATCATGGCTCGATTTTCTAGCAACACCTCGGCACTGAAACCCAAAAGACCTTGTTTTTTCGCCAAAACGGTCAGGTGACGCAGAAGCACCGTGGCCACGCCCTGATTTTGCCAATCGTCCCGCACCACGACGGCCACCTCGGCAGTGTAGCTGTCCTCATTGAGGGCGTATTGAGCGACCCCCACTAGGGTTTCCTGGTGTTCCTGAAGATGAAGCGCTAACAGAACCATCTCCTGACTGTAGTCAATGACCGCGAACTCCTGTAAGCGCCGGTGGGGCATATCCTTGCGAACGGAGAAAAACCGGCGCCGGAGACTCTCGTCGGAGAGGGAATAGAAAAATGGTTTTAACTTCGGCTCGTCACTCAGTTTCACGGGACGAAGCAGAAGTTTTTCCCCCTGGCGGGTTGTTTGATAACGCTCCAGACCTTCCGGGTATTCTCCCCCCCGACCGCTAATAAAGGCCTGATCCGCGTAAATTAAACAGCGCCGTTTTGCCTCCTCCATCAGCCAGCCCCGAAACTCGGGATGGGCGACGGCGATCAATTCAAGGGCCCGCTCCCGGATATTTTTGCCGTGGAGGTAGGCGATACCGTACTCTGTCACCACATAATGAACATCCCCCCGGTTGAGGGTGACGCCGCTCCCCTCTGGTAGAAAGGGCACAATGCGAGAGACCGTTTCCCCCTCGGCGCTGGCCTCTAGGGTTAAGATCGAGCGTCCGCCCTTGGCCAAGAGCGCCCCCCTCATAAAATCCGCCTGACCGCCGATGCCGCTATAGAATTGACTCCCCAACGATTCCGCGGTGGCCTGCCCCGTGAGGTCGATTTGCAGAGCGCCGTTAACGGCGACAAAGTTATCGTGCTGGGCAATAATTAAGGCGTTATTGGTATAGTCTGCGGTTCTAAACTCCACTGCTGGGTGATTGTCCAGGGCGGAATAGGTCTGGGCGTCCCCCATGCAAAAGGTAGCCACCACCTTGCCCCGGTTGCGGGTTTTCTGACTGCCATCCGCGGCGCCGCTTTTCAGCAGTTCCACAATTCCCGGCGTCAGTAACTCGGTATGAATGCCTAACTGTTTTTTTCCCGACAGTTGGGCCAAAATTTGATTGGGTAGACTACCATAGCCCACCTGTAAGGTATCTCCGTCCCGAATTAACCGAGCCACATAGGTGCCAATTTTCACCCCCGCCTCCTGGTCGCCGGAGGGAGAATATTCCAACAGGGGTTCGTCCTGGGGGATGATAAAGTCCAGATCCGCCAAGGAAAGAAAGCCATCTCCCTGAATGCGGGGCACCCAACGATTCATCTGGGCGACGACCAGATCCGCCGCCTCCGCGGCCGCCTTGACAATATCGACGCTGACCCCCAAATTAACGTAGCCGTGGGTATCGGGATAGGACGTTTGAATGAAGGCGACATCGATTTTCACGGCGCCCTGACGGAACAGCGCCGGCACCTGGGAGAGAAAAATGGGAGTATAGTCCGCTAGTCCCTCATTCACCGCCCCCCGAGTATGGTGACCAATGAAAAAGGAGTTATGGCGAAAATGGCGCTGGAGTTTACTGTCGGCGTAGGGAGCCAATCCCAAAGTCCAGACCTGAAGCACCTCGGCGTCGTAGATGGCCTTGGGATGGGTCTGGACGTAGTTAACCAACGCCCGCACTAAATACTGTGGTTCGCCGCAGGCGGTGCCGATAAAGAGACGGGCGCCCCTAGGAATCTGGGCGAAGATTTCCTCCTCCCCGGCGAATTTCTCCGGGTAGGCCCGTTGGAGTTCCGCTAAGGTCGGGGCGGCCATGGTCAATGACAGGGAGAACTTAACCGAAAACCGAGACGGGTTGCTGGTTATTGCCCATAAACCGTTCTTCGATCATCTGTTGGAAGGTCTGGACATCGGACTGCCAGGCGCTCAGGTATTGGTCGATAATTTTAATCCGTTCCGCTGGGGTGGGATGATCCGTGGCGTAGTTAAAGTTACCTGTGAAGAGGATGGCGGCCACGGGTTTTTGGTCGGGAATTTGCAACATGGCTTGATTGACGTTCAGGTTCAACTGACAGCCCTCAAACTGGTAGAGGAAATTAATCCCCGCCTGCACCGGCGCTTTGCCGAAATTCTGCCAGGATCCCGGCGCTAAGAGGGTTTGGGTAATGTACTTCCGAGCGCCGTCGGGGTCGTTGGGGAAAGGAATCAGACATTTAGGGCTGATGGTGACGCCCTGATATTCGGCGTTGGGGAGTTTGGCGATAAACTGGCGGGCCACCTGGGGGGCGCTCACGTCCTCTATTTCCTTACCCGTCAGAGTTTCCATGAAGTTCACCACCCTAGGTTGGGCGACAATGCCAAGGCCGTTTTTGAACATCAACTGGGAACCTGCGGGATTAAGCGTCGGCTGGCGGGCCAGTTCAAGGTCATTGGGCACAATGCCGCTAAATTTGAGAAACTGCTCGCTCAGGAGCGTGGGGTCAAGGTTTTTAGCCGCAATGGTCAGAGTAATTTCCCGAATACTCTGGGGGAGGGTGAGGGGATCCTTAGACTGGGTCAGGGGCGTTTGGGTCATGGTTGCTTGGGTTGCAAGTTTCCCTATCAGGGTAGCACCTGCGGGGCCGATGGTTATTCCAATTTCCTGCTTAGAAATTAGGAATTAGGGATCGGAGTTGGGAGTTAGGCGATAGCAGTACGGGATTGGCCGGAGTCGAACCGGCGGCCTAGCGCTTAGGAGGCGCTCGCTCTATCCTGCTGAGCTACAACCCCAAAAAGGTCTCCCTATCATAACATTTCCCAAAAGCGTCAACTTTCGGCGGGGGCTTTGCTAGTTTGGGAGAAAGAGAACTTTCTGTAAACCCGCGCCATGATCGCCCCCCCCTCCCAACTTCTGCCAGACTGCGGCCTCCGTCCCGGCCAAACCTCTCCCCTCGGCGCTACGGTCTATGAGGACGGGGTCAATTTTTGCCTCTTCTCCAAACACGGGGAGGGCGTGGAGTTACTGCTCTTTGACCATCCGACGGCGCCGACCCCCAGCCGGACGATCCCTCTAGATCTGCAATTAAACAAAACGTTCTTCTACTGGCATATCTTTGTGGAAGGCATCGGGGAAGGTCAGGTCTACGCCTATCGGGTCAAGGGGCCCTGGGCGCCGGAGCGGGGCCATCGCTTTGATCTCCAAAAAGTTCTCCTCGACCCCTACGCCAAGGCCATTGTCGGCGCCGAAATCTATAACCGCCAAGCCGCCATGGCGCCGGGGGACAATTGCGCCCAGGCTCTCCGGGGAGTGGTGGTGGATACCAGCCCCTACAGCTACGACTGGGAGGGAGACCGTCCCCTCCGCACCCCCTACGCCGCCAGTATTATCTATGAACTGCACGTGGGAGGGTTTACGAAACACCCCAATTCGGGTCTGGCGCCAGATAAGCGGGGCACCTTCGCCGGGTTAATTGAGAAAATTCCCTACCTTCAGGATTTAGGCATTACCGCGGTAGAACTTTTGCCGGTTCATTACTTCGACCCGGAGGACGCCCAACCCGGTTTAACCAACTATTGGGGTTACAGCACCATCGGCTTTTTCGCTCCCCACAGCGCCTACAGTTCCCGCCAAGATCCCACCGGCGCCGTGAACGAGTTTCGGGACTTGGTTAAGGCTCTCCATCAAGCCGGGATTGAGGTCATTTTGGACGTGGTCTTTAACCACACGGCGGAGGGGAACGAAAAAGGGCCGACCCTCTCTTTTCGGGGCATTGACAATCAAACTTACTATATTCTCGAAGACGACCAGATTCACTATAAAAACTATAGCGGTTGCGGCAATAGCGTCAAAGCCAACCATCCCGTGGTGGGGGGGCTGATCCTGGATTGCTTACGATACTGGGTTTCCGTCATGCACGTGGACGGCTTTCGTTTTGATTTAGCCTCGGTTTTAGCTCGGGACATTAACGGCGCTCCCATCCACGACTCCGAGATGGAAATGGCCTATATTATTTGGGCCATTGAATCAGACCCGATTTTGGCGGGCACCAAACTGATCGCTGAAGCTTGGGACGCGGCGGGGTTGTATAGCGTCGGTAAATTTGTGGAATTGGCGGACTGGTTCGCGGAATGGAACGGCCCCTACCGGGACGACGTCCGGCGCTTTGTGCGGGGCGACGAGAACACCGTCGCTCAGTTAGCGAACCGCATTCTCGGCAGTCCCGATATTTATCACCGCCAGGATACGGATATTAATCGTAGTATTAACTTCGTGACCTGTCACGACGGCTTTACCCTCAACGACCTGGTTTCCTACAACCAAAAACACAACCAAGCTAACGGGGAAGATAACCGGGACGGGAGTAACGATAACTTTAGCTGGAACTGCGGCGCCGAGGGAGAAACGGACGACCCGGAGATTAACCGCCTGCGTCTGCGGCAGATTAAAAATTTCCTCACCATTCTCTTTTTCTCCCAGGGCACGCCCATGCTTCTGATGGGGGACCCGGTGCGTCGCACCCAAAAGGGCAATAATAACGCCTACTGTCAGGACAATGAACTGAGCTGGTTTGATTGGGCCGAAGAAGAGCGCCACTGCGACGAAACCCATTTTCTGCGGGGCCTCATTCGTTTAACTCAATCCCTCCAGATTTTTCAGGAAGAGCGGGTGTTGGACGTCGTAGCCCTGAAACTACCCCGTCTCCCCTTTACCCCCCCGCTGTTGAGGGACGACCAGCCCCTAGAAGCGCCGGTAGACACCGCCAAACTGCAATACCTTTACTTAGAAGCCCTGCGGCACCATCCCCGGCCCTGTTTAATTTGGCACGGCGTTCGTTTATCCCAACCGGATTGGGGTTACTCTTCTCATTCCCTAGCCTTTAGCCTCTACGAACCCCAGGCCGAAGAACACCTTTACCTCGCCCTCAACGCCTACCGGGAAGCTCTAGACTTTGAAATTCCCCCCCTGCCTCAAGGCTGGCGCTGGCGCCGTTTGGTGGACACGTCTTTACCGACCCCCGAGGATTTCCATGATTTAGCCGCGGCGCCGCTAGTCAACGCTCCGGTCTATCGGTTAGAAGCTCGCTCGGCGCTGGCGCTGATGGCGGCGCCGGAATAAGGGAGCATTTCACTTTTTTAAATAGTACGTTTTCAAGCCTTGGCTCTCACCCAAACATTAACTCCTTCTCTCCTTTAAGAGAGACCCAGTCACAGCCGGCGCCGGCGTTATTCTCCGGTTCTCCTCCTTGGCGGGGTTAGTGCTCAAGGTTGAGAACC
>JBKCES010000247.1:0-9444 GCA_046304295.1 Cyanobacteriota bacterium | reverse complement strand
ATACAGTAGAAGGGTATTGAAGCAGAGGGCGGTCCCTTCTATTTTTCCCATTCCCCTTGACTTCCCTCTATATCTGGCTTGTTCCTACTCATTTAGTCGTTTCTTAAAGCCATGTTTTGTATCTTAAGCTACATTTTGAATCTGGAATCACTGTAGATTAAGGGTATTGATTGCCATAATTTTGAGTACCGAACTAATACAAAAATTAACTTACGTATTTTCATAGGGCAAACTTTACATCATTCGGACTCGAAACTTTTGGCAAACCCCATAATCACAGCACGACCATAACATGGATACGGATGAGGACACAACCCGGTTGATCTGTTTGCCTCATCCCCCAGCCCCTTTTTCCAAAGCGGGAGAAGAAGAATCTAAAGTCCCTCTCCCCGGTTCCTGAGCTTGCCGAAGGAGGGAGAGGGATTTAAAGGGTGAGGGTCAACGGTTTAAAGCGTACTATTTGCAAAAGCGAGACGCTCCCAAGAAAACTTTGACAAAGGGCAATGAAGGAAAATTTGATACAATAGCGCAGTAGCGACCATTCAGGAGAAGAGAGTTATGACAACTACCGCTGAAAATGTATGGCAAATTTTAGAGAAGTTAGCCACCTCACAAGCCGAGTTAGCCGCTTCTCAAGCCGAATTAACCGCCTCTCAAGCCGAATTAACCGCCTCTCAAAAAGAGACCGACCGCCAAATTCAGGAAGTCAGTCAAGAACAGAGGGAAACGGCTCAACGCCAAAAGGAGACCGACCGCCAACTCAAGGAAACGGATCGCCAACTCAAGGAATTAGGCAAGCAGATTGGCGGCCTTGGCGCAAAGTTTGGTAGTTTTACCGAGGGGCTAGCTCTTCCTTCCATGACGACGATTCTTGAACAATGCTTTGGCATGGAAATCATTAGTCCCAGCGTACGAATTAGTAAGCAAGGTCAACACATGGAAATTGACGTTTTAGCCTATGCAAACGGCGCTATTAACACAGCCTATATTGTGGAAGTTAAAAGTCATCCTAGAGAAGAATCTATTGTTCAACTTAAAAATATCCTACAACGTTTTCGTTCTTTTTTTCCTGAACATAAAGATAAGCAACTTTATGGTATCCTAGCCGCCGTTGATTTATCGCCTGAATTACGAGAAAAAATCCTTAAAGAAGGGCTGTATGTTGCTCGCATCCATGATCAAGTTTTTGAACTCGATATTCCCGCAAACTTTCATCCCAAAAATTACTAGTACAAATAAACGGAATAGATGGTCAACGCAATCCAATGGTTATCCCCCCTAGCCCCTCTTAGAAAGGGAAAAACTGTCTTTAAAGTCCCCCTTACAAAGGGGGATTCGCCTAACGCAGAATTTTCCAGCCTTGGCATTTATCCTTAACCCACTGGTCATCCAAGGCGAATTCCCCCCGCAGGCGATAGGGACTTTGGGGATGGAAATAGGAACTATAGAGGAACGTCATCGGCGCTTTATTCACTAAACAAATTTTGTCCCCAGGTTGAATAGCGCCGAGGATTTTTTCGTCGAGAAAACCCTTTTGTTGGAGTTGCTGAGAAAGGGGTTGGAAGGCGGGATAGGTGAAAAATTTATCGGTTTTATCCACAAAGATCAGCACAAAAACCAGAGCAACCAGCCCAAAATATTGGGGCCGGAGCCACTGATTCACGCCCTGCCGAGTTTCGCTATAGCGGCAAACTAAATAGGCGTTTAAACTGACCAAGACCATCATCCAGTACATGTAATAGCGCAGTTCATAGGATTGGGGCATCCAGACGGTAACTCCGGTCATAACTGCGAGGAAAATTAAGGCTATTCGTGTTTCCTGACCCCAATGGAAGACGCACAACAGCGCCAATAAAACCAAATTAAAGACCACATAGGCGCCGAAATAGCCTCCCAAACCAAAGCGCTCTTCGTGCCAGGAAATAAAATCCATGGCTAAGGTCCAGGGCCAGGGACGGCGCTCGTCAAAGGCGTCGATTTCCAACACTGAACGCGCCCAGCGGAGCGGGGGGGATAGTTGCCGCAGGCTGGGGTGCATAAAATCCGGGGAACCTTCCGTATGATTCAGCGCCTGACCCGCTAGGGTAATTTTGATGGGATAAACGGGATTTTGATAGAGGACAATATTTTTAATGGGCACGGAAAAGATCACTAAACTGGCGAGAAAAACAACGCCCGCTACTTTGAGTAATCTCAGCGTATTTCCTACCCGAGGTTCCCCAACTTCCCAGTAATGGAGAACCAGGAGGGGCAAGGTGGCTAAAATTAACAGGAAAACCAGGGGAATGAGTTGCAGTTTAATCTGGGCGGCGCTGAAGGCGCTGACAAAGAGCAAGATTAAACTATTGCGGCTCAGGTCTCTCCGACCCAGATAGAGCAAGTACAACGTTAAAATATAAACGGCGATGGCCACATTACCGGGTAAATCAATATAACTCCGGGCGGCATGCATATGGATCATGGGCACAGCCAGAAGGGAAAGAGTCGCTAAATAAAAGGGAATTTTAACGACTCGAACGAGGTAAATAATTAATAGAATTAAGCTAATATAAGCGACTAAATTAGTTGCCTCAATCCGTTGAAAAACAAACCAAAATAAGCCCTGCAACCAGTTGGCTAAGAGGGGAAAGCCTAAAAAGCGATTTTCCGTAAAATATTCAAAGGTGTATTGCTCCGGCATAATGATATTCCAAAGACGAGCGGCGAAGGGAACATGATACATAAAGGCGTCCCCGCCGTAGTTATAGTCAAAAAATGCAACGCCCAAAATAGACAAGAGCGCAACGGCGCTGAGGAGGGTTAAGCCATAGCCAATCAACCCTAGGGTTCCAACCCCTCGCAGTTTCTGGGAAATGCCCCACCGCTTCAGGGGATTATTATCTTCTAACGTTTCCAAAACAGCGCCAGCGGTGACCGCTAATCCTAGCAGCCCCAAAACAATCCGTCCGAGGCGCAGATCGTCTCCGCGAAAAATATTCCAATAGCCAGCGATCCCCAGCGCCCCGGCTAGGGACAAAGAGACTGTTCCCCAGAGGAACACCAGATTATCTTCTAACTTAGCGGCTCCGGGAAAAAAAGGAAGTGATAAATACCCCCGGTAAATCACAACGCCCAAAAGCAGAACAGAAAGACCTAGAATCAGTCCAAGCAGGGGAACGAACATGGGAAACCGCAAAACAACAGCGAGCTAACAGCATAGTAGCGGAAGACGCGGCTGTCGCTGGCGATTCCCTAGGGTTATGACTTCAAAGGTCAGGGTAACCCTAATCTTTTAAAGCTTCCACACTCCGTTCCAGCATGGTTTCTTCCAGGTGTTTGTCCTGTAGACGCTCCTCCGCCAGCAGTTCCCGGGCCTTTTCTTCGAGGCTGTCATCCGCCCGGGGCGCCGTTTCTGCGGCCCGCCCGATCATGGTTTCATGGCGTAGGGATTCCTGTTGGCGCTCTTGAACGAGTAATTCTCGGGCTTTATCCTGGGTACTCATAGGGATAGTCTCTGACGACGAGTTGTAAATTTAGCGACAATCCCAGTTTAGGATTTTGCCGATCCCTTGGGGGAAATGGCGGGGCGCTTTGTCACGAAAGTTTACAGAACGGTTATTTAAACCGCTAACATACGCTGTCTCCGGTTCCCCTCCTTGGAAGGGTTCGGGGTGGGTTGAGTTCAAGGTCAGAACCCGCCCCCTCCCAAGAGGCTACCGTGTACACAGATCTCAGTTAAAGACTCAGTTTTGCGCTTTATCCTCCTTGTATAACTGGGTCTCGCCTCACAATGTAATCCTTGTTACAAAACCATATGTAAGCCTCAAGACCCGAGAATTGGATTGTGATCGCTTTAAAAAATGAGGGAGAATGAATGGCAATCGCTGTTAAAATTAAAGAGATTTTGGAGGGGATGAAGCGATGACCGTTGCCGCAATTAGACCCATAACAATGGAAGAGTTTTTGCAATTACCAGAAACAGAACCTGCTTCCGAATTTATCAATGGACAGATAATACAAAAACCGATGCCTCAAGGGGAACATAGTCAACTTCAGATTGACCTCTGCGAAACGATTAATCAAATTGCTAAGCCTCAAAAAATTGCCAAAGCCTTTCCTGAACTACGCTGTATTTTTGGTGGATTAGCGATCGTTCCCGACATCGCTGTATTTCGTTGGGAGCGAATTCCTCGATTGTCATCAGGACGAATTGCCAACCGTTTTGAAATTTATCCCGATTGGGCTATTGAAATTCTCTCCCCCGATCAAAGATATAAACAAGTCCTAGCCAAACTACTACACTGTGCCGAGTATGGGACGGAATTAGGATGGTTGCTGGATACTGAAGATGAAAGCATTTTAGTTGTCGATAGCGAGCGCCGAGTAAAAGAACTTAAAGGTAGCGCTCGTCTGCCTATTCTTACCGGGATTTCATTAGAGCTAAATGTTAAAGAAGTCTTTAGCTGGTTAAATCTTTGATGTAGCAGACCTAAATGGATGGTAAACATAATCTCATAGTGATCCCCCTAGCCCCCCTTGGAAAGGGGGGAACTGGCTTCAAATTCCCCCTTGCAAAGGGGGATTTAGGGGGATAAAGCCCAAAACAGATCCTTAACCGGCGCTTGTTTGCGATCTACTTAGGCTTGCTATAAGAGAGCTAGGCATAAAAAACCTCCCCCAAGGACGCGCCCTGGCGGAGGGTTAACAGAGACTGGCGCTAGCCGCCAAAAATCTGATCCTTAAAAGCGCCGAGTTCCGAAAGTAGTTCCTGTCGATTGGAGGCCTTCCAGAGATAGCGCCAGACAAACCAAGCGGTGTAGCCTAGACCAATCAGTTGAAGCATCGGCGCCAGGAGGGGAATATCGTCGATGGCGTCCAGCACCGCCACTAGGATTTTGACGCTAATAATGCCAAGGAGAATAATGCCGAGGGAAACGAGGGGTTGTTTGTTGTCGGCGAAGAACTGACCCGTCAGTTCGGGGATTTTGCCCACAATGTCCCAAACCGGTTGGAGCCATTCTTGCCAAGCCTGCTCGGTAATGGGGCCTTTCTTGCCTGGGGCTAGGGAGCCTAGGTCGGTTTTGAACCCAGGGACAGTCGTCTTTTGTTCAGCGTTGGATTCCATCTGCAACCAGTCCTTTTCTTAAAAATGAACGTTTAGCGCCCGCCATAGCCCCAATTTGGGAATCTACGGGTTAGCTTCTGCCCATCTTATCAGACCCGTTCCGTAGGGAGATCGGCGCGGTTGGATTGCTCGCCTTTAAACCTGGGCCAGCGCCGGCTCGACTGCGAGAACGGGGAGGGACGGCGTTTGACGGCAGAGGATTTCCACGGAATTGTTGGGGCTTTCAATCAGGGTCACTTTCTCCAACTCCACCCCCAGACCCCGAACCGGCGCTTGTAACAACTGGGCGATGTGGAGGGCGATGTTTTCCGCCGTTGGCACAACGGCCGCAAAGTAGGGGATGTCTTTATTGAGGAAAGTATGGTCGAAGGGTTCCACCACCAAGTCTTTCACTAAGCCCTGAAGCGCGTCCAAATCCACGATCATGCCGGTGCGCTCATCCATAGCGCCGGTGACGCTCACTTCCAGATGGTAATTATGACCGTGGCCGTTAACGCGGGCGCATTTGCCGTAAATTTCGCTATTCTGCTCCAGGCTCAACTCTGGCAGAGCCAAACGGTGGGCGGCGCTGAAGTGAGTTTTGACGGTGAGGGTGGCTTGCATGGAAACTCCAGAGTAATCGACCCACAGTTCGGGGTGTTCAAAAAGACGAATTCTCGCGAGGGGCAAATGGGGCGCTAGGCGGCGCCAGATACTTTGGGCAATACATTCAGTGGTGGGGAGGGTCAGCTCAAACTCGGGCCAGACTTGATTTAAATAGCTGTAGTCCAATTGGCTCGTCACTTCCCGCTGGATCACCCGCTTGACGGTGGAGAGGTTTTCCACCATGCCGTAGGCGTCAATCTCCCCCCAGAGGGAAACGTAGAGAACGTAATTATGACCATGGCCCGGAAAACGACTGCCGGCGCCGAACTGGGCGAGGTTTTCTTCGGGCGTCAACTCCGGCAACCAATAGCGGTGACTGGCGGAAAACTGCGCCCGGCGGTGGATAAGACACTGCATGAACTTCTTTTCTGAGCCTAGAGGTTAAGTTTTGTTACCGGCGTTCTTTAACCATAACTCAAGGGGGCAAGGAAACCAAGGGGAAAATCGGCGCGGTCAGAGGACAAAAAATGTGTTAAGGTGAGATCTGGCTTTACGGGATGTAGCGCAGCTTGGTAGCGCACTTCGTTCGGGACGAAGGGGCCGCAGGTTCAAATCCTGTCATCCCGATTTTTCAACTCGGTCAAGTTCCTGTAACCAAAGACTTGAAGCTGACAAACTCCCGGAGCGCCGCTAGACTCGGCGACGGCTATGATGTCTTAGTGTTTTCTCCACCAGCTCTCAAACATGTCGATTGGTCAATTAGTGGTCATTACCGGCCCCAGCGGAGTGGGCAAGGGAACCCTTGTTAAATTACTACTCGCTCAAAATCCCCACTATTTTCTCTCCGTTTCCGCCACCACCCGAGCGCCGCGATTAGGAGAAGTCGAAGGAGAATCCTACTTTTTTCTGAGTCGGGAGCGGTTTCAGGCTTGGATGGAGGCGGGGGCTTTGTTGGAGTGGGCGGAATACGCCGGCAATTACTACGGCACGCCTCGGCGCCCTGTGGAAGAGCGCATTCAACGAGGGGAAACGGTGATTCTGGAAATTGAAGTCCTCGGCGCTCGCCAAATTCGCCAGACCTTCCCCGAGGCGAAGCGGGTGTTTATTTTGCCTCCTTCGGAGCGGGAACTGGAAAGCCGTCTCCGGGGACGAGGTCTGGATTCCGAAACGGCCATCGCCCAGCGCCTCTTGAAAGCCAAGGAAGAACTGGCCGCCAGCGCCGAATTTGACTATCAGGTGATCAACGACGATCTGCGGAGTGCCCTAGCGGCGCTGGAGGCCTTTATCCAACCGGCGGTTGTCTAAATCCGGCGACTTGGGCGGCCGTGGTATTCTTGAGAAACCGATTTCCTCCCCCGACTCCAAGGTTTATGGCTCTGCTTGTTCGTTCTGTCCCGCGTCCCGTCGCCTCTGGGTTATCGGCGCTCTGGGGATTAATCGCCGCCTTTTCGCCCACCTCGGTTCTAGCCCAATCCGCCCCGGATTACGCCGAGCTTCAAAAGGCGCTAGAGGCCCAAAATTTTCAGCGGGCGAATGAATTGACCCGGCAGGCGCTCCTACAGGCGGCCAATCGTCAAAATCAGGGTTGGCTCCGTAGCGAAGACATCCAGAAAATTCCCTGCGCTGACCTGCAAAAACTGGATCAACTCTGGCGGGAAGCCTCCCAGGGACGCTTTAGTTTTGGCATTCAATACAGCATTTTTGTCAAGACCGGTAATCGTCCAGGACGGCTCATGTCCGCCGACGCCTACGAGCGCTTTGGCGAAACGGTGGGCTGGCGCAAGGATGGACAGTGGGTCATCTTCAAGCAAAATCTCGACTATAGCCTCGCCGCGCCGATCGGCCATCTGCCCAATCCCCGGGATGAATATCAAATCAACGGCGGGCGCTTGGAATACACGGCGCTAACGGAGCGTTTCCAAACTTGTCAGGTAACGGGAGCGCCGGAAAAGAGGAATTAACCATGACCGAGGCTTTTGATTGGCTCCTGCGGGGAACCCAGGAAATTTTTCCCGACCGTCCTGACGCCGCTTCCCCCCAGGAAAATTTACGCCAATTGTTGCAAACGACGAACCGACCCCTGCGGGTCAAATTGGGCATCGATCCCACCGGAACGGATATTCACCTCGGCCATAGCATTCCCTTTCGCAAACTGCGGGCCTTCCAGGACTCCGGCCATACCGCCGTGGTGATCATCGGCGACTTTACGGCCCAGATCGGCGACCCCACCGGCAAATCGGAGGTTCGCAAACAACTGACGCCCGAAGCAGTCAAAGCCAACGCCGAGCATTATCTGGCCCAACTAGCGCCCATTTTGGACTTCGAGACCCCCGGGCGGTTGGAGATTCGGTACAACTCCGAATGGTTGGGAGCCTTAGATTTAGCCCGGATTCAGGAACTCTTGGCCACGATGACCGTGGGGCAGATGTTGGCCAAGGAAGGCTTTGCGGAGCGCTTCGCCCAGGAGTCCCCCATTTTCCTGCACGAGTTCCTCTATCCTTTAATGCAGGGTTATGATTCCGTTCAGGTGCAAGCCGATGTGGAACTGGGAGGAACGGATCAGAAATTTAATATCGCCGTGGGGCGAGATCTTCAGCGCCATTTTGGCCAGACGCCCCAATTTGGTCTGCTTCTGCCGATCTTAATCGGCACCGACGGAGCGCAAAAAATGTCCAAATCCCTCCACAATTACGTCGGCCTCCGGGAAGATCCCCTCTCCATGTACTCCAAACTGGAAAAGATTGCCGACGCCCAAATTAAAACTTATTACGAGTTATTAACGGCGCTGGAGTTGAGCCAAATCCCCGCCAATCCCCGGGAAGCCCAAAAGGCCCTGGCGCTGGAAATTACCCGCCAATTCCACGGAGCCGAGGCGGCGCTGGCGGCCCAACAGACCGCCGAAGCCTTAGTTCTGCAAGGCAATACCGCTCAACGAGACGCCGTACCGGAATTTTCCCTCTCGGGCCTGACCTTTCCCGTCAAAGCGGCCTATCTCCTCAGCGCCGCGGGTCTCTGTCCCAGCAGTAGCGAAGGTCGGCGCCAAATCCAGGGCGGCGCGGTGCGTTTAGAGGGAGAGCGCCTAGAAGATGTCCAACAGGAGTATCAAACCCCGGCGGATTTGTTGGATAAAGTGTTACAGGTGGGAAAAAAGAAATTTATCCGTTTTGTCTCCTAATTAACTCCTCCACAAAGGCTTCTAAACTTTACAAACTTTTACTCAAACCTGGCGCCGACTATAACAGCGCCGCGCCGAGGAGTTTTTCTTGCCGTCGGGCTAATTCCCGGGCTAGCGCCGGATAATTTTCTAAGGTTGGATCGGCGATCATTAACGCTTCCGCCGCTTCCCTCGCTAGGGTCAAGGTATCCTGATGTTCCGTTAAACTGGCCAGGGCAAAATCCGGCAAACCCGACTGGCGGGTGCCCAACACTTCCCCCGGCCCCCGCAGGCGCAAATCCATTTCGGCGATAAAAAAGCCGTCCTGGGATTCTTCCAAGACCGCTAGGCGCTGGCGGGCGTCGGGATTGCGGCTATTGGTGAGTAAAAAACAATAGGAACTGTGGGCGCCGCGACCGACCCGGCCCCGTAGTTGGTGCAGTTGGGACAAGCCAAAGCGCTCGGCGTTTTCAATCACCATCACCGTCGCGTTGGGCACGTCCACCCCCACTTCAATGACGGTGGTGGAAACGATAATTTGGGTTTCCCCGTCCCGGAAGGCTGTTAAAACCTGATCTTTTTCCACCGAACTCAAGCGCCC
>JBKCES010000246.1:0-14246 GCA_046304295.1 Cyanobacteriota bacterium | reverse complement strand
TCGCCGATGATCCCGCCCTGCTCAGTCTGCTTCAAACGGTGGGTTTGGCGCTCAAACCCCGCTCCTTTCCCTTCGGACTAGAAACCCACATTGGTCGAGAATTGGAAAACGGCGTCGAACTCTCGTCCGGTCAATGGCAACGCCTGGCCATCGCCCGCGCCCTAGCTCGTTTGCAAACCTGCGACTTATTAATTCTGGACGAACCCAGCGCCGCCTTAGACGCCTGCGCGGAAAGTCAACTGATCAACCTGCTTAAATCCGCGACCCAGAATCGTATGGCTTTGATTGTGAGCCATCGCTTGTCCCTCTGTCGCCATGTGGATAAAGTGATTGTCCTCGATAAAGGTCGCGTTCTCGAAAGCGGCGCCCACGAAGAACTACTCGCCCAACGGGGTCACTACTACGACGTTTTTAACTTACAGACAAATCTGTACTTATCCTAAAACCCGTTGCCAAAAAGCGCCGAACTAGCGCCTCCGCCCATTCTCCCAATTTCTAAATTAAGCCAAGGTCAAGGTTTTAGAAGAACGGCATAGCCCAAATCCTGGGGCGTCGGGTCATCCCCAACCCCTCAACCGTTAAAATGGGTATGTTTTAAAGCCGCCCGACCCTCCGCCGATTGTATGCAAAAGTTTTTTCAACGCCTTTGGCGCTGGCTCCAGTCCCTGTTGGGTCTAGCCGACTCCCGTTCCCCCCAGTTGCGAGCGGCGCCGGAAGCCCTCTCAGATCTGGACTACGAATTTCTCTATCGCCAACTCCTAGAAGGGGTGGCCCACGGTTGGCACGAAGGGCGGGTGTTGAAGTTTTTCGAGCAGTTGGGGGAGCGGGGTAAAACCCGTCCCTGGGTGGACTGGTTGGAGCGCTTTCAGACCAAAGTGTTGGCATCGGCGCCGGATCTGATCCTAGCGGCCCGGATGATGCGCCTCGGGGAACTGGCTCAGTCTTTTCCCCGCCTTGAACCCATTGGCAGTCTCTCCCACGGCATCGCCCGCCAGCTTTACGGGCAACAGAGCCAAAGGACAGAGGCCCAGGTCTGGGAATACAGCGGCCCGGATGAGGGATTGAGCGCCCTGCCGGAGGAGACCCAGCTGGAAACCTACACCCTTGAAGAACTGGAGGCGCGCCTCGGGAGCGACCCGATCTTAGCCCAACAGGTGGCCCTAGATTTAGGCTTAACAGTGACCGATCCTCAGACGATTATCCAGGCGCTGTTGGAGAAATTCCCCGAAGCCCGGGAACCTGAGAACGCCGGGTCGGCGGCAGATTGGTTGGCGCTGGGTCTAGAGCAGGCTAACCAAGGGCAACTGGAGGCGGCGCTGGCCAGTTGGGAGAGGGCCTTAGCGCTCGATCCGCAATCGGCGCCAGCTTGGCATAATCGAGGCAGCGCCCTAGGCAACTTGGGACGCTTGGAGGAAGCCCTCGTTTGTTTTGAGGAGGCGACCCGGCTGAATCCCAAGGACGCCCTAGGCTGGTTCCACCAGGGCGCCATTTTAGAAATCCTAGAGGCGCCCCTATCGGCCATCGCCCGCTATCAAGTCGCGCTCGATCTCGATCCTCAACTTCAGGAAGTCCAAGACCGAATCGCCCATTTGGAAGCCCAAGTGGCGGGGGATTACAGTAGCGATTCAAACGCTTGACGCAGGCGCTCTACGTTGGCCACCCGTCCCACCAGAAGATTATCCTTCTTTCCCAAACTGTTAAGCTCCTGTTTCCAGACTTCAATCGACTCGGCGTTGCGGAGCCAGAAGTTGATCAGAGTCTGGGTCACTTCGTCCCAGTCCCAATCAGGGCGCCGGGGAATGAGTTCCATCGCCTTAATCAGACTATCTAGGGTACAGTCGTAACTGCCCACATAGGCTAGGCTCCGTTCAGGGCGCTGTTCCACGTCCTGTTGGTAGTTAAAAAAGGTAAAAACGGGAGTGACTCCCAAAATATCGAATGTATAGGCCATTTAAATTACCTCTACAACGCAACAACAAGGTTGATCAATCATAGGCAATTGATAGCCGACTATTGTAGCGAAACTAGCCAAAGGGCAAACGGCACCATGTTTAGGCAGTCTCCTCTTGTCTCAGATGCGAGTCTGCCCAACTTTCGCCGTCCTGGGGTTAAGCCTCAACGTCAAAACTTCCATCGCCTCTAACGCCAACGCTGATTCTCCAAATCCCGCAGTTGGCGCTCCAGCCGGTCGATGCGGCCCCGCAGTTCGTCCAGTTCCGACTGTCGCGGCACTCCCAAATCCTGAAGCATATTGCGCAGTTGGCGCTCTAGATTGGTTTCCAGTTGGCTTTGCTCGTCTCGGATGCGGTTCAGTAGGTCGTCCACAAAGGCGGTAGCCTGATCCGGATTAATTTTCCCCTCCCTTACCCATTGCTCGCTGGCTTCTCCTAATTTTTCAGCGACAAGGGAAGTGGTGCCGATGCCCACCATTAGAATTTGTTTGAGCCAATCGTTTGTATCCATTAATCTCAGAGGTGTCGGGGAGGGAAACGTCCCTAGGATAACAAATTTAACAGCGCCGTCTGGGGGGAAACCCGAAGCCCCCGGGTTGGGGAGCTAAAGCGGCGCTTTTTACGTCAGGTTAAGGCGACCGCTTTTTTTTGCTAACTCTGACCCGATCGTTATGACGCTATTCTCCCTGCCGCTCTCAACCTTAGCTCTCGGTTTAAGCCTGTTGACCTTGCCCGTCCTCGGCCCGTCGGTGCCTGTCGTCGCCCAAACCCCTCCCGCCATTCCCGGAGTTCCTGTTCCCAATCAAGCGCTGATTGAGCGCTCGGAGCGGTTTATGACTCTGCTTAATGGCGGCAAAGCGGATCAAGCCTATCGGATGTTAGCGCAGCCGCTTCAGAACTACTGGACTCCCCAATCTCTAACGGAACTCTGGCAAACGGATTTTGTCCAGGACGCCGGTTCTTTTCAGAAAGTTCTGGACGCCCAAGTTATAGATGTAATCAACGCTAAAATCGTTAAACTGACAGTTCAGTTTGGGCGCCGCACCCAGGATGTTCTATTTACCTTTGGCCCGGAGCAAGAATTAGCGGCCATTAGTTGGTCAAATCGGAAGACCATCCCGGAAACTGTGACCGAACTGTTTCAACTGTTAGCGGAGGGCAATTACGGCCGAGTGAGGGGCTATTTTAGCCCGTTGATTAAAACAGAGATTTTACCGGAGCGAGTGGAAACCAGTTGGACGCGAATTGTGGCGGCCAATGGGGCTTTTAAAGGGGTCAAAAACATTGATATTCAACCCAGCGGCATCGTCAACGCGCCCAACGTTGCTATCGTTACCGTAGAGTTTGCCAAAGGCTCCCAAAATTTCTTTATTTTCTTTGATCCCAACCGTAAAATCGCCAATGTAGATTTCGTCAGGAATTAAGAAACGAAGAGGGGGGTTGACGAGACTCCCCTCATCCCTTAATTCTGTGAGGAAACGGAATCGTTGAAAGCGGAAACTATTTCGCCGCTACATGTGGTGAATTGCGTAATTGACGGCGCCGTTTAACCCCTCTAGGTCGTTTAAATAAATATGAACGGGAATTTTTTGAAGCAGTTCTGGATTGAGTTTGGCTTTGCGTCGGAATGCTTGAATGAACCGGCCATCATTCAGAAATTCAATGTTTTTGGGCGCAACACCTCCGGCAATATAGAGACCGCCAAAGGGTAAAAGATTGACCCCCATATCTCCAGCGGCGGCGCCAAAAATTTCCGCAAAGAGGTTCATAGTCTGCTGACAAAGAAAATTTCCCCCTGCCGCCCCGCGGGAAATCGCTTGGCTTGGATCCTCCTGCGCGAGGAAGTTGCCTGGATCGAGTTCAGGAAATTCAGAGGATGCCAAAAAAGTAAAAATTTCCGCAATGCCTCGCCCGGAAACGGGCGTTTCAACATCTACCAACTCTGAGCCATCCTGACTTAGATCCTTCAGTAACTTCTGCGTCAGACGGTCATAGGGCGCAAAATTAGCGTGCCCCCCCTCGGTCGGAAAGACTCGGTAGCTATCTCCTTGAGGGACAGCAAATGCTTTACCCAAACCCGTGCCGGCGCCGATGATAGCAATTGGAGCGTTGGGGGAATAATCGCCTTCCTGTAAGGTTAGGAGAGATTTATTTTTTTCAAATACCAAACTATAACCCACGGCGACGAAGTCGTTAATCAGACCGACCTGAGCAATACCTAAGTCTTGTTGCAGATTATGAGATGTTAAAACAGGCCAGGAAAGATTAGTGATTTTACAGGAGTCATTCAGCACAGGCCCCGCTACGGCAAAGCAAGCTTTGTCTACAGAGTAATCACTTCCTAGAAAATCTTTCACTAAAGAGACTAACCCGTTTTCCCCGGCTTCTCTACTCTTATAGAATGTTTTGGGTTTCACTGCTTTATACGTTACCCCGTTAGTCTCAACTAACCAGAGACGAGTGTTTGTGCCGCCAATATCACCTGCGAGAATCAGCATTCGTTTACCCCAAATCTTGCCGAGACGCAAGTATTTTATGTCAGAATTCTATTGTTTGTCAATGGTCTCTAATGATGAGGACTATCCTAATCCCAATTCTCGGGGAAACGGTCGTCAACATTCCCCAAAATGGGGGGATTGTTCCACTGAGCGGTTCGGCAAGCTCACCGTATCACCTGTCGAAGTGTAGGGGCTGATCAACCCTGATTAAACATCCTCTTAGCGCCGGGTCTGCCGTAGTTTCCGCGCTTGAAGTCGCCAGCGCCGGCGCTCCTTGGGAGAAAGCCCCCAGAGCAGATGACAACTCTGCCAAAAGAGGGTGGAGCCGGTAATCCCGACGCAAAAAAAGAGACTAAAAGCGGGAACGAGGCGAAAAGCCAGCCCGTAGCGAAGGGCGGTAAAGGTAAAATGATCCCCCAGCAGAAAAAAATCCTCCCGAAACTGCCACAGCGACCAGGGTGCCAAGAAGAGCCAGCAGAGGCACACGACAAGCCAACGGCGCCGGAGTTTCTGCCGATAGAGGCGCTGGAGGGGCTTAGACCGGAGAGATCTCATTAACTGGCGGCGCTGAATTCCGCCCGGAGGGAGTCGTTATTTTCATCGGCCAGGGTCGCCACTAGGGTAATGGCCCGGGAAATTTCTCCCGCAGAGAGATCCGCCACCGTGCGCTGGAGCATCACCACCACCTGATCGTTAAAGATTGCGAAGCAGGTTTCCAAGGTGCCCGACCAGTTGAGGCGCAGGAGTTTTTCCATTAACTCCGTCTGGCGAGCCACCGGCAAGCTCAACACCGGCGCCCAGACTAGGAGAAAGTCCTCGTCCGTTTGCCCCGTCAGTTGGACATAGACTTCCACCGTAGCGTAACGAAATTTCCAGATGGTGCCTTCCGGCGCATCGTTGACCAAGGCGGTGTCCTCCTGAGCCATACTGCCGATAACCGTGGTAATTGCGTCCTCATAGCTAGCGCCGTTGAGGGGATCGGGCAGAGACGAATCGACGGTCAGGGTACTGTCCATTAGGGAAGAGGTCATAGCGAAAAACCCAAGCGTTTGTCCCCAATTATCCCACCGAAATCCCTAGGCTTACGGAAAAATCAGCGGCGCTTCCTAAAATTTCGGGTCTTGACCACCCCGTCAGGCTACGCCTGCCACTTCCCCTGCCTCCCCAGCCCCCCAACTTTGGCTACTGTGTACACTATCAGGGCTTTCCCCGTCAGGAAGAACTAACTGCCCGAGTGTGCATCGAAGGAGAGCTAAAGTTTAGCGCCGCATTCGGGGCAGAAACGGTGGGTCATGGGACTTTGAGCGCCGCAGTCGCCGCATTGGATCAGGGCGTTTAGCTCCCGACGCTGGGGTTCGGGGAGACCTAACATTTGGGCGTTGCTCTTACCCGGCGCCACCATGGGGTAACAGTTTTCGTCCCGTTTGACCCGCACGTCGAGAACGACGGGGCCGTTGTGGGCGATCATTTCGGCGATAGCGCCGCTTAAATCTTCCGGGCGCTCCACCACCAGACCCTTCATACCGTAGGCGGAGCAGAGCAGTTCCACATCGGGCATTCCCTCCTGCATATTGGAAGCGGAATAGCGCTCTTCGTAGAAGGTTTCCTGCCACTGCCGCACCATGCCCTGCCAGCCGTTGTTGAGGATCACGGTTTTGACGTTGATACCGTACTGCACTAGGGTGCCCAGTTCCTGAAGGTTCATCTGGAAACTGGCGTCGCCGCTAACACAGATCACCTCCTGTTCCGGGACGGCCATCTTGGCGCCCATGGCCGCGGGCAGACCGTAGCCCATGGTGCCTAAACCGGCGCTGGAGATCCAACGGCGGGGGCCGTTATTTAAAAACTGGGCGGCCCACATCTGGTGTTGTCCCACATCGGTGGTATAGACGGCGTTCGGCGCTTGGCGGTTTAACTCTACGATCACCTCCTGGGGAGAAATACTACTTTCATACTTCGGCGCCGAAAGGGGATAATCAACCCGCCACCGCTCAATACGGTTGAGCCAAGCCTGACTGGCGTGGGGACGGGTAGGATAGTCCAACTCCCGGGCCCGTTGTAGCAGTTGCTCCAACACCTGACGCACGTCTCCCACAATGGGCACCTCCGGCGCTCGGTTTTTCCCCACCTCCGCCGGGTCGATGTCAATGTGGATCACCTTGGCCCGGGAGGCGAACTCGTCCAGTTTCCCCGTCACCCGGTCGTCAAAGCGAGCACCGACGGCGATGAGGAGATCGCACTCGCTGACGGCGAAGTTGGCGTAGGCTGTGCCGTGCATCCCCAACATGCCCACGGACAAGGGATGATTTTCGTCGAAAGCGCCGATACCCATGAGAGTGGTCGTAACCGGCAATTCAAACCGCTCCGCCAATTCCTGAATCTGGGCGTGGGCGTTAGCCGCGATAGCGCCGCCGCCGACATAGAGGAGGGGCTGATGGGCCTGTTCTAGGAGTTGGAGCGCCGCGTTGATCTGGCGGGGATTGCCCTTAACGGTGGGTCGATAACCGGGAATATCCACCGCCCCCGGCTCCACGGGAACATAATCGCACTCCTCTAGCCCCACGTCCTTGGGAATATCGATGAGAACCGGGCCGGGGCGCCCGGTACTGGCGATATGGAAAGCCTCCGCCACAATGCGGGCCATGTCCTTCGCTTCCCGCACCACGTAGGAGTGCTTAACAATCGGCAGAGTAATGCCAAAAATATCGATTTCCTGAAAAGCGTCGCTCCCGATGAAGGCCCGACCCACCTGACCCGTAATCACCACCATGGGAATGGAATCCAAATGGGCCGTGGCAATGCCGGTAACTAAATTGGTGGCGCCGGGGCCGGAGGTGCCGAAACAGACCCCCACTTTCCCCGTGGCCCGGGCGTAACCGTCGGCGGCGTGGGCGGCGCCCTGTTCGTGGCGCACTAAAATATGGCGCAGTTCTCCCCTCGCTTCAGCCCGGTAGAGTTCGTCGTAAATGGGTAAAATCGCACCGCCGGGGTAGCCGAAAATATGCTTGACGCCGTGGCGCTCCAGGCTGTCAATCAGGGCGAAGGCCCCAGTGCGACGTTGACTCGGGGCGAGATCGAGGGCAAGGGTCGGTTTTGGAAGGGAGGCAACCACGGGAGAAACCTAGAAAAACGAAGGTGGACAGAGAATCTTGAGCAAATAACGGCGCCGGTTGACAGAACCTCAACGGCCGGAGTAAGACCATTGTAATCTGGTGCCCTAGGATACGAAAGCGATTCCCGGAAATTGTCAACAAACGGCGCTAAAAACTGATTTTAAGGGCGTTGACCGGCACCTCCTCCCAGGAGTCCACCGACCGTAGAGTGGCGGACCAGCCCTCTTCCTTCTGGGCGTCAGTTAAATTTTCCAACCAGTTGCGATGACAATCCTGGGCGGCGCTTTCGTCTAGGCAAGCGATACAGGCGTAAACAATGCCCTGGGGATCGAGTTGTTCGTTGACCCAAATTGTCGTCATAGTTGACCCTTCCTTAAGGTTATAGTTGCGCTTAAAGCATTCCCCCGGCGCCGGGCACGGGCACCGAGTCCAGAAGTTGGCGAATAATGGCCCCGGCCTGTTTGCCGCTTCGGGGGATAATCCGGTGAGCTAAAACCTGGGGTGCCACGGCTTTGACGTCTGCGGGATTCACATAGTCCTGTTCCCCGAGAAAGGCCCAGGCCTGGGCCGCCCGTTGCAGGGCCACGGCGCCGCGGGGACTGACGCCTAGGGTAATGTCTTCATGATTCCGGGTGGCTCGGACGAGATCGACAATGTAGCGCTGAGTGAGTTCCTCGATTTTGAACTGCCGCGCCTGTTGTTGAAGCGCCGCCACGTCTTCGAGGGAAATACAGGGTTGGAGGTCTTCCGCGGGGGTTAAGTTCAAATGGCGCTGGAGCATTTGCAATTCTTCCCCTTCCGTGGGGTAACCCAACTTGAGGGAAAGAGTAAACCGGTCCATCTGGGCTTCCGGCAGGGGAAAGGTTCCCTGGTACTCGATGGGGTTTTGGGTGGCGATGACAAAGAAGGGATGGGGGACAGGGCGGGTCTGACCGTCGATGGTGACCTGTTTTTCCTCCATCACCTCCAACAGCGCCGACTGGGTGCGGGGGGTGGCCCGGTTAATTTCGTCCGCCAGCAGAACATTGGCGAAGGCGGGGCCCGCCATAAATTCAAATTCCCGTTGACTGGGGTTCCAAATATTGGCGCCGGTAATATCCGTGGGCAATAAATCCGGCGTGCATTGCACCCGTTGAAATTTGCCGTTAATGGAGCGGGCTAAAGCCTTAGCCAATAGGGTTTTTCCCACCCCCGGCACGTCTTCTAGGAGGGCGTGGCCGCCGCTGAGGAGGGCCACTAAGACCAGACGGATGGCGTCGTCTTTGCCGACGATGGCTCGGCTCAGATTTTCGGTGAGAACGGTGATTTGCTCGCGCATGAAGTGAGATGAGGGAAGAATTAACCGCAAGTTTAACTAGGGCGAAGCCCCGGTTCTGTCAACGGCGCCGACGGGAGACGGATGTAAGAATTCCCCCAAATCATACCGCTTTCCTTACCCGGCTTTCCCAGTGGATATTGGCCGTTAACACCCGGCTAACCGGCGCCAGGCTAAACGAGCGGCGCCGACCATACCGGCCCGATTGCCCAATTGGGCCGCCTGAATCACTAACCCTTCCCGGGAGGGGGGCAACACCCTTTGCTGGATTTCCGCCGCCAGCGCCGTCCGAAAGTAAGGCTCCGCGGCGCTCAGCCCGCCCCCCAGTAACACGGCTTCCGGGGTCAAGACATAGATTAAGTTGGCGATCCCCGCCCCTAAGCGGCGCCCGTAGTCCGCCCAAAAAGCCAGCGCCGTCGGGTCGTTTGCCGTCGCTAGCGCGGCCCAGTCCGCCCCGGTCTTGCCGGTTCGGCGCCAAATCGCCTGGGCCGAGACCTGTTGCTCTAGAGAGCCGCGATTGCCGCTATTACACCTCGGGCCTTCATACTCCATCGTTAATAACCCCAATTCCCCTCCGGCGCCGAGACGTCCCCGGAATAACTCGCCCCCTAAAAAGACGGCGCCGCCGACCCCAGTGCCTAGGGTGAGGAGGAGAAAATCTTGATAGTCTCGACCGGCGCCGAGCCAAGCCTCCCCCAGACCGGCGCAGTTGCCGTCGTTTTCCAAATAAACGGGTAACCCCCGTTCCGCTTCTAACCCGTCCGCTAGGGGTATTTGGAGCCATCCCGGTAAATTAATGGCCAGTTGAGCCACCCGCCCTTGGGCATCCGCCGGCCCCGGACAACCGAGACCGATGGCTAAACAGTGGGACGTTTGCAGAGAGCGAACGGCGCCGACTAGGGTTTTCAAGACTGCCTCGGGCGCCGCGGGTTGGGGGGTGGGGTATCGCTCAAAGGCCAAACAGTCCCCCTCGGCGTTAAAGCGTCCTAGCTTAATGGCGGTTCCCCCCAGATCGACGCCAATCACTTGGGGGTTAACCGTCTGGGGTTGGGATTCTAGAATAGAACTCTTTCTTGAGGAGACAGTCAAAACAATGAAACTAGCGGTGGGAAGCGACGAAAGAACGACCTTAACCGATGGGGTTCTCGCCTTTTTAGGGAACCAAGGCCACGAAACCCTACTCTTTGGCCCCTTGGCGGGAGAGAGTTTAACCTGGCCCATGGTAGCTCAACAGGTGGCGGAGGCGGTAGCCCAGGGAAAGACGGAGCAGGGCATTCTCTTTTGTTGGACAGGAACCGGCGCGGCCATGGCGGCCAATAAAGTACCGGGGATTCGGGCGGCCCTAGTCGGGGATAGTCAAACCGCCCAGGGCGCTCGGCGCTGGAACGATGCCAATATTTTAGTCCTGAGTCTCCGGGCCACTTCGGAAGCCATCGCCCAGGAAATTTTAACGGCTTGGTTTGCGGAACCCTTTGATCCTCAGGAAGCGCCCTGTTTAGCCCACCTGACGGCGCTGGAGCGAAAGTATAGCCAGCCTCAGTAAATCGTAAACTGGAATCCCCCCCCCATTAATGATCTCTCACTCCGTTATCTTGACTTCCATAATTACGCCCCCCCCCGAGGGATATTTAATCTTTAATCCCCCCTACGCCAAGCGCCTTGGGAACCCGGAAACTTGGGGGATTTTTATCAACAGTTGGGAAACATTTTTAAGCAACGCTTCAAGGGCTGGACGACCTTTTTCCTTAGCGGCAATCCCGAGTTAAGGAAATGTATCGGTCTCCGGCCCGCCCGGCGCTTTCCCGTCTTTAACGGCGCTCTACCCTCTACGTTCCTCAAGTACGAACTTTACTAATTGGCCCATATTACGGCCCTTTTGCCTAAAAACGAACCTAAACCAGCTCCCGCACGTCCGTCACCCGCCCCGTCACCGCCGCCGCAACCACCATCGCGGGACTCATCAGTAGGGTGCGACCGGATGCCGATCCCTGGCGCCCTTTAAAGTTGCGGTTGGAAGAGGAGGCGCTGATTTGGGAGCCTTCCAGTTTGTCGGGATTCATGGCCAAGCACATGGAACACCCCGCTTCTCGCCATTCAAAGCCCGCGGCTTGGAAAATTTGGTCTAAACCCAACGCCTCGGCCTGACGCTTGACCTGCTCCGAGCCAGGCACAATAAAGGCTTTCACCCCCGGCGCCACCCGGCGCCCCTGGGCAATACGGGCCGCTTCTTGCAGATCACTGAGACGCCCGTTGGTGCAACTGCCGACAAAACAAACGTCAACGGGAGCGCCGAGGAGCGGTTGTCCGGGTTGGAGTTTCATGTAGGCGTAGGCTTCCTGGGCCAGATCCTGTTCGCCAGGGGGCAAACTCTCTAGGGTCGGCAGGCTTTCCGTAATGCCGACGCCCTGACCGGGGGTAATGCCCCAGGTGACGGTGGGTTCAATCTCTTCGGCCCGAAAGGTCACCACATCGTCGTACACGGCGTCCGGGTTGCTGGCTAAACTGCGCCACCAGGCGACGGCCTGCTCCCAATCGGCGCCCTGGGGCGCGAACTCCCGACCCTGAAGATATTCAAAAGTCGTCTGGTCAGGATTGACGTAGCCGCACCGAGCGCCGCCTTCAATGGCCATATTGCAGACTGTCATCCGCTCTTCCATGGTCATCGCATCAAAGGTACTACCCCCATATTCGTAGGCGTAGCCCACCCCGCCTTTAACGCCAAATTTGCGAATCCGGTGCAGAACCACGTCCTTGGCGTAAACGCCGGGGGGCAGTTCCCCGTTCACTTCCACCCGGCGTACCTTCAGTTTATTCAGGGCTAAAGTTTGAGTCGCCAACACGTCCCGCACCTGGGAGGTACCGATGCCAAAGGCAATAGCCCCAAAAGCGCCGTGGGTGGAGGTGTGGGAGTCACCGCAGGCGATGGTCATTCCCGGTTGGGTTAGGCCCTGTTCCGGGGCGATGACGTGAACGATGCCTTGTTTACCGGAGCCGATATTGTAAAAACGGATGTTGTTAGCCTGAGTATTTTTTTCTAATTCCGCCATCATTTGTTCTGCCAAGTCGTCGGCAAAGGGCCGGGCCTGCCGATCCGTGGGCACAATATGATCCACCGTGGCCACCGTCCGTTGGGGATAGCGCACCGCCAGTCCCCGCTCCCGTAGCATGGCGAAGGCCTGGGGGCTGGTGACTTCATGGATTAGGTGGAGGCCGATAAAGAGTTGGGTTTGACCCGAAGGGAGGATCTGGACTGTGTGGAGATCCCAAACTTTATCGAAGAGGGTGCCGGCGCTCATGGGGACAGGGGAAGGATAGGGAATTAACAGTAGCCATTTTACTGATTTTGGCGAGCCGCCGTGCGGTGGCTGTCATCATCTCCCGTGTACAGCAGGCCTAAATGGGTGGTGAACGCAATCAAATGGTGATCCCCCCCAACCCCCCTTGGAAAGGGGGGAGCTAACCGGAGCCTGTTCATGATTCACTTAGGCCCGCTATAAAAACAAATACATGCATAACTGTCAGACCGTCTCCCTCCCCCTCATAAAGGAAGGCTCTCACTTTTGCCCCTAGTATCGAGCAAACCTTGCGTCCTCACCTTCGCTAGGGTTTTAGGCGGGAGTTTTTCGCTAAGATAGACCGTTAAGCGCCGAATCAAGGCCGTTTCTGTATCCCCTTAAACCTGTGACTTCCACCGCCGCCGCGCTTCCGACCCCATCCCAAGACTCCCTGTCGATGACCCGCGCCCTGGAGCGCCAACTCATTGTTATTCTAGATTTTGGCTCCCAATATTCTGAACTGATCGCCCGCCGCATCCGGGAAACCCAGGTTTATTCCGAAGTCCTCTCCTACCGCACCAGCGCCGAGCAGTTGCGGGCCCTGAGTCCCAAGGGCATTATCCTCTCCGGCGGCCCCAGTTCCGTCTACGACGCCGGCGCTCCCCAGTGCGACCCGGAGATTTGGGAGCTGGGCGTTCCGGTTTTAGGGGTCTGCTACGGGATGCAGTTGATGGTCAAACAACTGGGGGGCAAGGTGGAGCGGGCCAAGCGGGGCGAGTACGGCAAAGCGGCGCTCTCCATTGACGACCCCACGGATTTGCTGACCAACGTGGAGGACGGCGCCACTATGTGGATGAGTCACGGGGATTCCTGCGTCGTCTTACCCCAGGGCTTTGAAGTGCTGGCCCATACGGAAAATACGCCCTCCGCGGCCGTGGCCCACCACGAAAAGCGCCTCTTTGGGGTGCAGTTCCACCCAGAGGTCGTCCATTCCATCGGCGGTATCGCCCTGATCCGTAATTTTGTCTATCACATCTGCGAGTGCGAGCCGACCTGGACCACGGAAGCCTTTGTGGAGGAGTCGGTGCGGGAAATCCGGGCCAAGGTGGGGGAAAAACGGGTCTTATTGGCACTCTCCGGGGGGGTGGATTCTTCGACCCTAGCCTTTTTGCTCCACCGGGCCATCGGCGATAATTTAACCTGTATGTTCATTGACCAGGGCTTTATGCGTAAGGGGGAGCCGGAGCGCCTGGTGACCCTCTTTGACGAGCAGTTTCATATTCCCGTACAGTACGTCAACGCCAGGGAACGCTTTTTAGCCCAACTGGAGGGAATTACGGACCCGGAGGAAAAACGGCGCCGGATTGGCCACGAGTTTATTCGCGTCTTTGAGGAAGAGTCCAACCGCCTCGGCCCCTTTGATTACCTCGCCCAGGGCACCCTTTACCCCGACGTGATCGAATCGGCGGACAGCAATATCGATCCCAAGAGCGGCGAGCGGGTGGCGGTGAAAATTAAGAGCCATCACAACGTGGGGGGACTGCCAAAAAATCTCCGCTTTAAGTTAGTGGAGCCGTTACGCAAGCTGTTTAAAGACGAAGTACGCAAACTGGGGCGCTCCATCGGTCTGCCGGAGGAGATCGTCCGGCGCCATCCCTTCCCCGGCCCGGGCTTAGCCATTCGCATCATTGGCGAAGTGACGGCGGAGCGCCTGAATATCCTGCGGGACGCGGATTTTATCGTCCGGGACGAAATTTCTAAACGGGGCATCTACCACGACTATTGGCAAGCCTTTGCCGTGCTCCTGCCGGTGCGGAGCGTCGGGGTTATGGGGGATCAAAGAACGTATGCTCACCCTGTTGTCCTCCGCTTTATCACCAGCGAAGACGGTATGACCGCCGACTGGGCCCGGGTTCCCTACGACATTCTCGAAGCCATTGCTAACCGCATTGTCAACGAAGTCAAGGGCGTGAATCGGGTGGTCTATGACATCACCTCCAAACCGCCTGGAACTATTGAGTGGGAATAGGTTTTTCAGTTAGCAGTTAACAGTTATCAGTTAACAGTTATCAGTTAACAGTTAATAAATAGCC
>JBKCES010000245.1:0-28943 GCA_046304295.1 Cyanobacteriota bacterium | reverse complement strand
ACATAATTTTAGGAGCCGGATGAGTTTTAAAGTCTCAAGTCCGGTTCTGAACGGGGCGGGGGACTTGTCTCTCGACCTTTAACCGAACTCAAGTAAGCGCCGTGGCATCTCCCTACAACCCCGTCGAAATTGAACCCAAGTGGCAGCGCCGTTGGGCGGAAGCCGGTTCAGACCGGACGCCGACTCCCGGCGTTAAACCCAAGTTTTACGCCCTTTCCATGTTTCCCTACCCCTCTGGGAATCTGCACATGGGCCACGTGCGCAACTACGCCATCACCGACGTCATCGCCCGAGTTAAACGGATGCAGGGCTACGACGTTCTCCACCCCATGGGCTGGGACGCCTTTGGGCTACCGGCGGAAAATGCGGCCATTGAGCGGGGCGTTCCTCCGGCGGAGTGGACCTACCAAAATATTGAGCAGATGCGGCGCCAACTCCAGCAGTTGGGCTTATCCCTGGATTGGGAGCGGGAGGTGACCACCTGTTCCCCGGATTATTACCGCTGGACCCAGTGGCTCTTTTTAGAATTTTTCAGCGCCGGTTTGGCTTACCAAAAGGAAGCGACGGTGAATTGGGATCCCATCGACCAGACGGTGCTAGCTAACGAGCAGGTGGATAGCGAAGGGCGCTCCTGGCGCTCCGGGGCGCTGGTGGAGCGGAAGTTATTGCGGCAGTGGTTTTTGAAAATCACCGATTATGCGGAGCGGCTACTGGTGGATTTAGAAACTTTGGGAGGCTGGCCGGAGCGGGTGAAATTAATGCAGGCCAATTGGATTGGCAAATCCGTCGGCGCTTATTTGGAATTTCCCCTAGCGGACGGAAGCGCGACGATCCCGGTTTTTACCACCCGCCCGGACACGGTTTACGGCGTCACCTATGTGGTGCTAGCGCCGGAACATCCGTTGACCTTAAAAGTGACGACCCCGGAGCGGCGGGCCGAAGTGGAAGCCTTTATCGAAGCCGTCAGCCGGGAGAGCGAACAGGAGCGGGTGGCGGAGGATAAACCCAAGCGGGGCGTTTTCACCGGCGGCGTGGCCCTTAATCCCTTTAACGGCGAAGAAATTCCCATTTTGATCGCCGATTACGTCCTCTACGAATACGGTACCGGCGCCGTGATGGGGGTGCCGGCCCACGATGTCCGGGATTTTAAATTCGCTCGGGAAAATAACCTGCCCGTCAAAGTGGTGATTCTGCCGGACGACGCCGACAACAGCGATATTTGTCTGCTCCAGGCCTATACGGAAGCGGGAACTCTGGTGAATTCCGGGCGCTTTAACGGCATGGTCTCCACCAAAGCCAAACCTGCCATCATCGCCTACGCCGAAGAAATGGACTACGGCCGGGCCCGAGTGCAGTATCGCCTCCGGGATTGGCTCATTTCCCGGCAACGCTATTGGGGTTGCCCCATTCCCATCATTCATTGTCCCCACTGCGGCGCCGTGCCGGTTCCGACGACGGATCTGCCAGTACAGTTACCGCAGGAGGTGGAATTTAGCGGCCGGGGCCCCTCCCCCCTGGCGAAATTGACAAACTGGGTGAATGTCACCTGTCCCCAATGCGGCGAACCGGCCCAGCGGGAAACCGACACCATGGACACCTTCATTGATTCTTCCTGGTATTTCCTCCGCTACCCCGACGCCCAAAACCCGGAGCGCCCCTTTAACTCGGAACTGGTCAACCATTGGGCGCCGGTGGATCAGTATGTGGGAGGGATTGAGCACGCCATTCTCCACCTGCTCTATTCCCGCTTTTTTACCAAGGTGTTACAGGACCGGGGGTTAATTCAGGTCGGGGAGCCGTTTCAAAAATTGCTGACCCAGGGCATGGTGCAGGGTTTAACCTACAAAAATCCCAAAACTGGCAAATATGTGGTCGCCAAAGATCCCCAAACCGGCCAACTCCGCCTCGACCCCGGCGCCCCCAAAGACCCCGAAACCGGGGAACCCCTCCAGGTTTTCTACGAAAAAATGTCGAAGTCTAAATACAACGGCATTGATCCCCAGACGGTGTTAGGGAAATACGGCGCTGACACGGCCCGGATGTTCATTCTCTTCAAAGCGCCGCCGGAAAAGGATCTGGAGTGGGACGACGCCGATGTGGAAGGGCAGTTTCGCTTTTTAAACCGAGTTTGGCGTCTGGTGTCGGAGTACGCTGAAGCCAATCCTCCCCTTAACCCCCCGGCAACTTTAACCAAAGCAGAAAAAGACCTACGCCGGGCCATTCACACCGCCATTAAGGAAATTGCCGAGGATTTAGAAGGGGATTACCAATTCAACACCGCCATCTCCGAGTTGATGAAACTCAGCAACGCCCTCGGCGCCGCGGATTGTCCCCAGTCCCCGGTCTATCGGGAAGGGATGGAAACCCTCTTAAAACTGTTGGCTCCCTTCGCGCCCCACATCAGCGAGGAACTTTGGCAGAAATTAGGGTGCCAGGACTCTATTCACCAGCAACCCTGGCCCGTCCATGACCCGGCGGCGCTGATGGTGGAGGAAATTAACCTGGTGATTCAGGTTCTCGGGAAAACCAAGGGCACCATTCCGGCGCCGGCCCAAGCCAGTAAAGAAGAGTTGCAAGCGCTGGCCCAGGCCTCGGAGTTGGCTCAGAAACACCTCCAGGGTAAGGAGATCAAAAAAGTGATCGTCGTGCCCGGAAAATTGGTCAACTTCGTCATCGCCTAAAGGGGATAACCATCAAGGACTCTTCAGGAAGAACATTGGTCAGTTCAAGGAATGGTTACCGCCCGGAGGTTTCTAAATTCCGCAACCCATCCCATTCCAGAAAGGACGTTTCCAAATGCAGAGCCAAAAGGTTCCATACTCGTGCATTAGCCCGCTAGTTGCTTCGAGCTTGTTGTGTCTCCGGTAAGGCAAAGTTCCGAATCACGTTCAGCGCCGCGTTAAACCAGTATTGGGGCGTAAAGTCGTCTTTGACCAATCCCCAGAGGCGCTGGACTTCGTCAGTGTGGAGACGGTCATCTTCCGTTAGGGCTAGCAGTAATTGGCGCCGTAAATATTGCCCCTCTTCAGAGAGTAAATAACGGATGCCTAACTGGGCCGTAGGCAGTAAATCAAAACTCTGATCCGAGCGGGCGATGGCAATCATATTTTCCAGCCGTTGCCACTGGAATTTGTCGTCTTTGAAGAGGACGTTTAGGAGTTGGCGCCGCAGTTGGGGAGATTCCCCCGTCAGCAAGCGCCGGGCTACGTAGGGATAGGCCACCTCGACAATTTTAAAATTGGGATCGAGGGTCAACGCCAGCCCTTCCTGGGTCACCAGAGAGCGAATAATTAAGGCGAATTTAGCGGGCACCCGGAAGGGATAATCGTACATTAAACTGGAAAACTCGTCAGTAATGGTTTTGAAGTTAAAGTCCCGCACGCTTTGCCCCATGGCGGAGCCGAGAACCTTTTCCAGCGCCGGAATAATGGGTTGAATATTGGTTTTCGGCGCTAGGAAACCGAGTTTGACAAAGTCGTCCGCTAGAGCTTGGTAATCTTTATTAATAAGTTGAACAATGGAGCTGGCAATGGTTTCCTTGGTGACGGTTTCCAGTTGATCCATCATGCCAAAATCAATGTAGGCCATGCGCCCGTCGAGGGTGGCGAAGAGGTTGCCGGGGTGGGGATCGGCATGGAAAAAACCATGCTCCAAAAGTTGGCGCAGGCCGGAAGTAACACCAATTTTGACAATCTCGTTGGGATCGAGGCCCGCGGCTCGAATTTTATCGGTGTCCGTGAGTTTAAAGCCCTGAATCCACTCTAGGGTCAAGACCTGACGACTGCTAAATTGCCAGTAGATGGCGGGAACTTTAACTTCCGGGTCATTGTGGAAATTTTCGGCGAACTTTTCGGCGTTATGACCTTCGTGGAGGTAGTCGATTTCTTCAAAGAGCTTGACCCCAAATTCATCAATAATTAAGGTCAAATCATGGCCCATATTCAGGGGTAAAAACTGCCCAAACTGCCGGGCGGCCCAACGCATGATCAGCAGATCGAGGGATAACAACGGACGCAGACCGGGCCGCTGAACCTTGACCGCCACTTCTTCCCCGGTATAAAGCGCCGCTCGGTAAACCTGTCCTAAACTAGCGGCGGCCACGGGGTGGGGAGAAATTTCCCGATAGGCATCCTCCACTTTTAGCCCCAATTCCGCCTCAATGATGGCCAGCGCTTGCTCGTTATTAAAGGGCGGTAATTGATCCTGGAGTTTAATCAACTCTTCCAAAAAATCCGGGCGGATCAGGTCGGGGCGGGTGGAGAGGGCCTGACCGACTTTGATGAAGGTAGGGCCGAGGCGGGTCAGTAGTTGCCGCAGTTCGCTGGCCCGTTGGGCCTTAGTCCCTTCCGTCAGCCCAAAGACCTGATCCCAGAGCAGACGGTTTAAAAAGACTGCGAAGGAGAAAAGAACAAATAAAGCTCGCCCCAACACCTGCCAGGGGCGCCGGCGGTAGTGGTCGGCGATGGCTTGGGGATCGTACTGATTGATGGGATCTAGTTTGGGCAGAGACGCAGGGGTTCTTTGCACAGAGGGCCTCGGTGAAGGAAATTAGAGTTATATTAAGGGAGCGTATAAAAAACGACATTTTTCTTAAACAATCTTAACATTAAGCCCTAGGGAGAAGTCTAGGGACTCGACTCCATGTCCATTTTGCCGCCGCCGTTATCTCAGTCTATAAAAACTTTAGTTAAAATCACATCTTGTTTTGCCATCGGCGCCGCTTTATTTCTGGAAGTTAACCAGTTCTGGAGCTTTATCCCCGCGCCCTGGCCGCCATTGCTCTGGCTGGCCCAGGCGGCGCTGGTTGGTCACGCCCTAGAGGGGTTAGTGGCCGCTGCGTATTGTCTAAACAAAGGACGTCCACTCGGAGAGGCGGGAGTTCAGGGTCTCTGGGTCTTCTGGACAGGGACGGTAGGCTTAGCGGAACTGCTGAAGCGATCCGAAATTTCAAGCGCCACGACCCCGAACCCATGAAGAGCCTAGCAATCCGCGGACAGATTTTCGACTGGGGGCGCCGAACCTATGTCATGGGGATTCTGAACGCCACCCCCGATAGTTTTAGCGATGGCGGCCAATTTAACGCGCTACCCAAGGCCCAGGCCCAGGCGAGAAATTTAATAAACGGCGGCGTCAACATTTTAGACATCGGCGGCCAATCCACCCGCCCCGGCGCCGAAATAATTTCCCTGGAGGAAGAACTAGACCGGGTGATTCCCCTGATTGAGGCGCTGCGGCAAGAAACCGAGATTCCCCTTTCCGTCGATACCACCCGGAGCGCCGTCGCCGAAGCGGCCTTAAAGGCCGGCGCCGATATTATTAACGATGTTTCCGGGGCGACGGAAGACCCGGCCATGGCCCAGATCGCGGCCCGGTATCAAGCGCCGATTTGTCTGATGCACCGCCGGGGAACCCCCGCCACCATGCAAACCTTGACGGACTACGGGGATTTAGTGGGAGAAATTCGGGCTTTTTTAACTTCCCAGGCGGCGCTGTTACAAGCTCTGGGACTGGCGCCGGAAAAGATTTGGCTTGATCCCGGTCTGGGCTTCGCCAAAACGGCGGAACAGAGTTTAACCCTCGTCCGGGAGCTAGGAGTCTTTAAAGCTTTAGGCTTTCCCCTGCTCGTGGGGCCGTCCCGCAAAAGCTTTATCGGCCATGTTTTGGGAGAGCGCGACCCCCAAAAGCGGGTCTGGGGCACCGCGGCGGTCTGTTGTCGAGCCATCGCAGGCGGGGTCGATATTCTGCGAGTCCACGACGGCGCCGAAATGGTTCAGGTTTGTCGGCTGGCGGACGCCCTCTGGCGCTGAGCGCCAGTTAGGAAAGCTTGAAATTCCTAGGTGCGGTCTTGGCTAATCCCCCTTTTTTGGGTAATCTTTAAGGGCTGAAAGAAAGATAGGGGTTAATCGCCGTCTTACTCAAAACATAAGTCTCTCTCGTTCGTTAACCTGCGCCCCGGGTTAGCCAACGGCTCTGGAACGACCTTTTTGCTGACTCCTTGCTATGCCTCTACTCGTCGGCCAGCTAATCTACACCAGTTTACCGAAAATTGGCTTCCAACTCCTGACCAGTCAGCAAATTCCTCCCACCGTTCAAGATGCCTTTGTCAGCGAGATTGTTTTTCAGATGTGGTCGGCCTACAACCCGCCCCCAGTGCAAGAACAGGCCAGTTTTCTGCACCAAATTTCTCCGAACCAGACCCTCTTCGGTTGGCTCTATAACGACGGCACAGACGAATTGGGGCGCTCCCATGTGCCCTATTTTCTCAGTTATTACCTGAGCGGCGTTTTAGAAGAAGAACAGCTAGCGGCAATTCTCGGTTATATCGCCCAGGGGCCGATTTATTTCCTAGAGCGGGAGCGGCTTTCTCCTTCTCTAGAAAATGTGATCTTACCCGATCTAGAAGATTATCAACCGGCCCGCCTCGGCGTTAGCTTTCCCCCTCCCCGCCAGTCGGATCTCCTGCAACTCTGTCGCCAACAGCGCCTAATCCAGCGCCAAACCGAAATCTTCTCGCCGACCAACGGGTATTGCGAAGAAGGCTCTTTTCCCGTCCTAACTTTGAGGGAATTGCCTCCCCCGGCGCTGGCCCCCCACCCGGCCCTAGAGGACATTGAGCGTCTCTTTCAATCCGTACTGCGGGAAGAACGGGGTCTGACGGGGCTTCTGCTCTTGAGCGAAAGCGCCTATCCCCTGACGACGCCCCTAGGATTTACTCCCCAGACAGCCCAGGCTTTGGGGGAAAAGCTCCTGTCCCTAGTCCACGAGAGCCAACAGGCACTTCATTGGAATAGCTTTAACCATTTGGCGCTCCAAACCCCGGAGGGACACCTCGTCCTCTCTTACTGTTTTGACGACTATTATCTTTTAACAAAAACCGAGGAAATGTTAACGGGGGTGGCGGAGGTGGAAATCAAGCGCCTGATTAAACAGATTCGGGCGATTTACTACGGCGAAGAGCAGTTCGTGACCTACACGCCCTTAACGTCCCGCTCCTTGGAGCTAGGGAAAAACGAATCCCTCGAACTGAGGGAACCGGCCGCCTCCGAAGGGGAGATTCTTTACCGAGGACGGCGCCCCATTGCGTAGAAAGTCTGTGATGGCGCTTAAATGCTTGTTACAGGGGGTGTTGAGCAAGCCGCTAACCTCAAAATCCCCCTAAATCCCCCTTTGCAAGGCGCCGTACTGAGCTTGTCGAAGTGGGGACTTTGAGTCTTGTTCCCCCCTTTCCAAGGGGGGTTAGGGGGGATAAAACCGACGTTTTTGTAAGAAACATCTTCTTCAGTAACCTTTGTTTGGAGACCGCCGACTTTGAGTTCTCAACCCCACCTTGTCCCCGTCCGTTTCCTCAATCCCTTCACCGGTCAAGAGGGCTGGACTGATCTGCCCCGGGCGGATATTGCGGCTTTGGCTTTTGATCCCCAGACCCTCCCACTCCGAGAAGAGAGCGCCGATTCTCCCTATCTGGTTCTAGCGCCGACGTTAACGGATCTCTATAGCTACACCGGCGAACCGGGTTATGAACACCGGGAAACCTTAGCCAGTCTCTCCGCCGCGGCGCTGGCGGGGGGCTTTACCCAGGCGGCGCTGTTGCCCCTCTGCGATCCGGTTATCGACCAGCCGGCCACCCTAGACCTGATCCAACGGCACTGGCAAGCCTTACCCCAGGCGCCCCGCTTCCATTTCTGGGGCGCCTTGACCCACGGCGCCGAAGGGGAGCAGGTCAGCGAGTGGGAAAGTTTAATGGATGGGGGCGTAGCCGGTTTTAGCGACGGTCGCCCCTTGAAAAATCCTTTGTTACTGCGGCGCGTGTTGGAATATTTAGGCCCCAGTGAGAAACCCATCGCCCTAGTCCCAACGGACTTAAGTCTCCGGGGAAGCGGAGTGGCCCGGGAAAGCGCCGATTCCCTGAAACTGGGCCTGCCGGGGGATCCGGCGGCGTCGGAAAGCGCCGCTTTAGCTCAAATTTTAGAACTTCTGCGGGATTATCCGGCGCCGGTGCATTTAATGCGTCTTTCCACCCAACGGGGCGTGGACTTAATCGCCCAGGCCAAGGCGGAGGGACTGCCGGTGACTGCGAGTGTCGCCTGGATGCACTTGCTTTGGGATACAGAAGATTTAGAAAGCTATAACCCCCATCTCCGCTTAGCGCCGCCCCTGGGAACGCCCCAGGACCGACAGGCGTTAATTAACGGAGTCAAGGCCGGGATCATTGACGCCATCGCCGTGGATCATCGGGCCTACAGCTACGAGGAAAAGACCCTGGCCTTTGCCGACGCCCCCCCCGGCGCCGTGGGTTTTGAGTTGGCTCTGCCCCTACTCTGGCAAGATCTGGTGACGACAGAACTCCTCTCGGCGCTGGAACTCTGGCGGGCCTTGAGCGTTAATCCCCTAACCTGTTTAGGCTTACCCCAGAGGGTGGATCGCTGGCTGGTTTTCGATCCCGATCAGGTCTGGGTCGCTAATGGGCAAACCCTGAAAACTTTGGGGGCCAACACCCCCTACTGGGGCCGAGAGATCCGGGGGAAAGTGTTGGGGATCGGCGCCGCCTAATTTCCCTGGTTCAGCGCCGCGAAACCGGGAACCCGCCCTGCGTTAGCCGCACCGTCTTTTTGGGAGAGAATGACGGCGCTGATCTGGTCGCTCATCAGCGCCACTTTTTTTTCCGTTTGTTTCTCGCAGGTGAGTTCCAGCAATTGGGGCGTCGGGGACTGGAGGGCATTGATCAAGGTCTGGTAAAGCGCCTCGGCGTCGGCCAGTTCTTTCCGTTGCACGGAAATGGCGGCGGGGGAGAGTTTCAGGGTGATGTCGAGACTGATCATGGTAAGGCGGGTGAAAAAATTAGGCGTTAACCCAGATCATACCGATCGGCGGCCGCAATTTGCCCCAGCGCTAAGCCACCGTCGTTGGGGGGCACCTCCTGGGGCCAATAGACCTGGAAGTCTAAGCCTTGCAGGCGCCGGATCAGACGAGTTAACAGGTAGCGGTTTTGGAAAACGCCGCCGCTGAGGACAATTTGCTTTAATCCTTGGCCCTGGCAGACCTGGAGGGCGAGATTCACTAGGGTGTTGTGAAATTTGGCCGCCTTTAAATTCAGGGGCGCCGGGTCTTGAGCGAGGGCCTCTATCCAAGGACGCCATGGCAGAACTGGGGAATTGTCCAGGGTGAAAGGATAAGCCTCCTCTGTCTCTAGATCCCCAATTTGAGCCTCCAGCAACATCGCCCCCTGGCCTTCAAAGCTAATTTTGCCCACTAACCCCAACAGCGCCGCCGCTCCGTCAAACAGACGCCCAACGCTACTGGTTAAAAGGCTATTTAAGCGCCGTTGGTAGAGGGTCTGGAGTTGCCTCAGTTGCCAGGGAGAAAAATAGTCCTGTAAAGTCGGGGGTAGGCCTTCCCGGTCAAAGCAATTTAAGAGCGCCAGACTAACTCTAGGGGGTTCCCGCATCGCGTGAGCGCCGCCTAGGAGGGGAAAGGGGTGGAAATGGGCGACTCGATACCATTGCGCCGGCTCAATCCGTAAAAATTCCCCGCCCCAGAGGGTTCCGTCTAGTCCCCAGCCGGCGCCGTCCCAAGCCAGACCTAAAACTGGGGGCTGGAGGCTGTGTTCCGCCATCACCGCTAGCACATGGGCTAAATGGTGCTGGACACCGAAGGTTGGGGCGGATTGTCCCTGGGCGTAGGTCGTGGATTGGTAATCGGGATGGCGGTCGTGGATAATTTTTTGGGGGGAGGCTCCATAGAGACGGGTTAAACTGGCTAGGGTGTGGCGAAAGGTGGTGTCGGTTTCGGGGTTGTCTAAGTCGCCGATGTGTTGACTCAGGTAAATTTGCTCATTTAAAGCTAGGGCCACCGTATTTTTTAAATGTCCCCCCACCGCCAGGAGGGTCGGCCCGGACTGTCCCCTAGGTAACGGTATCGGCGCGTAGCCCCTCGCTCTACGGAGAACCTGGGGATGCCCGTCAATAATCCGAGTCACGGAGTCGTCCACCGGTCGCAGGATGGGGCGATTGTGAACCAAAAAACCGTCGGCGATATCTCCCAACCGAGTTAAGGCCTCGGCGTTGTCGATACAAATTGGCTCCCCGCGACCGTTGCCGCTGGTGGCCACGACGGGCCGGGGGAAATCGGTTAATAGGAGCCAATGCAGAGGGGTATAGGGCAACATCGCTCCCAGTTCTCCGATCCCCGGCGCCAAGTTCGGCGCTAGGCTAACATCAGGTTTTTTCGGTAACAGCACAATCGGCGCCGCGGGGGAAGTCAGTAAGTCCGCCGCTTCTTGACTTAGCTCGCAGTTTTCCTGAATCTGAGTCAAACCGGGAAACATCACCGCCAGGGGCTTATGGGGGCGGCGCTTACGCTCCCGCAGACGGGCCACGGCGCTTTCGTCCCCGGCGCCGACCCAGAGATGGAAGCCCCCCAACCCTTTCACTGCTAGAATTTGTCCCAGTTCTAAAGTTTTAACCGCTAGGGACAGCGCCGCTTCGCCCTGGGCTAAACAATCTCCCGCCGGACTCCAAAACTCGACCTGGGGGCCGCACTGGGGACAGGCGTTGGGTTGGGCGTGAAAGCGCCGGTCTCCAGGATTTTCATACTCACTTTGACAATCTTCGCAGAGCGGGAAATCCTTCATCGTCGTCTGGGGACGGTCGTAGGGCAGGGCCGCGATGATGGAATAGCGGGGGCCGCAGTGGGTGCAGTTGGTAAAGGGATAGCGGTAGCGCCGATTCTGGGGAGCAAAGATTTCCCTTAAACAGTCGGAGCAGGTGGCTAAATCAGGCAGAACGATAGCCCGTTTTTCCCCCCCGGCGCTGGCCCGGAGCTGAAAAGTGGTTTCCCCTTGGGAGGGGATTGCCTGAACCCCTAGGCGCTCGACTCGACCGGGGGGCGGTAGCTCGATTTTTAAGCGTTGCAGAAAAGTTTCTAATCTTTCCCGCTCCCCTTCAATTTCCAACTCGGCGCCGGCGCCGGTATTTTGCGCCCAGCCCCCCAGTCCTAATCTTTGAGCTAACCGATAGGCGAAGGGACGGAAGCCCACCCCCTGCACCCGACCCTCAACCGTCACTCGATAGCGCATGGCTTAATGTGCGAGACCCTTTACCCCGTTATAGTCCTAACCTGGGGATCGGCGCTCCGATTTGTGCCACCTTTTTTAAGCTATAGCAGGCCTAAGTGAATCATGAACAGGTTCCGGTTGGCTCCCCCCTTTCCAAGGGGGGTTGGGGGGGATAATCCTTGGATTGCCTTCACCACCCATTTAGGCCAGCTATACGAGATCTAGCAATTCCAAATTCAGAATGTAGCCAAAGACATAAAAGCCTTGAAGTGCTTACTGGAAATTCGTCTCAATATGTGAAATCAGCGTAATGCTCTATTTAGTAATTGATCAAGTTTGTTTGCAGGTTGCTGACTCTCCAAAAAGCTGAGATTCGAGGAGGAAATACAAAAAATGTCAGAGATTCAGCTTAATTTCTCTTAATGGAATAAAAGCGAGATAACCTCTGTATTTTATGTTACTGTTTGAATTTGGAATTGCTGATAATCCTCTGATTGCGTTGACAAACCATTAGACTTGCTATACGATGCCAAGTGCTTCAACTTAAAAGCAAATCTCTATGAAAATTCAACAAATTCTCCTACTGAGCGCAACCAGTTCTTTTTTATGGGGGGGGTAAGCACTGCTCCCAGTTACGCCATCAATCTGATCGGTAACATGCCCTCTAATGACGCTGCTAGCACTAGCATCCAGACTTCGAGCACCAAATCCGTTTCCTTCACCCTTCCTAGTGGTGACAGTTATAGCCTCGATAATTTTGTTTTGAGGCTCTCCAGTACTTATGATGCTGGCGATGTTCCCCTGCTAACCATTCGCAATAATGGGAGCGGGACTGCTGGCTCAACCGTCTTGGCGAACTTTACCAATCCCACTCCTCCTGCCGTCGGCGTGGTTGCTGATTATACTTTTACCCCCAACGGTAGCTTTACTTTTCAAGCAAGTACCACTTACTGGTTACACCTGACATCCAGTGCAGGAGAGTTTAACTGGAGCGCCTCTTTCCCTAGCGTAACTCCTAGCGGTATTGCTACCTTTGGACAATATCAACTTGACGGTTCTGGCTCTTCTGGCACCTTCAACAGTTTCTAGATTAATGCCACACCCGTTCCCTTGGAGACGGATGCCCTGCCCGTCGTAGTGGCTACAGCGGTCATTGGATTAGGAGTATATATAGCATTTACAGGTGAGTCATGGACAAAGTCCCTGCTAGCCCTTTACCCGTCCCGGTTGTGGAGTAGGTGGCGTTTACGTCTCGTTTGAAAATGCTATAGCAAATCAAAAGGAGGGCAAAAGAAAATTGACAAGCTTTAACAAAAAGTACAAAATACGTTTTGTTTTTAATTAAAAATAAGGGTTTAGTTCCTAAACACGCTAAGCTATGGATTTAGAAACTAAACCTCTATATCTAGCTATCCCAAATCATTTATGAATCTTGTCCTCATCTCGAAGTTTGACCACCCCGTCAGGCTACGCCTGCCACCCCTCCAGGGGAGGGGAATTTCTCTTTGAGCGTAAGGAGCTTGATTTACGAATCATCTACGACCGCTATAGCAGTTACACCTAGGTTGTAAATTGCCCTATGCCAAAAGGCTTGAGCCGTAAGGGTTCAGGGGCTTGGAATTTTACAAATTGTTTGTGAAAGATCTCGACCAAAAACCTAAATTTTGGATTTGATCCTCTAAATCCCCCTTTACAAGGGGAAGTTTGAGAAAAATTCCTCCCTTTCACAGGCTACGGTGTATACACAAGTGTCAAAACCCCCTCTAACTCCCCCTTGGTAAGGGGGAGAATTGGAAGGTAATGAACAAAATGTACAAGCACGGTTTGACAAAACTGTTGGCCACTCCCAAGATCATCGTTCAGACTTAAAACAGCTTAAGACGGATTTACTGATATCTCAAGATTGCGATATTCCTCTGTTTATGACCAAGAGCCAGATTGAGGTTCAAGTCTCCTCAGCTTGAGATTCTACCCTTTCTGGGCAACTCAATTCAAAAACACTATCTTCTCTTTTAGGCAACCCGCCGAATGTGGGCTAGCCAAGTCCTAACCTCCAGCGCCGTGGCTAGGGCCAAGAAGATACCGTTGCGGTAATGGCCCGTCGCGAGGAGAACCTGCGGATACCCCGCCAGGGGACGAATCACGGGGGCGCTTTCCCCCGCGGGGCGGGGCCGGAATCCTTGCCAAGTTCCCAGAATTTGCGCCTGGGCTAAGGCGGGATAAAAAGTACAAGCCTGCTCCCACAGCGCCGTTAAGCGGGCTGGGTCGGGTTGTTCATTCTCCGGCTCTAGGGTGGCCCCTAGCCAATAGCGCCGGTCTCCTAGGGGAACCAAGTGCAGATCTTGCCCCGTGAGAACGGGTTGAAAGTCCGGTAATCCTAAGATCCGCTCTAATTGAATCTCTAGGGCTTGCCCCAAAACCGGTTGCAGACGGAGGGGATCTACGGTTGAGTTGAGCAGTTGGTTCGCGCCTAAACCGGCGCAGAGAATAGCGGTATCAAAGGGAAAGTTACCCTGTTCGGTTTGGAAGGCCAGAGGAGCGCCGGGCGCCGAGAGAGATAAAACCGGAGTCTTTAAATAGAGTTGAACCCCCCGCGCTTCGGCGCCGCTGAGTAGGGCTTGGGTGAAGGGTAAGGGGTGAACCTGTCGATCCTGGGGAGAATAGACGGCGCCGACGACCCTGGGATCTTGAATCTGGGGGCAATGGCTCAAGAGAGTTTCCCTTGACCAGTATTCCAGAACGTAGCCTTGTGCTTGTCGTCGTTGTTGGAGTCGGCGCCAGTGCCCTTCTTCCTGGGGGTCAAACTGTAAGAGGACAATACCCTGACGATTCACCGCTAAGGTTTTTCCCGTTAGGCACTCCAGTTCTGGCGCTAGGGTTGCTAACCGTTCTAAACTGGCCCGGCGCAGACGCCAGCCCCGGCCGCTAGTTTTTTGGCTGATGGCGCCCATCCAGACACCCAGCGCCGCCCCGGTGGCCCCCTGCCCCGGTTCCCCGGCCTCGAAGAGGGAAATTTCCAACCCCGCCACGGCGCTTAACTCGTAGGCCGTCGCGGCTCCTACGATCCCGGCGCCGATAATGCCAACCCGCATCATCGCTTATACTTTTCCTCCCTCGTTTAATGATGTTTGCATACAATAGGGAGAAAGAATCAACTTTCTCTAGAAATCAAGGCTTTTGTCCTACTTTTGAGGTGACGACCATGGGCGCCTGGTTACAACTTATTCCCGTCCCTATCCTTACTTTTATAGCGGCGCTGATGATTGTCCCCAGCGCCGTCGCCATTTGGGTTCGTTTTTCTTTGTACCATACCCTTAAGGCGCTGAGTCAGAACTTAGAAAAATTAGATGATCGCAAAATCGAGAAGATCAAGGAAGAGTTCAAACGAGCCGCCACCCGGCTGGACTTTACCAACACGACGGATATTCTAGAAAAATTTTATAGTCAAGAAAAACTGTTCGGCTTGAGCTATGACTATTGGGATAACTTTTGTCAGTTATTGCCGAACCTGCTCATTGCCTTTGGTCTGTTGGGAACTTTTTTAGGTATCACCTTTAATCTGGGCGATATTAGCGCCATTCTCAACCAAGATGCAGACGGCGCTAGTCTGGTGGTGGCGAATCTAAAAGCGCCGCTCCAGAGCATGGGGATCGCTTTTGTCACCAGTTTAGTGGCTATTTCCTTAAGTTCGCTTTTAACGATCCTCAACTTATTCTGGAATACAGAGACGGCAAAGTGTAATTTGTTTATCAACTTAGAAAAGCATTTACAAATTGATTTCTCGCCGGTAGAAAGTCATATTGAAGCCAAGGCAAAAAGCCTACTCAACACAATTCTTTATGATCAATCTCCAGATGCAGGACGTTCCCTCGAATCAGTTTTAACTACTGTTTTAAATGGTTTTGTTCCTTCCTTGACAACCAGTATTGAAGGTTTTACCGGCGCCGTTAAGACCTTTGAAACACAAGTTGGGATTATGCAAACCAGCGCCGACTCTATCCAGGAATCCTTTGGGCAGTTAAAAACCGGCGCTGAATCCTTTAGCGGTTCTGCCGAGTCAATCAGTAGCGCGGCTGAATCGATTAAAAAGAATCAAAATGATCTTTATAATTGGCTGGTCAGATTTGAAAAGACCCACGAGCAGTTTGATCAATCCGCCCAGAGTTTCGCAAGCAATATCAAAGATCTTGTTACTAATAATACCGCCGCCATTAGCGCCATTGTTACCCTCAGCGCTCAACTTCAACAATCAGGAGAAAGATTTGAGAAAAGCTCTCAAAATTATCTGAACACGGCGGAATCGCTAGCAGTGAGTCAATTTCCAGAGCGCCTGCAAAAAGCCTCCGATAATCTAGACCAATTTAGCCAGTTTGCCGCTAGTTTAAGCGAAACAAATAAATCCTTTGCCCAGATTATCCTCGATTTTCAAGCGACTATTCCCACAATCCAAACCCTCGGAGAATCCGCCCAGCGCCTCAATCAGCAATCGGGGAAAATTATCACCCTCAATCAACAACGGTTAATTCAGGAGGAAAAAGAACTGGCGGTGATTCAAGGGAAACTGGCGGCGCTGATCGAGCTAATGAAGGAATCCCAAGCTCAATCCCTGTCAACCCTTCAGGAAAATGTTAACGCTTTAATCACCACCTTTTCCGAAGAGATGGAAATCAACGCCCAGAAATTACAAGACCTCTATCAAGGCATGAAAAGCCAAACCCAAAGGACAGAGCAAATCCAAGGAGAACTGGTCAAGTTAACCGGAAGCTTTTCCCAGGGTCTAGAGCGGATCAATGATCAGGGACAGTCCGGCGCTCGTCAACTCGAAGCCATTCAGGGAAGCTTAAGCGCCTTAGTCAACGTCTTTAAGCAGTATCAAGATAGCTTAAATCTCAAACAAGACCTGATTGACTTAAGCCAGCGGCTTGCTTCAACGCTATCCCAAGACTCCCAAAAGCAGACCCAAGACATCGGCGAGTTAATGGCGCTAGAAAATCGCAAGAATAAGCAGGAGACCGCTAATCTAAGCCACTCGCTTAACGTCAGCCTCTCCCATCTTGAAGATATCAGTCTAAAACTGTCCAAGTTGACCAGCTTAATTCAAGATTTAACCCTACCCCAAAATCCTCGATAATGCTCTATCCAGATCAAGAGACTGCTGATCATGTTTCACTCTAAACGCTACCGAAAAAAAACCGAACCTCTGAATGTTTTCCCCGCTTTTACAGACTTAATGGCTAACGCCTTTATGATTCTGAGCCTATTTTTGCTTCTGGCTCTCCTGCAAGCCACCGAACTCAACCGCAAATTACAAAGCGCCGCTCCTATTGAGATTGATGAAAAATCTGGCAATTTTACTTTTCCGTTAGGCGAAGCGGAACTTCCTCCAAAACTGAGAGATTACATTCGCCAAAAAATTATTCCCGACATTACGGAGACTGTCGCCAATCGCTCTATTGACTTTATCCAAGTCATCGGTCATACCGACGGCAACCCCATTAATCGCCAAGGAAATCTAGACTTAAAACTCAACAACACCACCAAAGTCGAGAGCCTACAAGCTGGCTCTAACGCCGATCTAGGCTTAATGAGAGCCTTAGCCGTAATCCAGGAAATAAAAAAATCGGGTCAAGTTGACGGCGTTCAATTTCGAGCCTACTCCGCTGGTCAACTTTATGATCGTCAAGGGAATCTATTCATTAGTGAGCAAGACGACCGGCGCCGGATTGAAATTCGCTTCATTCCGCCGGGAGAAAAACGTTAAACCGGCGCTGGGTCAGCAGACTAAGCCTTAGCTGAAGAGTGGGTTTGGCGCTCCTTGAGGTAGGCGAAAAATTCCCGACCTTCCCGCAAGCGCCGCACGAGCATTTGCGGATCTCCCAACATCTCTTTGACGATGGGGATAATGGTTTGGCGCCGGAAATAAAAGCGTCGATACATCTGCTCGACGGAATCTTCGATTTGACTGGCGGAGAGACCGGGGTATTGCAACGAAGAGAGTTGAATGCCGGAATTTGCCACCAAATCCTGCTGGGCAAACCAGTTATTTTCTAGCGCCTGTTGGTAGAGTTCTGTGCCGGGGTACGGCGCCGCAATGGAAACTTGAATCGTATGGGGGCTAATCTCGCAGGCGAAGCGGATAGTTTCCTCAATGGTGGCGGGACTTTCGTTGGGCAGACCGATAATAAAGGCGCCGTGGACTTTAATGCCTAATTTATGGCAATCCCCCATAAAACGCCGGGCGGTTTCCAATTTGACGCCCTTTTTAATGCCGTCGAGGATCTGTTGATTCCCCGATTCAAAGCCCACCAGCAGAAGGCGTAGACCGTTGTCCCGCAAGGTTTTAAGCGTATCGTAATCCAACGTGGCCCGGGCGTTGCAACTCCAGGTTAATTTTAACTTTTTCAGATATTCGCTAATGGCGATCACCCTCTGCTTATCAATGGTGAAGGTGTCGTCGTCAAAGAAATATTCCCGAATCTGGTCGCCAAACAGGGATTTCCCCAGAGCCATTTCTTCTCCCACCGCCGCCGGACTTTTCGCCCGGTACTGGTGCCCGCCGATGGTCTGGGGCCAGAGGCAAAAGGTGCATTTAGCGGGGCAACCCCGGCCGGTGTAGAGGGAAATATAGGGATTTAAGAGATAGCCAATCAAGTAATTGCGAATATCCAGATTCTCGGCGTAGACGGGAAAAACACTGGGCATACTGTCCCAATCGTGGATCAACTCCCGCTCGGGGTTGTGGCGAATTTCGCCAAATTTATCTCGGTAGCTCAGTCCCTTAATGGATTCCCAGGGTTTCCCTGCCGCTAAGTCTTGACAGGTGAAATCAAACTCGTTGCGGCAGACAAAATCCAAAACCGGGTAATCCCGTAGGGTCTGCTCCGGCAGAACCGCAACGTGAGCGCCGATTAAGCCCACCTGGGTTTGAGGATTCTGGGCCTTAATGGCCGCCGCGCATTGGGCGTCGTTGGCCAAGGTTGGGGTACTTGTGTACATAATCACCAGTTCGTAATCCTTGGCGATGGCTAACACGTCCGCCACCGTCTGGCGATGGGCCGGGGCGTCCACCAACTTACTGCCAGGAACCAAAGCGCAGGGCTGGGCGAGCCAAGTGGGGTACCAAAAGGAGGTGATTTCCCGCTTCGCCTGATAACGAGCGCCGGCGCCGCCGTCAAAACCGTCAAAGGAAGGGGGACTTAAAAATAGAGTGGATTTCATAAAACCTAGGCTTTTCTCCTCAAGACCGCGTAGACGACATTATAGAGTTTCTTTCGGCACCGGCTTACCAGCCCCAGGTGCCCGGCGCTCCTTTGAAGGGGCCGACAATCTCCGCAGTAATCCAACCGCCGTAAAAATCCCCCGGCTGGGGGACGGCGAGTTCTCCCGCCACATAACAGGCATCCATCCGATTGGCAAAAAAGCTGAAGTAGCCTTGAATCTCGCTAAAACTTGGGGTAGTTTCCGTCAACAGCCAAGCACCTTGGGTCGAGACCTGTTCTCCAACCTGGACATCGTAATACTGGTAGCGCCCCTTCCACTCGCAGTAGCCCTGACGGGAAGTTGGCTTCAGAAACTCTAGACTGACGTCCTCGGGGGGAAAGTAGTAGGTGGGGGGATGACTGGTTTCCAAGACCCGGAAACCCCGTTCCGTGTCCGCAACGGTTTCCCCTTGATAAATGACCTGAAGCCGTTTACTCGTCGCTTCCAGTCGGGGAGGTCGGGGATAGTCCCAGACGGATTCTTGGCCCGGTTGGGGCGGTATCGGGAGAGGGTGCATAGTCAGTTCTCGGCTCAGACAGGTCTTAAAATTATCTCCTATAAACCTGAACGTATCGCTTCCACGGGCTATCCAGAACTTTTTTATGCTTTCCTTTCTCTTACCCTGGCTTTTAGCCCAAACTCAACCGGCGCCGATTCCCATACCGGTGATCCCGCCGCCGGTATTGACGCCGGTTCCACCGCCGCCGACGGAAGGGGGTCCCCAGGAAATTCGCTTGCCTCAAGCCGTTCGTCCCTTGCCCGGGGGATTAGACCGGGTGCCGGTGTTCAACAGCAACAACCCGGAACTTATCTTTAACGAAGGGATTATTCTCTCCACCTTTCCCTCTATCGGCATGGGTAGTCCCTACGCCCATTTAAACTACGCCTTTCAGGGGCGCTTCGATGTCTTCGCTCACCATGTGGTTCAGGCCTCCCCGGAAGGGCGGACCCTTTATCTTGCCATTTTGCTCTTTAACGGCGGCAAAAGCGCCGCTCAGCTTGATATTCTTCAGGGCGCCAGTTCCCTGACCTCCCCAGACGCCCTCTTTGTCGATCTCCCCCCGCGGGTGGAAAATCCCCAGGGAAGCTTATTCTCCGGCCCTGGCAGTCGAGTGACGGGGGATGTGTTGCAGGGCCGGCGCCACGCCGCTTTCCCCCCCCAGGTCTCAATCCCCCCCGGTCAAGGTTATCTTTTGATCAACCAACCGCTTCCTGTGAACTACCGCCCGGACCCCGCCGCGCCCCCGCCGCTGAAGTTGCCCCGCAATGGCTTCTCCGGCTACTGGCGTTTGCAAACGAATCACCCTCTCTACGGCGCCAGTCTAGCCATGTACGCCCCGAGAGATAACCAAGGACGGGAGCGCCCTCCCACCCTTGCGGAGTGGCGACAATTACTACAAACCAGCGCCCTGATGACGCCTAGGGACCGAATTCCCCGCAATAGCCAGCGGCGCGTTTACAGTCGGGTGGCGGGCGTGTCCGAAGGATCCGTCTGGCGGGCCAGCCTAGTGGATGCCGGCAGTCAACAGTTACGAATTCCCAAAATAGGCCAAGCCTTTTCCTATCCCATTAGCTCTCTCGAAGGGGGGCGCCTGGGAACGGGTCAAAATCAATCAGCGCCGATGCTCAAACGCTACGCCGACACAGCCTACGAATCCCACGGCAACTACGGCGTACAATATAGTTTAAACTTGCCACTCTATAATCCCGGGAGCCGTCCCCAACAGGTCAGCTTAACCATTGAAACGCCCCTCAAATTCAACGACCCGGCGCCGGAGTTGCGTTTCCTAGAGCCGCCCGCCAAGAATGTCCATTTCCGGGGCACGGTGCAATTCCGGTATACCGACGACCAAAAAAGACCCCAAAACCGTTATTTTCATCTGGTGCAACGGCGGGGGCAACGGGGAGAGGATTTAATTACCCTGACCCTACAACCGGGGGAAACCCGTGTTGTGCAGGTGGATTTGCTTTATCCCCCCGACGCCACCCCTCCCCAACTGTTAACGGTTCGCTCCCAGGCGGAAAATTGATCGTCTCAGCGCCCACTGTAAGGATTCCGCTAATCTGGAAAGAAAGCCCGTCGCCAACGCCATGACCAAAGGGTTAACCCATCTTGACCGCCAGCGGGGGGACATCCGCTCTCCCCAACGGTTTTACCGCCTCAATTTAACCCATCGCCAGTGGTTGCGGGTGCTCTGTTTACTGGTGGGGGATGTGACGGCGCTGGCGCTGGCCTGGAAGGTGGCCCGCCATTTAAATCATTTTTATTCCCCGCCGCCGCCCCAACTGGTCTGGTGGGTCTGGTTGGGGATGCCCAGTTTGTTTTGGTGTTTCGCGGCGCTGACCCTGCTCTTTTTCGCCTACGGCGGTCTCTACAGTCCCGCGGCCTGGAGCCAGAACTATATTCGTCTGGTGAAGTTGATTAGCTTCGTCTATCTGGTGGCGCTGGTGGTTAATTATTTCTATGACCCCGCCATCGACCCGCCCCGCTCCCTCTTTTTTACCGCTTGGGGCGCCAGTATTATTTTAGGGTTGGCGCTGAGGATGGCGGTCAGTTTATTGCTGGGACAACTCCAGCGCCGCCAGTCCCCCCTACCCGTGTTCTTAATCGCCTCGGCCCAGCGCCTGCCCCATTTGCAGGAAACCCTGAAACTGCGTTCCCATTATCAGGTTGTCGGCGCCGCTCTAGCCCCCCTAGCCCATAATCCCCACACCTGGCAACAAATTCTCGACTCCGGCGCCGCGGAGGTGCTGGCGGAGGATTTACCAAAAACCGAGTTGGCCTCCCGTTTGTATTGGAATCTCCGGCGCCGGGGGATTACTCTGCGGCTCTTGCCCTCCAGCCGGGAAATGCTCTACCGCCGGGGCTTAACGGAAATTTTCGCCGGACTGCCCACCCTGCGGGTGGAAATGCCCCTGTTAGTAGGGCTGGATTATCGCTTTAAGCGAGCCATGGACTACCTTGCGGCGCTGGCGGGCGTGATTTTACTTTCGCCCTTGTTCTTAATCTTAATTGTTGGTATTCGCTGGGCCTCCCCCGGTCCCGCCTTCTTTCGCCAAGAACGGATTGGTTTGCAGGGCAAAATCTTTTGGATGTGGAAATTTCGCACCATGGTCCCCAACGCGCCGGCGCTACAGGCCCAGTTGGAGGAAAAAAACGAAAATAAAGACGGCGTCTTATTTAAACTCAAGCGAGATCCCCGCATTTTTCCCCTCGGCGCTTTTTTACGGCGCTCTAGTCTAGACGAAATTCCCCAACTGTTTAATGTCCTCAGCGGCGACATGAGCCTAGTGGGGCCCCGTCCCCTACCCCTACGGGACGTGGAGCATTTTGACGGTTGGCACCATATCCGCCATCAGGTCATGCCGGGGATTACCGGTCTATGGCAAATTTCTGGGCGCTCGAATATTGGCGACTTTAACGATGTCGCCCGTCTAGATCTGTACTATATTGACAACTGGTCGCTCAATTTAGACCTAGATATTTTGGTGGAGACCTTCCGCCTCGTCTTATTTGGCAAGGGCGCTTATTAAACTCCCCTTCAATGCTCCCATTGCGCCATCCTCGACTGCGCCCGGCAAGGGGAGCTTAGAGCCTAGTATGATTTTTTAAACCTTGTTCATTCTCGCCCCATGTTTCCCCTTCGCCGCCGACTAACCGGAATCTGCCTCGGCGCTATAACCGGTCTTCTTTGGGCTTTTCCCCTCCTCGCCGCGGAAAAGCTCTTTTTTTCCTACGGCCCCCTCATGCTGTCCCTGCGGGTGGAGTCCCTCAGCGCCTTTGCCCAGACCGGCGCCGTCGATCCGGATTTGGCGTTTTATCTCAATCGGGTTTCCCCGGAGCAACAGCAAGCCTTCCGGGCGGCGCTGACTCGACCCCTTGCGATTGATCCGGTCTGGGCCTCCCGTTTTTTCAACAGCGCCATGGGCCAAGAAATTTTAGTCGGCCTCGGCAAGGGAATCACCATTCCGGGGGGGAGCAACGGCGCCTACGCTTTGAGGGCGGCTATTGTTCAAGGGGCCTTTGAGCCGGGGGGCTTAACCGTGCTTAAGGTGTTGGAAAACTTGCCCACGGATATGCAGGTTCAGGGGGAAGTCGCGGCGGGCTTCGCTCAAAAACTCCAAGACCTGGTCCTAGCCACGGAAACCCTCGTGCAAGAGTTGCGCCGGCTCACCGCCCAGGAAGCGGCCCTGGCTCCCCAGGTTAATTATGAGCAACTGCCAGATCTGCGCCAGTCCGGTCCCTACGGGGTGAAAAAAACGGTTTGGAAACTGGTGGATCGCTCCCGCAACCGGGCCTTTTATGTGGATGTCTTTCAACCCCAGAACCCTCCTGAGGGGGAATTGCCAGTAATCGTCTTTTCCCACGGCTTGACCTCTCGCCCGGAAGATTACGCCGTTAATCTAGAGCATTTAGCCGCCTATGGCTACGTCGTCGCGGCGCCGCAACATCCCGGAAGCGACAAAATTTACCTTGAGGAAATGTTGGCGGGCTATCACCGCAATATTTTTGACGAGCAAGAGTTTATTAACCGGCCTTTAGATTTAAAGTTTGTCCTCGATGAAGTAGAGCGCCGTAATCCGGGGGAATTTCAGGGGCGCTTAAATCTCCGACAGGTCGGGGTCGCAGGCCACTCCTTTGGGGGCTACACCGCCCTAGCCGTCGCCGGCGCCGAAATTGATTTTGAGAATCTAGAGCGGGACTGCCAACGCCCCTACAGTGGGATTGATATTTCTCTCCTGCTGGAATGTCGGGCTTTAGCTCTGCCCCGCCAGCGCTATTCTTTCCGAGATCCCAGAATCCAAGCGGTTTTTGCCGCTAATCCCGTTAATCGCAGTATTTTCGGGCCCAAAGGGTTAGAGCCAATTCAAGTTCCCGTCCTGCTGGCTTCCGGGAGCGACGACCCGGCGGCGCCGCCGGCGCTGGAGCAGATAACTTCTTTTCTCTGGCTAACGCCGCCGGATAAATATTGGATGCTATTGGAGGGCCAAGCCCACGTCAATTTTACGGAATTGGACGCCAGTTTAACTCACACCTTGAACGCCACCCTCCACTTGGTTTTACCCAGTCAGAATTTAATCTACGATTACGTTAAAGGCGCTTCCATTGCCTTCTTTGAAACCTACATTCGCGCCGATCCTCAAAGTCCCGACCGTTACCGCGCTTACCTCAACCCGGCCTACGCCGAATATTTAAGCGCCGGGCAAACCTTTAAGTTGGATATGGTCACCGCCAAATCGGCGCCGGCGCTCCGCCAGTTAGTGGACAATTTTCGGGCGGAACATGGAGGTCTACTCTCGGAGTGACATCCTCCTGACGCTGACCGCTATCGGTTACAGCGCAGGCTTCTCTTCCGAGCCGAAGCCGCTGGAGCGTTTTTGAGTGAGGCGAAGCCCAAGCGTTCTAGCCCGACGACTCTTTTGAGCCGCCGTAATTTTGCGTTGAACCCGGGCCAACTTTTCCTCCGCAACAAGGATGACATATAGCAATCCTAAGTCAATACATGAACAGGCATTGTCAATTTAAAAGATGAACTATGCACAAGTAAATTGTCTCTTTCGCTACCTTTTGCCCAACCAGAAACCCCGGCGCCGGGGGGAAATTGCCCTTTCGGGAAGGGATCTTATAGAATTGTTAAGCACTGATTTGCCGGTAATTCTACGAGCCACGCCATGACTGACCGCCGCCCCGCCGCTCCCTTAACCCCTTTTCTCGGACACCCCTGGCTTGTTGAAGAACGGGACGCCTGCGGGGTGGGGTTCATCGCCCAGACCAAGGGAGAACCCAGTCATCGGTTAGTCCAACAGTCCCTACAAGCCCTCGGTTGCCTGGAGCATCGGGGGGGCTGTAGCGCCGACCGGGATTCCGGGGACGGCGCCGGGGTAATGACAGGGATTCCCCGTAAATTGCTGGCGGGCTGGTTTGCGCAACGGAATTTGCCCATGCCGGCGCCGGAGCGCCTGGGGGTGGGGATGGTCTTTTTGCCCCAGGAACCCGGAGCGAGGGAAGTAGCTCGGGCCCATGTGGAAGAAGTGGTGCGTCTGGAAAAGTTAACTCTGTTGGGGTGGCGGGAAGTTCCCGTTAACCCGGATATTTTAGGCCCCCAAGCCCGGCAGACCCAGCCCCACATTGAGCAAATTTTGGTTACCTGTCCCGAGGGTTGCGCCGGGGACGAACTCGACCGGCGCCTATACATCGCCCGCTCCATTATCGGCAAGCGCCTGGCGGACGATTTTTATGTTTGCTCCTTTTCCTGCCGGACGGTGGTTTACAAAGGCATGGTGCGGAGCGAAGTCCTCGGGGATTTTTACCTAGACTTGGTTAATCCTGATTATGAAAGCCAATTCGCCGTCTATCACCGGCGCTTTAGCACCAACACCATGCCCAAATGGCCCCTAGCCCAGCCCATGCGTTTACTGGGGCATAACGGCGAAATTAACACCCTGCTGGGGAATATCAACTGGATGGCGGCTCGGGAAAAAACCTTCCGGGTGGCGGGCTGGAGCGACGAGGAATTACAAGCCCTGACGCCCATTGTCAACCCCGACAATAGCGATTCCTATAATTTAGACAGCACCTTAGAATTACTGGTTCGCACCGGTCGCAGTCCCTTAGAAGCGGCCATGATCCTCGTGCCGGAAGCCTATCAAAACCAACCGGCGCTGAAGGAACACCCGGAGATTGTCGATTTTTACGAATACTACAACGGCTTTCAGGAAGCTTGGGACGGCCCGGCGCTGCTGGTCTTTAGCGATGGCAAAATTGTCGGCGCCGGTTTAGACCGAAATGGGTTACGCCCTGCCCGCTACTGCGTTACCCAAGATAACTATATTGTTGTGGCTTCGGAAGCAGGGGTGGTGGATCTGCCGCCAGGGGAGATTGTAGAAAAGGGCCGCCTCGCGCCGGGGCAGATGATCGCGGTGGATCTGGGGGCCGGCCGGATTTTGAAAAACACGGAAATTAAGGAAGCCAGCGCTCGGCGCTTACCCTACGGAGACTGGCTACGGAGCCAGCGCCGGGAAATCCCCCCCCAACCCTTCGCGGAAACGCCCTTATTTGCTAACCCAGAGGCTCTGCTCCAACAACAGGCCGCCTTTGGCTACGGCGCCGAGGATGTGGAAATCGCCCTAGCGCCCATGGCCAGTCAGGGGAAAGAAGCCACCTTTTGCATGGGAGACGACGCGCCCCTTGCGGTTTTGTCCCATAAACCCCACCTGCTCTACGACTACTTCAAACAACGCTTCGCCCAGGTGACGAACCCCGCCATCGATCCCCTGCGGGAAAATCTGGTGATGTCCCTAGGGATGAGTTTGGGGGGCCGGGGTAAGCTACTGGAGCCGGAAGCGGACGCGGCCCAGATTTTGAAATTAACCGGCCCCGTTTTGAACGAAGGGGAACTGGCCCAAATTAAGGACTCATCTCGACTACGCTCGATGGACACTGATTTTGAGACGGCAGAACTGGGAACCCTCTACGACCTCGGCGCCGAAACCCTGGAAACGGCGCTGGCGCGTTTATTGACGGAAGCGATTACGGCAGTGGAAAGCGGGGCTCGGATTCTGATCCTCACGGACCGACCCCAGGGACAATTCCTGCAAGAAAACCAAAGCTATATTCCCCCCCTCCTGGCCATCGGCGCCGTCCATCACGGGCTGATTCGCCGGGGTCTGCGCTTAAAGGCCTCTTTAGTCGTCGATACGGCCCAATGCTGGAGCACCCACCACTTCGCTTGTTTAATCGGCTACGGCGCCTCGGCGGTCTGTCCCTACCTGGCGCTGGAATCGGTTCGGGGCTGGTGGTCTGACTCGAAAACCCAGGCGCTGATGGGGAGCGGTAAACTGCCGACTTTAACCCTAGCCCAGGCCTTGCAAAATTACCGAACCGCCATTGAAGGGGGATTGTTTAAAATCCTCTCCAAAATGGGTATTTCCCTCCTCTCCTCCTACCACGGCGCTCAAATTTTTGAAGCCATCGGCCTCGGCGCCGAATTGGTGGAATACGCCTTCGCCGGCACCACCAGCCGGGTGGGGGGGTTAACCCTAGAAGACGCGGCCCGGGAAACCCTGATGTTCCACCGTCAGGCCTTCCCCCAGATGGCTAAAAAGCTGGAAAACTACGGTTTTGTCAACTATCGACCCGGGGGAGAGTATCACATGAACTCCCCAGAAATGGCTAAGGCGTTGCATAAGGCCGTCACCCTAGCCCAGGCGCCGGAAGTCTTGGGGAACGAAGAAGCCCAAAGCCTCTATAACCTCTACCGTCAACAGTTAGCCAGCCGTCCCGTCACCGCCCTGCGGGATCTCCTGGATTTCCAGAGCGACCGAGCGCCGATTCCCCTCGACCAGGTGGAGCCGGTGGAAAGTCTGGTCAAACGCTTCTGCACCGGCGGCATGTCCCTCGGCGCTTTATCTCGGGAAGCCCACGAAACCCTGGCCATCGCCATGAACCGCCTCGGCGCTAAGTCCAATTCCGGGGAAGGGGGAGAGGATACGGTGCGGTACTTAACCCTTGACGATGTGGATGAGGGGGGCCATTCCCCCACCCTGCCCCACCTTCAAGGACTCAGCAACGGCGACACCGCCAATTCCGCCATTAAACAGGTGGCCTCCGGGCGCTTTGGGCTGACGCCGGATTATCTCATGAGCGCCCAACAAATTGAAATTAAGGTGGCCCAAGGCGCCAAACCGGGGGAAGGGGGGCAGTTGCCGGGGCCCAAAGTCAGCCCCTACATCGCCCAGTTGCGGCTTTCTAAACCGGGGGTGACCTTAATCTCTCCCCCGCCCCACCACGATATCTATTCCATTGAAGACTTAGCTCAGTTGATCTATGACTTGCATCAGATCAATCCCCAAGCGAAAGTCTCGGTCAAACTGGTGGCGGAAATCGGCATCGGCACTATTTCCGCCGGGGTCGCCAAAGCCAACGCCGATATTATTCAGATCTCTGGTCACGACGGCGGCACCGGCGCCTCCCCCTTGAGTTCCATCAAACACGCCGGTTCTCCCTGGGAGTTGGGCTTAACGGAAGTCCATCGGGCGCTGATGGAAAACCGCCTACGGGAGCGGGTGCTCCTCCGGGCCGACGGCGGGCTGAAAACCGGCTGGGACGTCGTCATGGCGGCGCTGATGGGTGCCGAGGAGTTTGGCTTCGGCTCCGTAGCCATGATTGCGGAAGGTTGCATCATGGCTCGGGTCTGCCATACCAACAATTGCCCCGTAGGGGTCGCCACCCAGCAGGAGCGCCTGCGGCAACGCTTTAAGGGAGCGCCGGGGCAGGTGGTTAATTTCTTCTATTTCATTGCCCAGGAGGCCCGGGCGATCCTGGCCCAGTTGGGTTACGCTAGCCTCAATGACCTAATCGGTCGGGCCGACCTGCTCAAAGTCCGCTCCGATGTGCAATTAACCAAAACCCAGAGTTTAAACCTCGACTGTTTACTGAATCTCCCCAACAGTAAAGTCCACCGGGAATGGCTAACCCACGAAACCGTCCACAGTAACGGCGCCGTTCTCGACGACCAAATCCTAGGGGACGCCGAAATTCAGGAGAGCCTAGCCCATCAAACCGAGGTCACAAAAACCTATCCCATCGTCAACACCGACCGCTCCGTCGGCGCCCGGCTGGCGGGGGCTATCGCCAAACAATACGGCAACACCGGTTTTGCGGGCCAGATTACCCTCAATTTCCAAGGCTCCGCCGGTCAAAGCTTCGGTGCCTTTAACCTCCAGGGCATGACCCTCCACCTCCAGGGAGAAGCCAACGATTATGTGGGCAAAGGCATGAACGGCGGCGAAATTGTCATTGTGCCACCCATCGGCGCCGCGTTTGTCCCGGAAGAGAACGTCATCATCGGCAACACCTGCCTCTACGGCGCCACCGGCGGCATCCTCTACGCCAACGGCCGGGCCGGTGAGCGCTTCGCTGTCCGCAACTCCCTCGGTCAAGCGGTGATTGAAGGGGCCGGAGACCACTGTTGCGAATATATGACCGGCGGCGTCGTCGTGGTTCTCGGCCCCGTGGGTCGCAATGTCGGCGCCGGCATGACCGGGGGTCTGGCTTACTTCCTCGACGAAGCCGGGGATCTACCGGAAAAAATTAACCCGGAAATCATTAAACTGCAACGGGTAACGGCGCCGAAGGGAGAGGAGCAGTTAAAGGAACTGATTACCGCCCATGTGGCCCATACCGGCAGTCCGAAAGGGAAACGGATTTTAGCCCATTGGTCGGCCTATCTGCCTCAGTTCTGGCAAGCCGTGCCTCCCTCCGAGGCCAATTCCCCGGAAGCCTTGGCGGTGGAGAAAGCCTTGACGTCGGTTTAGGACGTTCCCGACCTCTTTCCCACTCGGCGTAAACTCTGCCAAGCTAACCCAATGATCCGGCTCATCGGCGCATTTAGAAACAGCGCAGTTTAAATCATTGGTGGAAGAGTTACTCGGCACTCCTATCCTTCAGGCGTTTTGCTTCGGGATTTTAGGGGGATGAATGCTCAGGTCTACATTCCGCAGGTTGCCATGGGAATCTTGAGTATTTTAAAAGCCAGTCTAGGCAAGGCTTTCGGGAATTGAGCTAGATATGGATTGGACTGATTTTTCCCTCTTTCTTGGGTTATTTGCCATGCGTGGGATCCTCGCA
>JBKCES010000244.1:0-14548 GCA_046304295.1 Cyanobacteriota bacterium | reverse complement strand
GCGTTTAGAATTTTTGCCGCCCTATTCTCCTGATTTTTCCCCTATTGAAAACTGTTGGTCAAAAGTGAAGTCAATTCTTCGGGAAATGGAACCAAGAAATTACCGTGACCTAGTGAGTGCCATTCAAGAAGCATTTAAAAGAATTACCTTGAAGGATATCCACAATTTTTTCACTCATTGTTGCTACTGTCGCACTGATTTTGTAGAGCAATAGAGTTTACGTGTATGTATCTCAGCCACCTGAATACCGCTATATTAGCGATTGTTAATAGGACTGGAGCGGGTCGTCATCTGCGAGACGGCGCCCGAGGTTATCTTTAGCTAGGTTTCCACCCGGCGCCAACCGGGGAGAGCCATAAATAATCCCCCTATCTTGCCCAGGGACAATAGGGGGAGTTAAGGAGAGGCAAGGTCTACTTTTTCTGCTTAACGATCACTGGGGTGCCGGGTTGCACCAGTTGAAAGAGCGCCACCACATCGGGATTCCGCATCCGCACGCAACCATGGGAAACAGCTTTTCCCAATAAATGTTCTTGCTTTTTGGGGGTGCCGTGGAAACCGATGGTATTCTTGCCGTCGGACCAGAAGCCAATCCAGCGGATCCCAATAGGGCCGTTAAGGCTGGCGGGAACTTTTTTGCCGTTCCAGGGGTTTTCCCAAATGGGGTTTTCCGTCATCTGAATGACTTGGAAATTCCCGGTCGGGGTTTCCCAGCCTTTTTTGCCCACCGCTACCGGATAGCTAGCGATCACCTTATCGTTTTGGTAAGCGTAAACTTTCCGCTCTCCCAACACCAGCACTAGGTGGGTGGCTAGGCTTTGAGACGGCGCCGAGACACTGGCGGTGGGATTGACTGCAGGCGCTGGCGCGGTCGGAGAAGAGGCGCCGGCTAGCGTCCAAGGAGTCAGGGTCAGGGCTAGGCCTCCCGCCAGCGCCGCCAGACGGGACAGGTAAGTGTTTCGATTCATAGACGCAGGTAAATCAATAAAAATCAAAGGAGACCAGAGGCTGAAATTGACTCACAGGGTAGCGCAAGAGAAAAGAAAACGGGGGTTAAGGAACCTCCATGACGCCTTGGCTGACGATAATCGAAGAGCCGGCCACTTCCACCGCGGTGATGGCGCCTCTGGTTTTGGAGACGCGGAGTTCCAGAAGGCTAGGACGGCCCATCTCTAGACCCTGTTCCACTTTCCAGTTCCAGGTTCCCGTCGGCTCTAGCCGGTCGCTGAGATAACCCCCCAGGGCGGCCACGGCGGAGCCGGTGGCGGGGTCTTCGGCGATGCCCAGACCCGGCGCAAACATCCGGGCGTGGATGTCGATGGGGCCGAGGGGATTGGTTTGGGGGAAGTCCCAGGTGACGAGGAAAATAGACGAAGCCCAATGGTGACTGAGGAATTTATCCCAGAGGTCGTAGCGAACTTTCACCTTGGCGAGAACTTCGCTGTTGGTGACGGGGACGATCAGGAAAGGAATACCGCAGGAGAAGGACTGGACGAAGTATTGGTCGTCCCGAATATTCGTACTTTTGAGGGAGAGAATATCGGCGATGATGTGGTTGGAGAGTGGCTCCGGCCCTTGCTTGGGCAGTTGGCTTACCTTCAGCGCCGCCTGGTAGGGATGTCCGTTCTGACTGTAGAGGGCGACCCGCACTAAGCCCACTCCTTCTTCAAAAATAATGTAGGTTTTGGGGTCGGTGAGGGGGTGCTTTCCAATAGCGGACAGGAGGTAGGCGGCTCCGATGGTGGGGTGTCCGGCGAAATTCACTTCCTTGTAGGGGGTGAAAATTCTGAGGCGGTAGTGACCGGTCGCCGTTTTCGGGGGAAAGACAAAGACGGTTTCAGAGTAGTGAAACTCGGTGGCGATGCGTTGCATTTGGGCGTCGGTCAACCCTTCGGCTTCGGGGAAGACCGCTAGGGGGTTGCCGCCAAAAATTTGATCCGTAAAAACATCTACGGTATAGAAAGCATATTGCATACAGCTAGTAAGCCATTATGAAATTGTGGGGCTTTTATCAGCATAGCGGATTACTGAGCGTTTTAAACCCTGTTTGATTACTAAAGGCTGAAAAAAAGAGCCAATCCGAGGGAGAGTCCTTTTGCCCACCGGGATAAGGCCGCCAACGTCGCCCGGCTAAGCAATAAAAGCGCCGATTTTCTCGCCAGACTTGAAGGTTCTTTTGCTTAATACTAGGACAGATTTTAGGGTTTCTAGGACGTTTTTGGGAAAAAACAGCCTATTTCTCCCCTTTCCTCCTTCCGGCGTTCCCTCAAGAGGCATCAGCTTCCAATAAAGTGACTGTGATCAGCATTGAGTGCCGACTCAACTTTTCAGCTTTGAGTCTCCTCGGGATTGCGCTCTCCGGTTAGCTGGCCAATTCTTTCTAGTTTTTGTATCGTTTTTTGCCAAAGTGCCGACTGGAAATCCCCCCCCGGGGATTGACTTCTGATCCTTGGGCAAGAAAATACGTATTTAAAATCGAGGAAAAACCCTAAAACGGGACTAGAGGCACTTAAGGGATTCTACGGAGATAGGCCAGCTAGGGACAAAGCCCTTACAAGTGTCCAGATCCCCCCTAGCCCTCCTTGGAAAGGGGGGAAAACTTCTCAAAGTCCCCCTTATTAAGGGGGATTTAGGGGGATCAAACCCAAAACTGGGTCTTTAACCGAGATCTGTGTACACAGTAGCCTTGGAAAGGGGGGAAAACTTCTCAAAGTCCCCCTTGTAAAGGGAAATTTAGGGGGATAAAGCCCAAACCTGAGTCTTTAACCAAGATCTGTGTACCCTGAAGCCCCATTTGGGGGGGAACTGGGTTCAACCTCCCTCAGAGTTAAAAGGCGGGTCAATATCCTGTAGAAGGAGAGAGCGCAGGCTGAGAAAAATGGGGGATATGGGATTTGAACCCATGACTTACACCGTGTGAAGATGCCACTCTACCGCTGAGTTAACCCCCCGCTGGGTCGCAGTTTTTTATCATACAGCGCCGACGGCCCGATTTAATCCGCCGATTCCAAAAAATCCGCGACCCGTCTGAGATGCTCTAACCCCCGCTGGAGATGGTTCGTCATCTCCTCTCCTAGGGGAGAGTCAAAATTGAGCCGGGGGTCGGCCCCTAGCGCCGTTTGTAGGGCTTCGACCCAGTGGGAGAGGGGCGCGAGTTCTACGGCGCGGCGGAGTCCGAGATTGGTCAACACCGCTAGGTAAAAGCCAGTAAAGTCCTGACCGCCATACTCATAGAATCCTTGGTAGAGTTCCAGTTTTTCCGGCGTGTAGGTGAAGTATTGGTCGCTGGTAATCGGTGCCGGTTCGAGTTGGGGTTGGGGTAAAGGGGGGTTGCTCATGGGTTGATACGCTCAAACAAAAACATCTTTTCTCTGACCCTGGGACGCCGCTTCTCCCAAGAGGGTTTGACAGGCCAGCGCCTGGGCCTGGGGCATTTGCCCGTAGGAGAAGACCCAAGGGGTTGCCGGCGCTAGATGGGAGAGGAACCACTCTAAAACGTAGGGACTACCATAGAGAATCAGCCCCCGGACTCGACCAGAAGTCAGCAACGTTTGATAAATGGCCCTGGCTTCGGGACTGAGGCCCGCCTGGCCCCGGAAGGGATTGCCCCGAACAAAGACCTGTAATAAACAGGGTTCGGCGCCGACGTTGAGGAGGTCTAGGGTCGTCTGGTCAAAAACCCGATGGGAATAACCGAGACTTTGGGGCAGTTTTAGCGCCGGGCAGACTCGATTTAAGACATCGCAGTTGAGTAAATCGTCCACCACCAGCATATTTTCCCAAGTTTCTGCCCCCGTTTGCAGAGGCAGATTACCGCCCTGGCGCTGGGAGTTCAATAAAATTTCGGCGCCGAGGTCTAGCACCGGAGTCGGGTCAAAGGGAAAATCCGGGGCGCTATTAAAGTCTAATTTCGCTTTAGCTCGTTGAATCCGCTCCAGAGAAGCGTCAATCCGTCCTTCCGTTAGCCGTCCCGATTCGACGGCACCCACTAGGGCGTCAATCACCGTTACCGGATCTGGGGGCATTAATAAAATATCGGCGCCGGCGTCTAGCGCCCTGATGGCCACCTCTCCCGGTTCCCCGCACTGGGTAATCCCCCCCATAATCAAAGCGTCTGTGACAATCAGACCCTCAAAGCCCAATGCTTGCCGTAGCTGTCCCGTTAAAACGGCCCGGGAAAGGGTGGCGGGAGCGCCGGTATCCCAAGCGGGAACTTGAATATGGGCGCTCATAACGCTATCCACGCCCTGGGCGATGGCCTGTTGAAAAGGCGGCAGTTCAATTTCCGCTAGGTGCTCCGGGGCATGGGGGATAACGGGTAAATGAAGATGGGAATCCGTCCCGGTGTCGCCGTGGCCGGGGAAATGCTTGGCGCAGGTCAGTGCCGGGTAAGGCTGAGCGCCGCGAATAAAGGCTTGAACCAAAGCGCCCACAGTCTCGGGATCTTCCCCAAAGGCGCGGATATTAATCACTGGGTTTTGGGGATTGTTATTGACGTCGGCGATGGGCGCCAAAATCCAGTTAATGCCTAGGGCCAGGGCTTCCTGGGCCGTAAAAGCACCGAAAGCTTCAGCGTAATCACAGGCCAAAGCCAGATCTCGGCGGGCGATTTCCCCGAGGGCCATCGGGGGCGGCAACCAGGCGGCGCCGCTAAAGCGCTGACCGACGCCTTCTTCAATATCGGCGGCGATCAAAAGCGGCGTCGGCGACCAAGCTTGCAGTTGGCGAGTACGGTGATAGAGATCTGCGCCGCCGCCCCCCAGTAAAATGACACCCCCCAGGTTCAGGGTTGAGAGCCAATCATAGAGTCGGGCGTTGGGCGGCTCCCATTGGGGATAGCGAATTTGCTGATCAAAGAGATAGCCGGAGGCCCGCACCACGATCAGTTGGCCAATTTTTTGTCGTAGCGTCCAGCCCGGAAGGGTCATAGCCAATCCTTTGCGTTTTCTTCAATAAATTGGGTCGCCTGGGCTAAGGTCTCCGGAGTGCCGATATCTAAAAACGGCGCCGAGACTTGATGGACATAAAACCGTTTGCCCTGGTTTAAAAGATGGGGAAAGACATCGTACTCAAAACTCAGAGGCGACCTAGAAGGAAATTCCGGCAGGAGTTTCCGCCGCAGGAGATAGACGCCGCTATTAATCACCCCAGCGCCGGCTTTCTTTTCGGCAAATTCTGCTAAGATGCGTTGCTCGTTAACTCTGAGGGAGCCGAAGCGGCCGGCGTCCGCCACGGAGACCCCTAAAATAACCCCGTCCAAACTTTCATCCTCTAACGGTTTTAACAGCGCCCCGTAGTCCGTCACCGTCAGGGAATCGCCGTTGAGAACCAGCCAGAGGGGAGGGGTTAAACCGCTCTGGTTGACGGACTCTAAAAAGCCCCCCGCCGTGCCTAGGGGTTGAGTCTCTACCGTACAAGTCAGTTCTCCCTGGGGCCAAAGCGGCGCTCCTTCCCTTTGCAGATACTCGGCGATGGCCCCCGCCCGATAGCCCGCGGCGACAACGCCCTGGCGGAAGCCCTGACGGTGGAGAAAGCGCAGAAGCCAGCCCAAAAAAGGACGTCCCGCCGTCGGAGCTAGGGGTTTAGGCAAATCCGGCAAGACCGACCGGAGTCGGGTTCCCCGGCCCCCCGCCAGAATCAGCGCCGTCACCGTTTCGGGAGTGAGATTCATCTCGACCTAGGCCGCCAGATAGCCGAGTTCTACCAACTTGCCCCAGACCTTGTCCACGCTTTCCTCCAACTCTTCCAAATCGGTGCGGCATTCCAATTCCGGGTTGGCGGGCGGCTCGTAGGGATCGTCGATGCCGGTAAAGCCTTTGATTTCCCCGCTCCGCGCTTTTTGGTAAAGACCCTTTACGTCCCGGCCTTCGCAGACACTCAGGGGCGCGTTAACAAAGACTTCCACAAAAGCGCCGATTTTGCCCCGCACTTCTTCGCGAATTTCCCGGTAGGGGGAAATGGCGGATACGAGAACAATAACGCCGTGGCGGGTGAGGAGATTGGCGACAAAACCGATGCGGCGGATATTTTCATCCCGGTCTTCTTTGCTGAAGCCCAGACCTTTGGTGAGATTCGTCCGCACCACGTCCCCGTCCAGCACTTCGATGCCGTAGCCTTTCTCTAGAAGCCGTTTTTCCAAAGCCTGGGTAATGGTGGTTTTGCCCGCCCCGCTTAAACCCGTTAACCAAATCGTGACGCCGCGTTGTGCCATAGGGATAAAGTCCGCAAAAATTTTGAGAATAGCGCTGAAAATTCAAAGCTAGAGACTATCCTGTTTCGGCGCCCCTGGCAAGGGAACGCTAAAGCCAATCAGCCCTCAAACGCCGAGGGAAACATCCCCCGTTCCCCATTCCTCTCTATAATTGCCTTGGCAAGATTCCTGTGGGCATTATGACAAACCAAGAACTCTGGCAACGCTATCTCCGTTGGCTCTACCACCATCCGGGCTTGGATCTCTACCTCGACGTCAGTCGCATTCATTTTGAAGACAGTTGGGTCGAGGGCCTCCAGCCCCAATTTGCCAAAGCTTTTCAGGACATGCAGGCCTTGGAAAAAGGCGCCGTGGCCAACCCGGACGAGGGCCGCATGGTGGGGCACTACTGGTTGCGGAACCCCGACCTAGCGCCGAATGCCGAGCTAAAAGCGGAGATTACGGAACCCCTGGCCCAAATCCGCCAGTTCGCCGCCGCCATCCATCAAGGACAGATTACCCCGCCCCAGGCGCCGAAATTTACTGATATTATCTCCATCGGCATCGGCGGCTCGGCGCTGGGCCCCCAGTTTGTGGCCCAGGCGCTAGCACCGGATTTCCCCGCCCTAGAGATTCATTTCATCGACAACACCGACCCTGCGGGCATTGACCGGGTTCTCACCCGTCTCGGCGCTCGCCTCAAAAGCACCCTGGTAATCATCACCAGTAAATCCGGCGGCACCCCGGAACCCCGCAACGGTCTCTCGGAAGTGCTGGCCCGATTTGCGGCCCAAAATTTAGACCTGGCGCCCCAGACGGTGGCGGTGACCATGCCGGGGAGCAAACTTTATCAGCAGGCCCAGAGCGAAAATTGGCTGGCCATTTTCCCCATGCAGGACTGGGTGGGGGGGCGCACCTCAGAACTCTCCGCCGTGGGACTCCTGCCGGCGGCGCTCCAGGGCATTGAGATTGATGGCCTACTGGAGGGAGCCAAAATCATGGACGAAGCCACCCGCATCCCGGATCTTCGTGCTAACCCCGCCGCCCTACTGACCTTAGCTTGGTACGCCGCCGGCAAGGGTCGGGGGGAAAAGGACATGGTCATTTTGCCCTACAAGGATAGCCTCCTCCTCTTTAGTCGTTACCTGCAACAGTTGATTATGGAATCCCTGGGCAAGGAACGGGACCTCGATGGGCAGACGGTTCATCAGGGCATCGCCGTCTATGGCAACAAAGGCTCCACCGACCAACACGCCTACGTTCAACAACTGCGGGAAGGGGTGCCCAATTTCTTCGCCACCTTTATCGAGGTTTTAGAGGATCGGGACGGCGCCTCCGAGGAAGTGGAACCCCATATCACCAGCGGCGACTACCTCTCCGGTTTCCTCCAGGGCACCCGGCAGGCGCTTTATGAAAATCACCGGGAATCCATCACCCTGACCATTCCCCAGGTCAACCCCAAAACCGTGGGGGCGCTCATCGCCCTCTACGAACGGGCCGTGGGTTTCTACGCCTCTTTGGTCAACGTCAACGCCTACCACCAACCGGGGGTCGAGGCCGGGAAAAAAGCGGCGGCGGGGATTTTAGCGCTCCAGCAAAAAGCCTTGGCGGCGCTACAAAACAGCGCCGAACCTCTGCCTTTACCGGAACTAGCCCGTCAGTGCGGAGCAGAGGACGAAATTGAAACCCTCTACAAAATCCTGCGGCACCTAGCGGCCAACCAACGGGGCATCGTTCTCGAAGGCTCTCCCTCGGCGCCTGAGCGGTTGCTCATCCATTACGGCACCTAGGTAAATTTTTCTAACAGCGGGGGAAATGGTAACTTAGGCTACTAAGAGCGGGGGCCGTCCCCCCTATGGTAGGGCTAGAGCTTGGGCCCATCCCCGCCATGCAACAACTCCGCTCCCCCTCTTTAAGACAACGACCGCCCCTAACCTCTTGGGTTTGGGGGATTGAGTCCCTATGGCCAAAACCGGAATCTTTCCCCACGGTTTACTCCACCCTGGCGCCCCCGGCTATCGCCGATTTTGTCGCCGAACATTACCCCATCGACCCCCCTCAGGCGTGCCACTTTTGGCATCGGGGCTTGAGCGATGTCTATCTGTTAGAAACCCGGGCCGAATCTTATATTTTTCGAGTCTCCCATCGCCATTGGCGCTCCCCCGCAGAAATTAAATTTGAACTGGATTGGCTCACTTTTCTCGCCCAACAGGGACTCCCCGTCTCGGCGCCCCTGAAAACGCCCGTCAGTCAACCCTATTTGACCCTCCACGCGCCGGAAGGTTCCCGCCACGGCGCTTTATTTCCCCTCGCGCCGGGTTCCGTGGCCATCGGCGACCTGAATATTACCCAGGCGTGGATTTTGGGGGAAACCGTAGCTCGACTCCATCGGTGTAGTCAGTCCTTTACCAGCGAAGGACACCGGACGGCGCTGACGACCTTTCATTTGGTGGACGACTCTCTGCGGGTCTTAGCGCCCTTTCTCCACGCCCAACCGGAGGACTGGAGCTATCTAACGGCCACCAGTTTGCAGATTAAAGCCAAGCTTCGCCATCTTCCCAAAACCCCGCCCTACTGGAGCGTCTGTTGGGGCGATCCCCACAGCGGCAACGTCCATTTCACCGCCGATAATCAACCCACCCTGTTTGATTTTGACCAATGCGGCGCCGGTTGGCGGGCCTTTGACGTGGCCAAGTTTCTGCAAGTGGCGTTGCAAACCGGTCTCTGTCGCTCCGTGCGGGACGCTTTTTTGAAAGGGTATCAATCGGTTTCCCCTCTGGAGGCGGTGGAACTGGATGCGCTCCAGGCGCTGACCCAGGCGGCTTACCTCTGGTCATGGTCAATCCAGGTCAACACCTTGAAATGGAACGACTATAGCCGCCTGGCGGGCCCTTACTTTAGCCAGCGCCTTTGTCGGCTCAAGCAACTTGGATCTCGGGATTGTCAATTGTTTTAAATCCAGTTAGCGGCTAATCTACGGGGGATTTCCCTCCCTGCTCCCCGGCGGAAAAGGAAAGAGATTCGCTAGAATAGGGACTTACTTAATCCGTCCCCCTGGGGTTAAAATGCCCAGAACTCCCCCTTTGGGGCTGGTTTCTGTCCCAGAGTTCCCCTAGACTCCACGTCTGTTTCCAAACAATGAGCATCGACAACATCCGTCTCAGAAACGAATTCATTAATACCCAGGTGATCGCCCGCGACACGGGGAAAAAATTGGGAGTGGTTAAAGACGTGTTGGTCGATATCGATCAACGGGAAATCGTCGCCCTGGGACTGCGGGACAATATCCTCTCCCTCTCGGGCATGCCCCAGTATTTTTTCCTCAATCGGGTCTGTCAAACCGGGGACGTGGCACTGGTGGAGAACGAGGATATTTTTGAAACGGTGGATATTGACTACTACACGCCCCTAATTAATAGCGAAGTGGTGACGGAAACCGGGGAACCCCTCGGGCGGGTGCGGGATTTCCAATTTAACCTCGATGACGGCAAGGTGTCCTCCATTATCATCGCCTCCCTGGGCTATCCCCAGATCCCGGATCAACTGATTAGCACTTATGAGCTATCCATTGAAGAGGTGGTCAGTAGCGGCCCCAATCGCTTGATTGTCTTTGAAGGTGCCGAAGAACGGTTAAGTCAGTTAACGGTGGGAGTCCTGGAGCGCCTAGGGATTGGTCGCCCCTCCTGGGAGCAAGCTCAGGAAGAAATGTATTATCCTACCGCCGCCCGCCCCGAGAATCAACTCGGCTCCGGCATTCCCGTCCGCCCCCCGGTGCAGGTTCGTCAACCGGAAGCGGTTCTGGAGGAGCGCTGGCACGAAGACGACTGGGAAGAGTCCCGCCCCGCCCCTGTCCTCCGGCGTCCGACGGAAGTGGCGGCCTATGTGGAAACGGATTACGAAGACGACGAGGAAGAGATGGACAACTGGGGAGAAGAGAGCAAGCCCCTCCCCCGGCGCTCCGCTAACTATGAAGAAGGCGACCTCTGGGAAGACGAAGCCGACGAGCAAGCCTACCAGCCCCCTCGGGTCAATATTCCCGAACTCCGTCGCGAAAAACAACCAGAATATTACGAAGACTAATGGAGACCCGCACCGAAACCGACAGCCTGGGAACTATTGCCGTTCCCGCCCAAGCCTACTGGGGCGCCCAGACCCAGCGCTCTTTGCGTTACTTTGCTATTGGCGATGATTTGATGCCCCCGGAGGTGATTCGGGCCTTTGGGGTTCTTAAGCAGGCGGCGGCCCGGGTGAATGAAAGACTCGGTAAACTTGACCCAGAAAAAAGTCGCTTAATCCAACAAGCCGCGGCGGAAGTGGCCGGGGGAGAGTTGACGGAGCAATTTCCCCTGCGGGTCTGGCAAACCGGGAGCGGCACCCAAACCAATATGAACGTCAACGAGGTCGTGGCTAATCGGGCTATCACCTTGGCGGGGGGCGTTCTCGGCAGTAAAGACCCCATCCATCCCAACGACCACGTTAATCTGTCCCAATCCTCCAACGATACCTTTCCCACGGCGATGCACATGGCGGCGGCGGAGCACCTGACCCAGGGACTGTTGCCCGCCTTAGCTAACCTAGAGGTGGCGCTGGCCGCTAAGGAAACGGAATTTGGGGACATTATTAAAATTGGTCGCACCCACCTGATGGACGCTGTGCCCCTGACCCTAGGACAGGAATTTTCCGGCTACGGCGCCCAGTTAAAGCGCCACATTCAACAAATCGAACAGACCCTCCCCGGTCTGCTGGAACTGGCCCTGGGGGGCACCGCCGTGGGCACCGGCTTAAACAGCCATCCCGACTTCCCGGAACAGGTCGCCAAGGAAATCGCCCGTCTAACGGGCTTGCCCTTTGTCTCGGCGCCGAATAAATTCGCGGCGCTGGCCAGCCATGAAGCCTTGGTTTTCGCCAGCGGGGCGCTGAAAAGCCTGGCGACCTCCCTGATGAAAATCGCCAACGATCTGCGCTGGTTGGGTTCCGGCCCCCGTTGCGGTCTGGGAGAACTGAATTTGCCCGCCAACGAGCCGGGGTCGTCCATCATGCCGGGGAAGGTGAATCCCACCCAATGCGAAGCCATGACCATGGTTTGCGTTCAGGTCATCGGCAATGATACCGCCATCGCCCTGGCGGGGAGTCAGGGAAATTTTGAATTAAACGTCTTTAAGCCCGTCATTATTCATAACTTTCTCCATTCCCTTCGACTTCTAACAGACGCCTGCGATTGTTTCCGACAATATCTGGTGGAGGGCTTGACCCCCAACCGGGAGCAGATCCACCGTCATCTGGAAAATTCCCTGATGCTCGTCACGGCGCTCAATCCCTATATTGGCTACGATCAGGCGGCGCTGGTGGCGAAGACGGCCTACCAGGAAGGAAAAACCCTCAAGGAGGCCGCAGTTTCCCTGGGCTTAATGACCGCCGCCGAATTTGACCAACGGGTGCGCCCAGAGCGCATGATTGCGCCTTGAGAATGAGTAGAATAGATATCTTGCCTGTGTAAATCTGGGATGTTCCCTTAGCCTAGACCGCTTTTTTGCCAAAGGGCTGTCCCCACCATTGCCAACATTCCTTGTTAAAGGGAGAGCGCCATTTGAGGATCAATTGTCTTTCCCAGTGGCGCAGGGTGCGTTTATCCGTCGACGCTTGGCGCCAGAAGGCCGAAACGACGGTGGCGGTTTGGTCATAGCGCCGGTGGAGTTCGAGGTAGCGGAGAATATAGTCTTTACAATCGTGGGCGCCCTGCCAGCGTTGGCGGGCACTAAGTCGGGTTTCGCCGATGTAGAGCAGAAGGGCGGCCGCTGGATCAAGAATAAAGTATAAACAGCCTTGCTCTTGGCTATCCAGCGCCGCCCAGGGTTGAGACTGGCGCCAAAAGAGGGCAGAGTGGCAGGGAAGGGTGAAGGGATCGAGCTGATCCGGGCTGGTCTCTAAGTCTGTGGTCGTTCCCCAGAGCGTTGTTTGCCGGGGTTGAACTCCGAGTCGGCGCTGGCTCTGATAACCGGCAATACGGCTCTTCCAGTCTTGCAATTCCCCCGGCGAGAGAACTAGGGTAGGCGGACGCTGAACCTGATAGGGGGAAGGCAGATCAAACAGTTTAAGCTGTTCCACCTAGCCTTGTTGCACTAAGACAATGGTAATGTTATCAGAGCCGCCCGCTTCCTTAGCTTCGGTAATGAGGTTCAGTGCCTTTTCTTCGCAGGGGAGATCCGCCAGCAACACTTCCTGAATGATGTCGTCGGAAACTTCCTCCGTCAGACCGTCGCTACACATCAAAAAAATATCTCCCGGCGCCGCTTCTAGCGGTTCAACGTCGATATAGTTGAGATCTTGACGCCCTAGACATTGAAACAAAACGTGGCGCCAGGGGTGAATCCGGGCCTGTTCCGGCTCGATGTCTCCCATTTTCAAGGCCCGGGAGACCCAGGTGTGATCCTCGGTAATTTGCTCCAAGGTCTGACCCCGCAGGCGGTAGAGACGGGAGTCCCCCACGTGGGCCCGCCAAGCGCCGTCTCCTCGAAAACTAATAATCACCGCCGTGGTGCCCATATCCCGGCGCTCGGGGTGCTCCGTCTGATCATCCAAAATGCCTTTGTTGGCGGCGATGAGAGCGTCCTGGAGTAATTGAGGGGAAGGCGTCTCGGAATCCCAATGGGCATTTAGGTGGGCGGCGATTAACTTAGCCGCAATGGCGCTGGCCTCTTGTCCCCCGGCGTGGCCCCCCATACCGTCCGCCACAATGAAAAAGCGGGCTTCGGGGTCGAGGTAAAAACTATCCTGATTGACCGAACGAACTAGCCCTGGATCGGTCTGGCCAGTGTACTGGCGGTTGAGGGGGGGGGAGTTTACGTCTAACACAGGGATTCGAGGCGAAGGGTGGGAATAGGGGTCTGGCTTAAAACATCTGGTCTTGGCGCTCAATCCGCTTCAGAAGCTTCCAGAGCGCGAAGAGGGGCCCCACTGCTATTAATAACACAATCCCCGCTAGCACCCAATAATTGTTTACAAAGAGTAGGGTGGCGGCCAGTAACAAGGCGCAACCCCAAAGGGTATAAGTGGTGGTCATCTGGGTCAAGCTCAGGCGCCGGAGGAGGCGATCCGATTCGCTGGAGCGCACCCGTAGCCGTACATCGCCCCGGTCGAGTTTATCCAGGGTTTCCTCTAGGCGCCGGGGCAGGGTCAAAGCTCGGCCGCCCATCTGCGCGGCTTGCTTGCCCAGTTCGTCGATAAAGCTATTGCCAAGGGAGCCGTTCATAGAGTCGTTCATCAATTGGAGGGCGAAGGGTTGGGCCGCGGCCATAAAGTTAAACTCCGGGTCTAGTCCTTTTCCGACCCCCTCTAGGGTCGAGAAGGCCCGCATCACGAAGGTAAAGGTAGCGGGAAAGCGGAAGGGCTGGTCGTAGGCGATTTCGTAGAGATCGTCGCTAATTTTGCCGATGGACTGTTCCTCAAAGGGTTTGTCCATGAAGTTATCCAGCAAAAATTGAATTGAGCGCCGGATGGGGCCGGGATCGTCCACTGCCTTGAGCGCCCCGAGCGCCACCAGGGAGGTCACAATGCGGTCGGCGTTTTTTTCCGCCACCCCAAAGAGGGTGTCCAACAGTTTATCTTTAGTTTCCGGGGTAATTTCCCCCATCATGCCGAAGTCGTAGAAGATCAAGGCACCGTCCGCAGGATTGACCGCTAGGTTGCCGGGGTGGGGGTCGGCGTGGAAAAAGCCGTGGTTGAGGAGTTGATAGAGATAGGCTTTAGCTCCCAATTGGGCCAAAGTCGGGCGCTCTAACCCTGCGGCCTCTAAGGCTTCATAATGACTGATCTTAATGCCGGGCAAATATTCGAGGGTTAAAATTCGCGGCGCCGTATAACGCCAATAGACCCGGGGAACTCGAACCCAGTTTTCCTGACGGAAATTGCGGCGGAAGGCGTCGGCGTTGCGGCCTTCCCGCAGGTAGTCGGTCTCCTGCCAGAGAATCCGGCAACACTCGTCGTAAATGCCCAGCCAGTCCCGGCCGTTGCGGCCCCATTTAGGGTGATTTTGGAAATACTGAGCGATTTTTTTGAGAATCGCCAGATCAATGGCAAAGAGTTTTTGTAATCCGGGGCGCTGAACTTTGACCACCACCTCTTCCCCCGTATGCAGTTGCGCTCGGTGCACCTGTCCGAGACTCGCGGCGGCCAGGGGCAGGGGGTCAAAACTGCGAAACAGTTTATCCAGGGGTTTGCTCAACTCTCGCTCGACAATACGGCGGGTTTGCTCGTAGCTAAAGGCCGGCACTTCGTCCTGAAGTTTGGAGAGTTCGGCGACGTACTCGCCCGGAAATAAATCCGCCCGGGTGGAAAAAAGTTGTCCCACTTTAATAAAGG
>JBKCES010000243.1:0-4344 GCA_046304295.1 Cyanobacteriota bacterium | reverse complement strand
TTCGACAGAAAGCATGACGGCAGTGTATTGTCCGCTAGCGGTGAGTTCCTGGGCTAGTGCCAACATGGCAGTGGTTTTGCCCACTTGTCGCGGCGCGTGGATGACAAAGTAGTTTTGTTGATCGATCAGAGGCTGTAACTCGGGGAGTCGCGCCGTGGGGGAGAGCATGTAGTGGATGTCGGCTTTACAGGGGCCGGCGGTGTTGAACCATTTAGGCATGACAGATGACAGATATCAGATGACAGATTCCAGTATAGGGCGGGGCTATTTGCCGTTTGGAGCGACTCTCTACTAGAAATTAACGGATTAAGTCTGTTTCCTTAACTGCGCCGCTTCAAAGATTCAGTTGAATGGTATTATCAGTCAACTACAACGAATTCCCGCCGGCGCTGGTGCCTCTGGAAAGATCATGGCTAGTCGTCGCTTTCTCGCCAGCCGAACCAGAGCTAATTTCGGTTCTCCATTCAGTAGTCTTCCTGCGCTTAATAGCTCAGTCTGGCTACCAGCGCCTGTAACCGCGGCGCTTTGGCTCGTAAACATTTCTGGGGTTCCGCTAGAGCCTGGGCGGAAGACGTCCCCTCATCCACTAGGGAGATAATTTCGGCGATACCCGGATAGCTTTGAAACTGTGACTCTCCGGCGATGACAATCAGCGGTTTATGATATTTTTGAGCCAAATTGAGAACCCCGGAAACCACTTTTCCCCGCAAAGATTGGGCGTCAAAACGACCTTCCCCTGTAATGACCACTTGGCAGGACTCAATCCGCTTCTCCAACCCCGTCAACTGGGCGACGGCGCCGAAACCGGATGTTAACTGAGCGCCTAATCCCCAGACTCCGGCCGATCCGAGTCCCCCGGCCGCGCCGGCGCCGGGAAAATCGGCGTTGATCCCCAACTGTTCTTGTACTATATTGGCCAGATGGCGTAAACCTTGGTCTAGGCGCTCGACCATTCCCATATCAGCGCCTTTTTGGGGGGCAAAAACAAACGCCGAACCCTCTGGGCCGTAGAGGGGATTGGTCACATCGCACCAGAGGGTAACCGGCGGCAACGGCGCCGGGGCGGGTAGAATTCTGGCTAACTTTCGGAGCACGGCTCCGCCCCAGGGCAGGTCTTGAGCTTGGGCGTCGAGAAAGCGCCAGCCTAGGGCCTGAAGCATCCCTACTCCGCCGTCCTGGGTGGCGGAGCCGCCGATGGCGAGATAAATTTGACGAGCCCCCTCTTCCCTGACCCTCTGGAGCAGTTGGCCGACGCCGTAGCTGGTGGTTTGTTCGGGATCTCGGAACTGGGGCGGAACTAGCGTCAGACCGCTGGCCTGGGCCATTTCAATCATCGCGATTTCCTCCGGCAACCAGAGGTACGAGGCCGTTACCTTCTGTCCAGACAACGGCCCCTGAACCGCCAAACTTCGCCATGTCGCCGCTGGTAAACAAAGCGCCAGCGCCGCTAAAGTGCCCTCTCCCCCGTCCGCTAGGGGATGGAGAAGGATGGGAAAATCGGCACTTAACTCCTGCGCTAGAATTTGGCAGACTTCCGGCGCTGAGAGGGTGCCTTTAAAAGAATCCGGCGCTAGGAGGAGAGTCATGGTTTAGTGGCGGATACAAATAGCGAAGGTTGGGGGGATAATCCTTTGATTCCGTTCATCCCTCAACGGGGCAGAGCGGCAATATTAAGTCAATGAGAGCGGCCCAGGAAGGGTTGATTCTGGTGAAGGACGGCCCTGAGCCGGTGAAAACCAATTCTTAAATAGCTGAAGGAGGGGAATTATCGTTTAGATTTTCTCCGACTTGGGCTAAGATGGCGGTGGCTTCTTCCTCAATCCCTCCTTTAGGCGTAAATCTTTATGACTGTTAATACTGTTCATCTAGTGGGCCGGGCTGGTCGCGACCCGGAAGTGAAGTATTTTGAATCGGGCAAAGTCGTCTGTAATTTTACCCTGGCGGTAAATCGGGCCACCAAAAAATCGGACGAACCGGATTGGTTTGACTTAGAAGTTTGGGATAAAACGGCGGAAGTGGCCGCAAACTACGTTAAGAAAGGCAGTTTAGTGGGGATTCAAGGCTCTCTCCGCTTCGACCACTGGACGGACCGCAACACCGGCGCTCAACGTTCCAAGCCGGTGATTCGGGTGCAAAAATTAGACCTCCTCGGCTCTAAGCGGGACAACGCTCAAACTGGAGATTACCCCAGCGAGTTTTAGGGTTAATGAAAACGGCCCTAGTGCACGAATGGCTCACCCCCGAGGCCACCGGCGGTTCAGAACTGGTGGTGCGGGCCATCCTTGAGCAGGTGGAGGCGGAGGTTTATGCCCTCATTGATTTTGAATCCGTCAACCCGGAGAGCTATCTTTACGGTCGCGCCATCGGCTCCACTTTTTTGCAACATTTCCCCGGCGCTCGCAAGGGAGTGCAGAAATATTTACCCCTTCTGCCCCTGGCCATCGAGCAGTTGGATCTGCGGGACTACGATTTAATCCTCTCCTCCTCCCACGCCGTGGCCAAGGGAGTCCTGGCGGCGCCGCATCAACTCCATATTTGTTACTGCCACACCCCCATGCGCTACGCCTGGGATTTAACCTTTGATTACCTCAACCACAGCGGCGCCGGTCGGGGGTTGCCCGGAATTTTAACCCGCTATCTTCTCCACCGTCTCCGTCAATGGGACGTGATCAGCGCCAATCGGGTGGATTATTTTATCGCCAACTCCCGCCACACGGCCCGGCGGATCTGGCGCTGTTACCGCCGGGAGGCGGAGGTAATCTACCCGCCGGTGAATCTGGAGCGGTTTCCCCTCCAGCCCCAGAAGGAAGACTATTTTCTGACGGTTTCCCGGTTGGTGAGTTATAAACACATTAGGTTGATTGTCTCCGCCTTTAACCAGTTGGGACTCCCCCTTGTCGTCATCGGCGACGGCCCCGATTGGTCCAGCTTGAAACAATTTGCCGGGCCAAACGTTCAATTATTGGGGAGCCAACCCAACGCCGTTGTGGAGCGGTATATGTCCGGGGCCAAGGCCTTTGTCTACGCCGCCTGCGAGGATTTTGGCATCGCCCTCGTGGAAGCCCAAGCCTGCGGGACACCTGTCATCGCCTACGGCGGAGGCGGCGCTTTGGAAACGGTCATCGACGGTCTCGCCCATCCCGGTCAGGGCACGGGTCTCTTTTTTCCGACCCAAACCCCCGACGCTTTAGTCGGCGCCGTCCAAACCTTTCTGGAGAACCCGTCCCAATTCCGCCCGGAAGTCTGCCATCAACAGGCACTCCGGTTTGCCCCGTCGGTCTTTGCCCAGTCCTATGGCGATTTTTTGAGCCAGTGTACTGAGCGATTTTTCCCCCTTGGGGGAAATGTTCCCGGTTAGTCTGGATTTTTAAGGGCCCAATAGGTAAATTTATCTATCTAGGCTCTATTATGAAGGACTATGTGGTGTGTGTGATGTGAAGGAGTACGATGACTGCCAATAGCCAATTTATCCCCGTCAAGGCGTTACAGGCTTTGATGCGGCGCGGCTTAACTTCCCGGCGCTACCGAGAGGCCCATCCCCTCTCCCTCGACAGTGCTTGGGTTAAGCGAAGCTTCGATATTGTTTTTTCTTTATCGGTGCTCGTCCTCTTTTCCCCCCTTTATCTGGCGTTGGCGGCGCTGATTGCAGTCAGTTCGCCGGGGCCGATTTTCTATATTCAACAGAGGGTGGGTAAAGACCATCGACCCTTTAATTGTATTAAGTTCCGCACCATGGTGATCAACGCCGACGAGGAGCTGGAGCAACTCTTGGCCAACTGCCCCCAGAGTCGGGAAGAGTTTGAGCGTGATTTTAAGCTCCGGGACGATCCCCGCATCACCTGGATCGGCAAATTTTTGCGCCTCACCAGTCTGGACGAGTTCCCCCAGTTCTGGAACGTGCTGATGGGAGATATGAGCGTGGTCGGGCCCCGTCCCCTAGTGCCGGAGGAACTCCACAAGTACGGCAACCGCATTAATCGAGTTTTGACTATTCAACCGGGTCTAACGGGGCTGTGGCAAGTCTCTGGGCGCAATGATATTCCTTACCCTCAACGGGTCTATATCGACGTCTATTACGTCAACTACCGTACCTTCTTCATGGATCTCTGGATTATCCTCAAAACCCTCGGGGTGGTGCTCTTCCCCAACAATAACGGCGCTTACTAGGTTTAGAGCACTCCTTTGCCGACTCCGCTTAAAAGATTTGACGACCCCGTTGCTCTCAGCGGGGTTTGTTTTTGAAGTCGAAGGACAAGTCTAACTTGCAATCCCAAAATTTCCGGTTCCCCTCCCTCGGAGGGGGTCGGGGTCGGTTACCCTTTTATTTCGGCGCCAGAACCCACC
>JBKCES010000242.1:0-5245 GCA_046304295.1 Cyanobacteriota bacterium | reverse complement strand
ATATCAGCGTCGATATGATTGTCCAATCCCAGCGCTGTCGGATTGTGGAGGGAGTTCTCCGTCGGGATATCGCCTTTATGACGGCTCAGGGAGACGCGGACGCCGCCAAGGCGGTTCTGGAAAAGTTAGCGCCGATCCTGGGTATGGGGGAGGTGTGGATCAACGCCGACATCGCCAAGGTGAGTATCGTCGGCGCCGGGATGCGGGGACAACCCGGCGTGGCGGCCCGTTTATTTTTCGCCCTCGCCCAAGCGGGCATTAACATCGAGATGATCGCCACCTCGGAAATTAAGGTCAGTTGCGTGGTGCCCCAAGCCCAAGGGGTAGAGGCGTTGCAAATCATCCACCGGGCCTTTAACCTAGAGCACTCCCCATGACCCCAGGGTTAACGGCTCAGTCGGCCATTGTGGCCCTGGGGGGCAATGTGGGGGATTCTCGCCAAATTTTGACTGCGGCGCTGGACACCCTAGTGCAAACGCCGGGGTTAACTCTGCTCTCCCGGTCTTCCTGGTATGAAACCGCGCCGGTGGGGCCACCCCAGCCCGACTATCTCAACGCCTGCGCCCGGCTCCACTCGGTCCTGTCCCCCTGGGAACTGCTGGCCCGACTCCAGGGGATTGAACAGGAATTCGGGCGCCGGCGCCGGGAACGGTGGGGGCCGAGAACCTTGGATTTAGACTTGATCCTCTTTGGTCAGACCCTGATCGCAGAGGAGACCTTAACCCTGCCCCATCCCCGCTTAACAGAGCGGGATTTTGTCTTAGTTCCCCTACTGGAAATCGCGCCGGACGCCGTCGATCCCCGGAACGGCAAACCCCTAGGGGAATACCTCCAGGGGTTGACAACCTTGACTATTCAGCGCCGGCTTCCCCCTTAACCGTCGTTACCTAGGGCGTTAATATCCAAGAGGACTTCCCCCCGCAAGAGGCGTTGGCTAGATTCTAGGAGCGCCTCTTCGATGTAAGGTTTGACAAAATAGCCCTTGGCGCCTTTCTCCGCCGCCAGACGTTGCATTTTTTGAGCGCCCCGGGAGGTGATCATGGCCACGGGGATTTTAGTCAATTGTTTATCTTCTTGAATCCGTCCCAGGAGTTCCAAACCGTTCATGCGGGGCATCTCAATATCGCAGAGAATCAGGTCGCAGGGCAGACCGGAAGTGAGTTTTTCCCAGGCGTCCTGACCGTCCCGGGCCGTGTCGGTAATGTACCCGGCTTTGCGGAACGTTAAAGAGAGCATTTCCCGCACCATGACCGAGTCGTCGATAATCAATACCCTCGGTGTCCGATCCACCTCCACCGTGGCGGCGCTGGGGGAAATCTCACCGGGAGAGGTGGCGGAGACTTTTTTGAAGCGGGACAGCACCGACTGGGGTTGCTTGGCGCTGCCGGGCAGGAGGATTTCCCCCTGGATCATGCGGCTGGCGGCGTCGAGAATATCTTTTTCCGTGTAGGGCTTGGTAAAGTAACCGCTAGCGCCGAGTTGGGCCGCCACTTTTCGGTGACGGTCGGCGCCGCGGGAGGTCAACAGCGCCACGGGAATCATAGCTAGATTTTCATCCGTCTGGAGTTGAGAAAGCAGTTCCAGCCCGTTCATGCGGGGCATTTCAATATCGCAGAAGACGAGATCGCAGGGGAGACCAGAACGTAGTTGCTCCCAAGCTTCCTGACCGTCCCGGGCCTGCTCCACCCGATACCCGGCCTTGGTAAAGCTGAGGGAAAGGAGTTCCCGCACCGTGATGGAATCGTCCACAATCAGCACCGTCGGCTCCATTTGTAGATCGTTGGCCACAGGCACTAGGGTCTTGCGCCAGAGTCCGCTGGAGCCGTCGGTCCGCAGGCGCCCCTGGGAAATTTCGATCAATTCCAGCACGTCCCCAATGGGCATAATACTGCCGTCCCCCCGCACCGTGGCGCCGGCAACGCCGGGGGGTTTAGGCACCGGCCCTTCAATTTGCTTAATCACAATTTCTTCCTCTCCCAACACCTGATCCACCCGCACCGCCAGTAGATTATTGCCGCCCCGCAAAATCACCATCGCCACAATATCGTCCTCGGGTTTTCCGCCGTAGACGCTCCCCCGACTGATCAAACGGTTATAGGAAAGCAGTTCTCCCAGAGGTTGCACCGGTAGAAGCGCCCCATTCCAAGGAATACAGTCCTTCCCGTCTTCGTTGGGGACGAGATCCGTGGGCAAAAAGTCCTTAGTGTCCTCCACCCCGTCCATAGGAAACGCGATGCGGGCCCGGTCGCAAAGGCAACAGAGCGCCTTGGAAATACTCAGGGTTAAGGGCAGACGAATGCTAAAGGTGGTGCCTTGCCCCAGCGCCGAATCAATGGAAACAGAGCCGCGAATATCCAGCAAGCTCGTCCTCACCACGTCCAGACCGACCCCCCGCCCGGCGAAGTCGTCGGCTTTATCTTTGGTGCTAAACCCGGCGTGGAAGAGGAGGTCGTAAACGTCCTGTTCGCTGAGTCCCTGGGCCTCTAGAGGGGAAATGAGACCCTTTTCAATGGCTTTTTGCTTGACCCGCTGGCTGTCGATCCCGGCGCCGTCGTCGGAGACAATAATTAGGGTTTGATTCCCCTGTAGAAAGGCTTTGATGGTCAAGTTGCCTTCCGCCGGTTTGCCCCGCTTTTGGCGCTCCGCCGGGGACTCAATACCGTGGGTGATGGCGTTGTTGACCAAGTGGGTCATGGGGTTGTAGAGGTGCTCCAGGATCATCTTATCGATGAGCACATCTCGCCCGTCCACTTCTAAATTTACCTTCTTATTGAGCTTGAGAGAAACCTCCCGCACCGCCCGGGGGAGCCGATCCGCGGTTTGGGCGAAGGGCACCATCCTCGATTGGGTCATGCCTTCCTGGAGTTGGGTGGTGACCTGCCGCAGGGTGCGGGCTACCTGATCCGTCTCGTCCACCAGGTATTGAATATCGGAGGCCGACTCCCGCACCCGCACAATCAGTTCGATCATTTCCTGAGAAAGGAGGTGGAAGCCGGTAAAGCGATCCATCTCCAGGGCGTCTAGGTGCTGATCCCCTAGAGCGTTCACGCCGGGAAAGGTGGATTGCTCGCCGGGGTAGGTCAATTTGGCGGTTTGACGGGAGGAGGTGTGACGACTAGCGAGGAGCGCGCCCTCTAGGAGGGTTCTTTCGTAGAGGTCCTGCATCCGTCCCCCCACGTCGCTGAGGTTTTGGGTCTGGTTGAGGAGATTGTCTAAAAATTGCCGCAGGCGCTCTTGATCCTGCTCCAGACGGTTCCGCTTAACCACCAATTCCCCGATCAGGTTGCTGAGGTTGTCCAACTGTTTCACCGGCACCCGCATGGTCTGCTCGAAGGACTTAGACTTGGCGGGACGATTGCGGGGCGCTAAGCGCTGGCCCCCCACGGAAACCAAGGTCGGCGGCCCTCCCATGCGATCCGCCTGCTCTAGCAGGGCCTCTAAATCTTTAAAGTCGTCTTCTATTTCCAGGCTCGCCACCGCCGGTCGGGGCGGCGCCGGTGCTGAAAAGACGGGCGTGCCTACTGGTGTCGGGCCCATCTGAGGAGAGGCCTCGATTAAGGCGGCCAGCGCCGCAAAGTCCGCAGTTTCTTCTTGCGGGGGATGGGGCGGCGCCGCCAGCAGGGCGTCCCAGGTCTCTAGGGCGTCGTAAAAGAGGAGAGGCAAGGGTTGAGCAGACAGAACCGGCTCTGGAACCCTCGGCGCAGGAGCAACCGGCTCTTCAGCGCTGAAAAACCCAACACCCAAGAGTTCCCGCAGTTCCTCCAATTCCGATTCCGGGAGGGTTCTGGTATGGTCAACCTCCTGCTCCCCGACAATTTGGGTTTCAAAACTGGCGGAGACTAGGGGCGGATCGGCGAAGTCCGACGGCGGCATGTCAATCTCGGCTTCCGCTTCGCTAAACCAGTCCTCCAGTTCGGCTAACTCCCCGGGAGTAACGGCGCTTGGGGAAGGGGTTTCCGATTGCTCCATCAGATCGTCGATTTCCAGCCAACTTGAGGTTTCGTAGGGATCGAGGGAGGGCGCACCGGTCTGAGCCTCGTCCGCAAAGAGGGATTCCAACTCCGCTAGGGAGTCCGCAGTCTCTCCATTATTGGTCAGGGAAAGGGTCATGCGCTGGGGGGGGTCTTCTGGAGACGGCGCGTCTTCTTCCTCCAGAATCAAGTTAGCTTCCGAAAAGTGAAGATGAGGAGAAGAAGGCTCGTCCTCTAGCCAATCCATCAGGGAACCCAACTCCTCCGTCGGGGTCTCCGCCTCCGTTGGCAGTCCGTCCAAGGCCGAGAGAAAATCGGCGTTTTCGTCGTCGTCAAACCAATTGTCGGAGGAAGCGGAGGGGGTATTCTGCATGGATCTTCACCGGCGGCGGCCAAACCTAGTCTTCGAGACGGTATCCAAATTCTAGCAACTGGCGCCGAGACTGCCGCCATTTCGGCTCAATTTTGACAAATAATTTTAAAAAGACGTCCCCGTCGATTAGCTTTTGAATTTGCAGTCGGGCGGCGCTGCCGATGGCTTGCAACATACTCCCTTGTTTGCCGATAATAATGCCCTTTTGGGAGGCTCGCTCCACGGTAATACTGGCAAAGACCTCTGTTAACTTAGGGGTTTCCGCTATTTTTTCAATGGCGATGGCCACAGAATGGGGAACTTCTTGACGGGTCAGGTGGAGAATCTGCTCCCTGATCAACTCGGCAATAATAAAGCGCTCCGGCTGGTCTGTCACTAAGTCCGGGGGATAGTAATAAGGCCCCGGCTCCAAGCGCCGAATCATTTCCCCTTGCAATTCGGCCACGCCTGCTCCGGTCAGGGCGGAAAACTTCCGCCACTCCCAGCCATAGGTCTGGGCCAATTCTTGATAACCCTGGTCTAAACTGGCGGCGCTTTCCTCGGTCTGACGGTCTGCTTGATTTAAACCCAAAAGCACAGGAGTTTCGGACTCAGCCAGCAGTCGGGCCACATGACGGTCGCCGTTCCCCAAGGGAGCGCCGCAATCCGCCACCAGCAAGGCCAAATCCACTTCCCCCATAATCGCCTCGGCGTTACGGACTAAAATTTTCCCCAATTCATGGTGCGGTTTGTGAATACCGGGGGTATCGACGAGGATAATTTGCGCCTCCGCAGTGGTGACAATGCCCCGTAGCCGATTACGGGTGGTCTGGGAAACCGGGGAAGTAATAGCGATTTTTTGCCCCACCAGGGCGTTCAGCAGGGTGGATTTCCCCACATTTGTTCGTCCCAGAAGCGCCAC
>JBKCES010000241.1:0-5985 GCA_046304295.1 Cyanobacteriota bacterium | reverse complement strand
GTGGTGATCCTGTGTGGTCTGGAAGTTTTGACGATCGCCAATCGCTTACATAACGCCCTTCGGGGAGGTGAACCATGGCGTTAACCCTACCCCCTGCGGTAATTTTTACCCTTGTGGGCCTTTACGCCCTGTTGGGATTGGCTAGCATTATTGTCCTAATGCTGATCCGTTGCCGCCCCGAGCAGGATTACAGCGAATTAACGGCCCGGATGCGGTCTTGGTGGGTGATGGTGACGGTGTTTAGCTTGGCATTAACCCTCAATCGTACCGTTTCCATTCTCTTCTTCGCCTGCCTTAGTTTTTTAGCCCTGCGGGAATACCTCTCCCTAATTCCCACCCGCCTCGGCGATCGCCATGTGTTGATTTGGGCCTACATCGCCATCGTCCTGCAATATTACTGGGTTTATAGCGGCTGGTATGGCATGTTTTTAATTTTCATTCCCATCTATATGTTCCTGTTTCTGCCCATGCGGATGGTGTTAATTGGCGAAACCCAGGGCTTTTTGAACGCCATTGGCACGTTGCACTGGGGCTTGATGTTGACGGTTTATACCCTCAGCCATCTTTCCTACTTGTTGATGACCTCATCCACCACTAATCCCGTGGCGGGCGGGACGGGTTTACTGCTTTACCTGGTGATTCTGACGGAAATTAACGACATTGCCCAATACTGCTGGGGCAAATTATGGGGTCGTCACCCAGCGGCGCCCTCAGTTAGTCCGGGGAAAACCCTTGAAGGTCTGCTGGGGGGCGTGGTGACAACGGCGATCGTAGCAGTTAGTTTAGCGCCCTGGTTAACCCCCTTCTCCCCGGTTCCGTCCTTAATTTTGGGCATTTTGCTCAGCCTAACGGGGTTTATTGGCGACGTGACCATCTCCGCCCTGAAGCGGGATTTGGGCATCAAGGATAGTGGCACGCTCCTGCCGGGGCATGGGGGTATTTTAGACAGGGTGGATAGTTTGACCTACACGGCGCCGATCTTTTTCCATTTCACCGTTTATTTTTACGGGGGCGGTGGAGTATGAAACGTTGCTTGAAACAGGGGGTTGTTCTAGCCACCAAAATTGTTGCCCATCTGTTGTTGGGATTGGCTATTCGCCATCGGGAACGCTTACCCCAATCCGGCCCAGCCATTCTCGTCGCCAACCACAACAGCCATCTAGATGCCCTGGTGTTGATGTCCCTGTTTCCTTTGGCCATGGCACCGCAACTGCGCCCCGTCGCTAACGCCGAGTATTTTCTTCACCAAAATCGTTGCCTCACTTGGTTTGCCCGTCAGGTATTAGACATTATTCCCGTGGCAATCGCCGTAACCCCCGATTCCGGATCTTGTCCTAAACACCACCGCGCCTTTCTTGCCCAGTGTGCCGAGGCCCTGGCCCAAGGACAAATTGTCATCCTTTTTCCCGAAGGTTCCCGGGGCCACCCCGAACAGATAAGCCCCTTACAAAGCGGCATTGCTCACCTTGCCAAACGGCATCCCTCGGTTCCCATCATTCCCATCACCCTGACCAACCTTGGCAAAGCTTTACCGAAAGGAGATCCCCTGTTGGTGCCCTTTGTGTGCGGTGCGGTGGTGGGAGAACCTCTGGTCTGGAACGGCGACAAGCTGGCGTTTTTAGACACCTTAGCCGCCACCTTTCACACCTTAGCCACAGAATTTTTCTCAAATTAACTTGGAGACCTAACCATGACTTTCAATCTGGCCTCGACCCGTGCCTTACCCACCTACGCCCAACTCCGTCGCCCCCTGCCGGTGTGGCATCCCAAAGCTTGGTATTACGCCGCTTTTCGCCTGGCATTACGCACCGTGGGACAACTTTCCACCGGGGTACGGCTCGGTTATCGCTACGGCTTTGATGCCGGCGTGATGTTGGAATACGTTTACCGCAATCACCCCAGCGGGGTTACTCCCTTGGGAACCCTCATTGATCGCCTTTTTCTCAATTCCCAAGGCTGGCAGGGGATACGCGATCGCGCCCACTTATTACAAAACACCCTGAAAACCGTGTTGGCATCCCATTTACAAGGCGGCCAATCCTGTCATCTGTTAGACGTGGCCTGTGGTGGGGGCCGTTACGACCTCGAAGTTCTACAAAAATTTCCCTCCCATGGCATAAACGCCACCTTGCGAGATTACAAGCCGGAAAACGTTGCCCAGGCCCGACAACTAGCCCAACAATGGGGAATTAACGCCCGCATCGAACAGGCCGATGCCTTTAGCGACGTGGATTTAGACCAAGTCCAACCCCGCCCCAATGTGGTGGTGATTTCTGGACTCCATGAAATTTTGCCCGATAACGATCTGATTGAACGCCATTTCCAACAGATTTATCGCATTATGGATGTTCCCGGCACCCTCATTTTTACCATTCAACCCCATCACCCCCAACTGGAACTCATTGCCCGGACTCTCCCCGCCCACACCGGACAACCCTGGACGATGCGGCTCCGGTCATGGGAGTTAACCCGCCAATGGGCCCTGGCCGCTGGCTTTGTCAATCCCCAGATGCAGATGGAGAAACACGGCATTTTTGGCGTTGTCACCATGGAGAAGTCCAATCTCTCCTAGGGGGTAACCCCTCCGTCCAGTGGAAACGGTCTTCGTACCAAGTCTCTGAAGTCTATCTTGGCTTTGAGCAGGGCGCTGTCAACAATTTCTTGATACTGGGGCATCTAGGCCGCCGCGTAATCAAAGACGGATTAGCGCCGATCAGTCCCACCTGCTCCCCGGCTTCGAGGGTAAAACTGGCCTCCCGCAGAATTTCTTTAATGCCAAAGTCTTTGGAGAGCGCACGAGCGGTAATCAGGGCCATGGGCGGGGAGTCATCTGGAGGGACCGATTCCTCTAGGTTAAGGCGCCCTAACCTCCCCGCGCCAATTTTGTAAAGTTTTGTTATGGTGGCAATGGCAGAACTTCAAAAAAGTTTGTTCTTCTGGGCAAAACCGACTCTTTTTTCTCTGCCCTGCGTCTGCGCTGTGTAACTCTGCCTAACCCGCCGGGCTAAAACTCTCCCCGCTCTGAATTCTATGGTCGCCACCCTCCTTTCCGAGCCTCCTCTGCCCCAGACCTGCGCCCTCCAGGCGGTTTGGCGCTCTCTAACGCCCCAAAGCTGTCCCTACCAATACAATTTCCATCTCCACACCCAATGCTCCGACGGTCAAATGGCGCCGGAAAACCTGCTCCAGCAAGCGGTGGATTTGGGCTTGCGGGGACTGGCGATTACGGATCACCACAGCGTTCAGGGCTACGGCCGGGCCCGGGCCTACCTGAAGGATCTCTACCGGCAGAATCCCCAGACGCCCTTGCCGGATCTTTGGACTGGGGTAGAAATCACCAGCGACCTTTTCGGCACCGAAGTTCATATTCTTGGCTACGGCTTTGACCCGGAAGCGCCGACTTTACGGCCTTACCTAAGGGGAGAGCGCCCCCTAGGGGAACAGGGAATGGCGGCCCAGGTGATTAACGCCCTTCACCAAGCCGGCGGGCTAGCGGTTTTGGCCCACCCCGCCCGCTACCGCCAACCCGCCAGCCGTTTGATTCCCCAGGCGGCCCAGTTGGGTATTGACGGCGCCGAAGCCTATTACGCCTACGGCAATCCCAAACCCTGGGTCAGCAGTCCTCCCCAAATGGAGGAAGTTCTTTACCTCAGCCAGGTCTATAATCTCGCCAGCACCTGCGGCACCGATAGCCACGGCGAGAGTATTTTATTTCGAGTTTAGCGGCGCCGGACCGGAGGGGTTGACGCGCTGGATGAATGAGAACCCGTAGAAGGATAAAATCAGCCTGTCTTCCCTGATCTTCAGTCATGTTTTCCCTCCAGCGCCGGTTAACGCCCTACCTTTTTCTCTTGCCCGCTTTAATCATCCTCGGGCTAACAGTGTTTTACCCCGCCTGGCAAGCCTTCGCCCTCAGCTTTACCCAATACGACTTGGACTTAACCCAGGCGCCCCAGTGGGTGGGACTGAAAAACTTCCAGCGCCTCTGGCAAGACCGGGTCTTCTGGCAGTCCCTCGGCAACAGTGCCCTCTATTTATTGGGGGTGGTTCCCATTTTGGTGATGTTGCCCCTAGTTCTGGCGGTGCTTGTTAACCAAAAGCTCCGGGGTATGGCCGGGTTCAGGGCCGCCTTTTACACGCCGGTGATTATCTCTATGGTGGTGGCGGGCATCGCCTGGCGGGCGCTCTACGCCTCCGACGGCGTTCTGAACCAAGCTCTGCGCTGGCTGGGGTTAACGGAGGGGATTCCCTGGCTGACCAGTCCCCAATGGGCACTGGGGAGCGTTATGGCGGTCACCATCTGGAAGGGACTGGGCTATTACATGGTGATTTATTTAGCGGGGTTGCAGGGCATTCCCGCGGATCTCTACGAAGCCGCGGCCCTAGACGGCGCCGGGGGTTGGGAACGCCATTGGTACATTACCTTGCCCCTGATGCGCCCCTATCTTTTGCTGGTGGGGGTTATTTCCTCTATTTCGGCGCTGAAGGTTTTTGAGGAAGTGTATATTATGACCCAAGGCGGCCCCTTAAACCATACCAAGACCGTCGTTTATTACCTCTACGAACTAGCCTTTCAAAATCTCGACCTCAATTACGCCGCCGCCGTCGGTCTAGCGCTCTTCGCCGTTATTTTTCTCTTCTCCCTCGCCAATCTGAAACTGTCCCGCCATGGCCAACTCCTCTAACACCCGGCGCTTGCCGGAGCGCCAATTACCGGTCCCCGCGACCGCCAGCGCCGAATTGCAAAAAGCCTGCGCTCAGCCCCTAGACGTGGCCATTGAGATCATCGAGGGGGAACCCCAGGATTTAGACGACTGGCGTAAAACCTTGGTGCTCTACGACCAAGCCAGTCGTCTGCGTCTGGAAAAATTGCGACAACGCTTTCCCCTCCAGAGTCGGGCTGAAACCCTTAACGGGGTTACGGTTTACCGGCTAACGCCGCCTCAGATCTCGCCGGAAAACCAAGCGCGGCGCTTAGTCCATTTCCACGGCGGTGGCTTTGCCCTTGCGGGGGGCGAGTTAGGAACGGGAGAAGGTATTTTAGCGGCTTACCGGGGTCAGATTGAAGTCCTGTCGGTGGATTATCGGCAATGTCCCGACTATCCCTACCCGGCGCCGTTGGAGGACGCCTTAGCGGTTTGGCAGGCCTTGGTGGGGGAATTTGCGCCCCAGAATTTGGGATTAATCGGCGCTAGCGCCGGAGGCAATTTAATCCTGGCGCTGGTTTTTAAATTACGGGAGTTGGGTTTACCGCTACCGGCGGCGCTGGCCTGTTGCTCCCCCTGGGCGGATCTCTTGGCCCAGGGTGACACGATTAATACTCTGCAATATGTAGATAGTACAGCCATTTCCTACACCGGACTAATTACCGGCATGGGCAAACTCTACGGCGGCGCCGGGGATTGGCGAGATCCCTTGATTTCCCCAGTTTATGGCGATTTTACGGGCTTTCCCCCGACCCTTCTCATTTCCGGCGCTCGGGATCTGTTTCTCAGCGATACGGTTCGGGTGCATCGCCAACTGCGACGTTGCGGCGCCTGGGCGGATCTCCAGGTTTTTGAAGGTTTGTCTCACGCCGAGCATCTCTATATATTCGACTCCCCGGAATCCGAGGAAGTCTTTGGCGAAATTCGGCACTTTTTTGACCAATTTTTGGCAAGATAGTTTTTTCGGTGTAATTCTATAGCAGTCACATCGAGGTTGTAAAAGAAACGATATTAGGATATAATCCTGATAAAATACTGAGGGAGTAAGATCAATGAAAACCTTTGAGCTACTAGAGAATGTAGATGAAACCCAAAATGCCTTACAAGCATTAGACGAGTTTATAGGAAGAACATCAGAGCCTATAGAGCTTAAGCGTGCATTGGCAGTTCGGATGTGGATAGAAGGAATTGAAACGAAAAAGATACAGGATATTTTAGGTGTCTCTGCGGCATTTATCAGTAAATGGAAGGTGTGCTTTGCTCTAGAAGGAGTAGAGGG
>JBKCES010000240.1:0-24297 GCA_046304295.1 Cyanobacteriota bacterium | reverse complement strand
ACGCTTTCCCGGAACTGCTCTACCGCTTCGGTGTAACGGATGGGGAGGACGTATTCGAGGTTTTCGTGGGGGCGGGCGATGATGTGGTTGGAGAGGACTTCGCCGCCGTTGACCTTGAGGGCGTTTTGGATGCCGGCGGAGACGGAAGCCTGCACTTCGGAGACGTCGCCCCGAACAATGACGGTGACCCGACCGCTACCGATTTTTTCGTAGCCCACCAGGGTGACCCGGGCCGCTTTCACCATGGCGTCCGCGGCTTCGACCACGGCGGGGAAACCGAGGGGTTCTACCATTCCGACTGCAATTGACATGATCTTTATTTAAGGCGTGTTGGGATAGTTAAGACTTGCGTCGCGGGAATCTTTCAGCGCCGAAGGGCGGAGATTCCCTCAATTTTGTGGCTTGGTTTACGGATAGCGCCCCGGCGGGGGGGTTATCCTCTGGGGAGTCTTAGTAAGTGCGGAACTGTTCCACTTCCTCGATATAGCGAATGGGGAGCACATATTCCAGATTCTCGTGGGGGCGAGCGATGATGTGGGTGGAGAGGACTTCGCCGCCATTCACCCGATTAGCCGCCTCGATACCGGCGGAGACGGAGGCCTGCACTTCGGAGACGTCGCCCCGGACAATGACGGTAACCCGACCGCTACCGATTTTTTCGTAGCCCACTAGGGTGACCCGAGCCGCTTTGACCATGGCGTCCGCCGCTTCGACGACGGCGGGAAAGCCCTTAGTTTCGATCATTCCAACTGCAATTGACATGGGGTTAAAGTTCCTCGCTTAGGCGATAAGCTAAATTAATTCAGGGTGGGGGAGGAGAGTCCCGAGAAAGAGTGAATAAGGTTTTCTGTACAGTTTTATTATTCTGTTCCAGGAGATCCCAAGGAGACCGGCGCCGTTTGACGGGAGCTGGGGCAGAGACAAACCGAAAAAGACTTAGGCAAGCCGCTAAAGTTATCACTCTATAAGAAGCATAGGGAACCGGGGGCCCTTTGACAATATAAAAAATCATCATATTCCTTGATGGAATAGTTAACGGGGCTTAATCACCCGCCAGCGTTTCCCCGCTCTTGCCTTGAAAAAAATGTATTGTCTGACCGAGACAAGCCCCGCCCCCGGCACCCAATAAAAAAGCCCCGGCGGAACCGGAGCCTATCTAGGAGAACTCAATGTCAATGGAAGGTACTGAAAACCCTGAGCCGTTTCGGCGCTGATTCCCCTTCGGGAAAGCGTTGTTGTGACTGTAAGGATTCTCTATCGCCTTAATTGTAAAGTTAATGTAACAAAAGTGTAAAGTTTTGTCAATAGGGCTTGACGGATTGATCAAACCCAGTCTAGAAGCGGGGGGTCGCCCAGTTGAACCAGACGGCGGTGCTTTGTTAAACTCAAGACTTCCTTCCACTCTTCGCCCATGCTCCCCATCGACCTGCTTCCCCCGGATTGGCAAAAAAGCCTCTACTTTGGCCAACAGGACGGTAAAGCGGCCCTGAGTTTGGCTCACAAAAACCTGAATAGTCAGTTGCAGAAACTCTGGGCGCCGGCATCCCGGCCCGAGACGATGCCCCTGGCCCCGGAATTGCTGGCCAGTCTCAAGACGACCCGGGAGGAACTGCTGACGGAGGACTGGCAAGACGCGGAAACGGGGGTTTATCCCAAATCTCTGCTGTTTGAGGAAGATTGGCTCCGCTGGGCCCAGACCTATCCCCAACTTTGGTTGGATCAGGTGGCCGTTTGGGAGCGGATGGCGGTGAAGGACTATCGACGCTTTGCCCCGGAGCTTGACATTCAAAATTACCCGGACTACTACCGGCAAAATTTTCATTACCAGACCGACGGTTATCTCGGGGCAGACTCCGCCACTCTATACGACCTTCAGGTGGAACTCCTTTTTAACGGCGCTGCCGAAGCCATGCGCCGCCGTCTGTTAAAACCCCTAAAAATGGCGCTGGCAGACAAAACAGCTCCTCGTCTTTTAGATATCGCCTGCGGCACTGGGGTCACCCTCAAACATCTGGCCCGAACCTTTCCCCAAGCGTCCCTAGCAGGTTTGGATCTTTCCCCCGCTTACTTGGCCTTCGCCCGCCAGCGCCTAGGGGAAGCGGGAATAACGGCGCCGCAACTCCTTCAAGGGAACGCCGAGGAATTGCCCTTCCGAGATAACTGGTTCGACGGGATCACCTGCGTTTACTTGTTCCATGAACTCCCCGCTCCCGCCCGACAACGGGTTTTAGAAGAATGCCACAGGGCGCTGAAGCCCGGCGGCGCGCTCGTGATTCTGGACTCGATCCAACTGAAGGACCGCCCCGACTGGGCGCCGATGCTGGAGAACTTCCCCCGTCTTTTCCACGAACCCTACTACCGCCACTATACCGAGGACGATTTTCTCTCTCGCTTGGAGAAAGCCGGGTTTAGTCAGATCCAAGAGCGCTGGCATTGTTTTAGTAAGAGTTGGACGGGGCTGAAGCCCAACGGGAACATGGGGTAAACAACTCCCGCGCTTCTTCGCTCCCTATCGCCTCCGCTGAAGAGACCCGCGTTTAAAATCAGTTGACGAGAGCCAAGATAGTACTCTTTTCCTTCTTGTCGGCAACTTTCTAAAAATCGTCCTATAATGGGCTAATGTTTACTATCCATCTCCTCTTCCCCTCGCCAAGCTAGGCGGCCAAGATTTGGAACTCCTTGGCGCTTTTTTCTTTTTGTCCCTAATTTGCGCATTATGGACAAGCCTCTAACTAAAGGCTATGATAACGTTTCTTTACGCGCTTCATTTTGAGGATCCCTCTAGTCTTCTAAGCGTTCTCAGATTCTAGGGACATACTTGGTTTGCGCTTGCCTGAACTACTGAAGCTGGCAGCCCAACGATTAACAACGCGTCTTTCGCATTCAGGAACTCTTCCATGCCCACCGTCGACGATTTAAATCGCGCCCTCGCTCAGCTCTCGGAACACCCGGAAGCTCTGCGTATTAAGAAGCTGATTTATTCGCTTTGTAAAAACCTTTGGGAAAACGACCCGGCTAAACTCGAACGACATAGTCTCAAAAGTTTGTTAGTCGAGCTATTAAAAGCACATCCTAATCTGAAGCGTCTGATTATCGCCGCCCATGGTTTAGTGCTGAGTTTAAACCGTCAAGAAGTTTACGCGCCCTTGGCTAAATATATTTTAATGACCCTAGCGCCGATTTACAACACGACGCCGGAAATGGTGGAGCGGTCGATTATTCAGACTTTTATAGAAGAACGGGATAAAACCCAAGAAAAAAGAACTCAGCCTTGTATCAATTTAATGGAAGTGCTGGTGAAAGACGAAGTCTATCGAGAATTGCAAAAATTGCCAGTCAACGCCGCTAAATTTATTAGCACGGCGGAAGTGGCCACCTTTGCGCTCAACCGCTTGCCGCCTCTTTATGTCTCCAGCGAAGAAGGGCGGTATTACCAATCTCAAAAAGCCGAACAGCTCAACGAAAATATCCGCGCCGCCGTCCGCCAAGGCATCGCCGCCGTGATGCGAGATCCCCTGCGTAAATCGACACCGTTAAACCTAGAGGAAGTAGATAAAGCCAGCACTGCCCACAATATGATTATGGAGCTTGAGGAATTTGTGCGAGAAATTGACGGTCATGAAGGCAAAATGAGCTACGAAGAACTGACGGAAAAGCTAAAAACGGGAGTGAATCTCTATGAAAACGCCATTAAGGAAATTGAGGTCTTTTTAAAACTGCACGGTTTACTGCAAGAAAAACTCACCATTCATAATCTCGCCAAATCTATTCGCCAAGCCTACCGGCGCTTGCTAAAGGAAGAAGACTCTAAACCGGCCGCCTCCCGAGGTCGCGCGTCTAAACCGATTCCGATGCAGGCCCAACTAGACCATCAGGAGACCTCTATCCGGGAGTTTATCCAACAGGACGAACCGGAAGAAGAAGGGGGAGAAACCAATTTCGCCACCTCCATCCGGGACTGGTACACCTTCTAGCGTTGCTCAGCCCCCTAAATCCCCCAACTTTGGGGGACGTTGACTCTCATTGCTTGCTGTGACGGGTTTTAGACCAGGGATCGAGGAACTGGATGGAAACCTGTCGCAGCGCTGGATTAACTTTTTGACGGACTCGAACTCGACTCAAGGATCGCTCAACTCCAGAACCTTAGGGCGCTAATTCCTGATCAATCTGCCGAAAGAAGCGCCGATACAAATCGTTTTTGATCATCACTTCATTCCCTTGCCATTGGATCAATCCCAGATAAGTTAAGGCGCGAAAGTCTAGGGAGTTTGCCGCCACCGGGCGGTTCGACCAGACTAGCTGGCGCCATAGGGGAAGCAGACCGGGAACCCCTTGCAGTTGTCGCGCCTTGGCATAGAGGTGGGACGCGTAAACGCTCCCTAGGGTCGACGCTTGATTAAAAAAAGCGTCGGGGGATTGACGGCGGTACTTGAGCGCGTATAAAGCTTGGCTCAAAAGATAAGGGTGTCCACCTACTAGCGTCATTAGCTTGCGGCGCTGTTCAGGCGTCAGGATAATACAGGATTTTTGAATTAGGGTTTCGACTTGAGTTATGGCAAAGTCGTCCAGTTCTAGAGTGACAGCGCCGGAAAATAGGGCGTGATCCAGCATCCAAAATTGGGGAGATTCTGGGGAATAAGCTAGTAATAAACGTAGCACTTGCCAATGGGGGAAAAAGCAGGACTTCTCATGCCAATGATTCAATAATATTGCAAATCTAGAGGCAATTTTAGGGAAAGCAAAAAGTGAATCAACATCATCTAAAACCCATAAAAAAGGTTGTGTTAACCGAGGTAAAATTCGGTATTCTAAAAATTGGTTAAAGTCATCTTCAGAATTGAATAAGTAGCGCCCTGCGCCCGGAGAATAAACTGTTTGAATATTTAAAAAATTAGCGAGTTGAATACCAAGTGATTCCAGAAAAAGAGGCCAATTCTCTAGTGCGTCAGATTTCGCTTGCCAAAAATGCAGGTAAGCGGTCTGATATTCTTGAGATTTCGCCCAATGGGTTAAGCGCTGAAGACAGTGAGTTTTGCCCATGCCTTGCGGCGCTTGAAGCGCAAGAAAAGCGCCGGGTTGAGCGAGGATTTTTCGAGCTAAGGGTTCAACTCGTTCTTGATAATGGGGGGAGTCGGCGGCTAAATAACCGTTTAGGGGAGGATAATCCGTCGGTGCGGGATCTAGGGGCGGGGCGTTAAGGGTCTCGGAAACGGGAAAATTAGCATTCAGATTGGAGACAATTTGTTTAAAATTGCTCTTCGTGATGGGTCTGCCCAAGGCTAAAGAAAGTTTTTGCCAGAGCTTCGGCGCGAGATCTCCCCGAATATAGTTGACGGATAGATGATTTTTTTGGGAAATTTGCTGATAATTTAAACCCCGCCAGACATCCTCTAATAACGTCCATTGAACATCTTTTAACGACTCCCCAAAATAATTAAAAACTGCCTCCTCAATAAGCTCTCTTGTCTGCTCCCAATTCATCATTAATTTATTATTGATTAAGGAGTCTAAAACTGATGATTCTAAAAAATAGAGGAAATTAAGGCGTTGGCTAAACTGAAGTTGTCAGTCATGCTATCTGACTTAGTTTGAGATGAGATAGTTTCCCAAAATTTTTCTGGCCTCGCCAGGTCGCCCCTTGCCCTAATTAGTCTATATGACCTATTTTGTGGGGGTGAGCAAGACCGAAAACGTTAACGGTTACAACGAAGGGCGTGTTTTGAGGAGACTTGCCGAAGCAGATTAATCTTACGGCGCTGTCTAGCTATATTCTAATATCTCAATGACTCGGGCTAGTCTTGAAGTCGCGTCTGGTTATCTGCATTCAAAATCAGGTTAGAACGCTGTTTTGTCTGGAGATTAATACCTTAACTCCCGCCGCTGAGGAAAATTTAAATTGATAAGTCTTCTCCCGTTTGCAAGTTTGAAAAATATCAGACTCATGTCAATAACGAGCTAGAAAGCTTAATCTATAAGGATTTTAGGAATTTTATCAGATTAAAGTTTACGGCGTTTGACAAAAAAGATGAAAATTATAAACCTAAAATCTTAGGTTTAAAAAAATACATGAAAAATCCCATATTTAATCCAGACAATCAAAAAGTATGAATATTTGATGGTCAGTTTTTGGGATGAGAGCAAACAGACAAATGTCCAGACATTAAAAGCTTGAATTTCTTGAGATTTAGTCCTAGATTGGCAATAAATGCGCCGAACCGAATTCTGGCTTGCCTTTAACCGGACACATCCCCAGACAGCCGAATTAGCTCCTTCTCCTTCATCGTCAAACTCTCTCTAGGGCTTTGGTTTAGGCGCTGATCCCTCTGTCTTAGCTAGTATTGAGCTTAACGTTCCCCTTGCTTACCGGAGAGGTTATCCATGATTAGCGCCGATTCTGCCCCCAATCATTCCGCCGACGCCCAGACGATTGCTAACGTTCCGACGACCGCTCCGGCGCCGTCTAATCAAGGAATTGGTTTTCTTCAAGAATCCCAAGGAAACAACTCCTTAATGCGTTTAATGTGCTTGATGGCGCTGATTACGGCGATTTGTTTCGGCGGTTACACCCTTGTCAATAGTAAGCAGGTGGGCAATGTGGGCACGAACCTAACCTTTGCCTTTTTAGCCGCGGCTTTCGGCGGCAAGGTCGCTCACAAATTCGCTGAAAATCAGTGATCCGCTCAGTTCCTTCCGCCACTTTAAGAGCCTCTTAACTGACACTTTATGACTCTCTATAGCATTTTCAAACGAGACGTAAACGCCACCTACTCCAAAACCCCGACGGGTAAAGGGCTAGCAGGGGCTTTGTTCATGACTCACCTGTAAATGCTATACACGGATCCGAGTTAACCTTATGACCCTTTCTACTTCGGTTTCAACTCCCTACCCCAGCTTTGATGTCAGGGATACGGCCCAAAACGTCAACGCGGAAATTCAGAACCTTCTCCTAGAGGTTTTACCCAACGCTTCCCCCCACATTCAACTGGAGAATTTTTTCTGCGCCTTAATTATGTCAAATACCGTAATAAAAATTGATTTTTTGATTGATCAAAATCAAGAAAATTCTGCTTTTATTACAAATAAAGCGAGACAAGACCTTTTTATCTTTACCTGCGCTTTCATCATCGGCTTTAGCGAGCGTTTCGCCTCAGATTTGCTCAAAAAGACCGAATCCAACTTCATTGACTCCTAACGAGGACTTTTCCCATGACTGCTACCGCAACTCAACTCACTTCCCTAGAGCAGATGGAATCCCAAAACTTGGTGATTTCCCTCAACGACCTCAAAAAAGATCCTATTTTACTCAAAGAAATTCAAACTCGTTTTGCTTCCCTCGGACTTTATACAATTACCGTTGACGGTCTTTGGGGGCCGGCGACTGAAGGGGCGATGGATCAATTCTGCGGCGCCGTTCATCTCAACTGCATGGATACCGGGCTGTTCGGCTCCACTTTCGCTAAGGCGTTATTAAATACGAAAAGCGTCGATAATCCCGGCGCTTATGGTTTGCCCACTTGGTGGCACGGCGGCGATAAAGCCCAAATCGCTCAGGCGGTGGCTAAAGAGGCCCACGACCAAGGCGTGATGGATCGCAACCAAATTTGCTACATCCTCGCCACCATTCAACACGAAACCGCCGACACCTTTAAACCCATCGCCGAGTATGGCGGCGCCAGTCGTCCCTACGCGCCTTATTACGGTCGCGGTTATGTCCAGTTAACCTGGAAATATAACTACGCCAAATATGGGGAAATGTTGCATCAAGATTTTGTCGATCATCCCGATTTAGTGATGCAACCCGATGTCTCCCTATTTATCATCGTCAACGGTATGAAAGACGGCGTTTTCACCGGCAAAAAACTAAGCGATTACATTACCCTTAATCATGTGGATTTTGTGGATGCCCGCCGCATTATTAACGGTATGGATCGGGCGGAATTAATCGCTAGTTACGCCGAAGAGTGGCAAAAATCAACCCTCTTTTAGCGCCGTTTTCTCCGGGGAGCTTTAAATCCTCTAGCTCCCTTTCTATTCCCCATTAATGGGAGCATCTCAGATTTACACAGGCAAGATGCCTGTTCCACTGATTTTTTCTGTGGGATGGACATCCTGCCCATCCAGATTACAAAAGTGAGATGCTCCCCCGTTAATCACTCAAACGTTGACTTGTTTTCAGGAGATTAATCATGGCTCTTCGCTCCTTTAATCTGACTCCGTTAAAGATGACTCCTAAGCTAGGAAGCGCCGTCTTGGGAGTAATGATGCTTTTGGTCGCAATCAAACTCTTACTCAGGACGTTAATCATTGTACCGACTGGGGAAGTTGGAGTCATTGAAAATCCAGATAAAATTCTAACCTCTCCCCTCATGCCCGGCGTTTACTGGCTAAAGCCTTGGGATAATGTTGTCAAAATTTCTACCCGGGTTCAAACACAAAATGAAACTTTAGAGTTAACTTCCAGGGAGGGTATTAATTTTACCGTTGATGCCGGGCTAGAATATCGGATCAATCCTCAGAAATCGGGTAAATTTTATCAAGTTATTGGAGTAAATAGTAAAGAAATTTTACGGGAAAAATTAGCCGCTGTCCTCAGTTTAATTGCCTCTCAATATCCCTTAAAAGTGATTTATGGTAACCAAAATGAGGCAATCGCCAATAAAGTTCAATCCCTAATGAATGAAGCATTAAATGTCCAAGGCGTCTTTATTAATCGGGTTTCCCTCGTTCATTTTGTTTTACCCAGCGCCGTTCAATCTAGTATCCAAGAGCGATTTATCGCCGAGCAACAAGGAGAAAAACGCAAAACAGAAGCCAAAGCTTTAGCAGAGGCGGTCAAAAATTTTCAGGGATTACTGACTCCGCAAAACGAGATCAACGTGGTGGCCGACGATAGCACGCTTCAGATCAGGGAGAAGAAGTAGACCGCCATCTCGCAACATCTTAATACTGATGGTAATGCCCTAAAATTTTCCAACTTAATTTTCAATTTTACCTTTTTTAAAGAGACATTCAATCATGGTTAGTTATTTCTACGGCTATGTCGAGAAACTTTATAGCGTAAATCTTAAAAAAACAGTCTCTCAATTGCTGGTTTAGCTTGACTAATAACTCAAGCCAGACTGTTAACTACAATTTTAATCTCTGGGGTTTAATCGGGCGTTTTAGGAAAAGGCGCTCTGATTGCCTGCGCTCACAAATTGCTTACATTTCTGAGCGCCATCGTCAACCGCTAACGCCCCTGGATTTCTCCGAGCGAAGTCGTAAAGGACTTTGACTCCCTTTCTCCCGCTCTGGGAGGAGAGGCTGGGGGATGAGGGCAAACAGAATATTCTCTAGCGCCGCTCTAATAAGTGCCGATAAACCGGGCGCCCCAGCCGTTGACAGGCCACTTCCCGCTCCGTGGGAACTCCCCAGGGATTTTCCGCGCCGTTTAGAGGCTGAAACTGGGGCAGGTTTTCAAACTGGGCCGCCATTTCCTGGGCGACTAGCGCCACATCGGATTGGAGAAAAATCCAACTCCCCGGCCTGAGAACATCGGCCAGCGCCTGAACCAACTCCGGTTGAGCGACTCGGCGCTTGCTGTGGCGGGTTTTGAACCAGGGGTCGGGGAACTGGATAGAAACCCGTTGCGGCGCTTGGGGCAAGCTTTGCAAAAAATTGAGGGGGGCGACGTTGATATTGCCAAAGAGAAAATGAAGGTTCCTTAACCCCAAACTCCGCCCTTGCTCATTGGCTTCAATCACCAACGGCTCCCGGATTTCCACCCCCAAAAAGTTCCAATCAGGATAGTTCCCCGCCATCGTTAATAAAAATTTTCCTCGGGCGCACCCGATATCGAGGTGCAGTGGCTGGGAGAGGTCCGCGTAGATTTTTTCCCAAGGGGGAACCGCAATGGGGGTCTGATATTTTTGACTAAGAGGATTAACGTGTTGACGGACTCGGACTCGACTCAAGGATTGCTCAACTCCAGAAAATTAGGGCGCTAATTCCTGATCAATCTGCTGAAAGAAGCGCCGATATAAATCATTTTTGATCATAACTTCATTCCCTTGCCATTGGATCAGTCCAAGATCAGTTAAATCGCAAAAGCCTAGGGAGTTGGCTCTCCGGGAATGAGGTGGGTGGTCAGGGAGCGAATTGGCTAAAACCCTTACTGGATAAGCTTTTCTGCGTTATTGCCAAGTCGAAATTGTATAGTAAGCTACAGTTTCTTGCCCGATCTCTGGAGAGCCGGTTTTGCTTATTTTTAGGAGAATATGGCAGTCACATCTTAGTTGTAAATTGCCCTGTGCCAAAAGGCTTGACCCATAAGGGTTCCGGGACTTAGAATTTGACAAATCGTTTATGACCGCTATATTCGCTTATCTTACCCGGTTTCTAGCCTCTTCCCGACATCCCTAGAGTAAAACTTATAGAATTGTTTTTGTCTTCTGCCAACTCGCCGAATGCGGAAGGGGAAAACGCCAATCAAGCCGCCAAGCGCCTGCTAACCCAATTACTCCTTGGTGACGACTCCTCCGCCCCAGACCCTGCCGAGCCTGACCGCCTCGACAAGTTAGAGGAGCGCCTAGAAAAATTGGAATCCAGCGTTTAAGTCTCTCGCCCTTCAATTTTCAGAGTGGGTCTATGAGTTAAGCCAGACGGCGGCTATCCCTAGTCCGATCCGGCTCCCCAAGGCGACCAAACGAAAAGCCCAAGAAACCCCCAACTCAGGAGAAACACCATGACCCCCACCCTCTACGACGCCGACTTTAATCAGTGGATCGAAGAAACCGCCAAAACCCTCAAGGCTCGTAACTTCGGTGCTTTAGACCTAGAAAACCTGATTGAAGAAATCGAATCAATGGGACGCAGTGACAAGCGAGAAATTGGGAACCGTCTAGAAGTGCTAATCATGCACCTGCTTAAATGGCGATACCAACCCAGCAAACAAACCAATAGCTGGCGCTTGACTATCAATGAGCAACGGCGGGCCATCCGCCGCATCCTTAAAGACAGTCCGAGTCTTAAACCCTATCTGCAAGGGAACCTAGGGGACTTTTATCAAGACGCAAGGGAATGTGCAAGTGATGAAACAGAATTGGAAAAACAAAATTTCCCCCCAGAATGCCCCTTCACTCAGGAGCAAATCCTAGACCCCGACTATTTCCCCTCTGCTTGACCTCCGCCAACCCCAAGAAACCCCCCAGTTAGGAGAAACCAATGACTGCCACGCTTTGGGGAATCATCCGGCGCCCCTAGGGAAAACAGGAGTTGAGCGACGGTCAGTCTCCTCTAATGTTACTATTGCGCTTGGACGGGAAAATTTTGCCATGAAGCTTTCAATCCCCTCTGCTTCCTAAGCGGTTTGCTCTAGCCATTGGCGTTAGCTTCGCCATAACGGCCCCGCTTCTTAGGCCGGCACCGATGATCCTTCAAGCCAAGGCCGCTCAGCCCTCGAACTGTAACAGAGAGAGCTAGGGGCTTTCCAAACCCCCTCTAAAGTGGGATAAATATTTTTAAGGTCGTCGTCTTGCTAGTCGTTGCCAATCGTTCCCCCGTGTCGTCATGATCACCATCGAACAACTTGAACCCGCCAGCAAGGTCGAAGTCGAAGTCTATCGGCCCTACTATCCCAGTAAGGAAAAGCAAAAACTTCTGCCCATCGCCCTCAGCCTCTACCAGCAGGGAAAAGTGGAAGGTCAGCGCCTGATTGAAGGCGCTCAAGGGATCGAGTTTGTGGCGACTTGGTATGTTTCCAAACTGCCGTCGGAACTGACCCGCTGTCGCGTCCAATTTGAGGGACAGGCGGACTTAAGTTATGAAATCACCATCCTGAATTCCGAATTTATCGATTACCTGATTGATCTTTTGGGAATTCACGCCGAAACTAAAAAAGCGGATTTTCCGCAAAATTTTTACAAAAAACTCCTCCACTTTGACGAGAATCCCAGTCTGAGCGCCTAAGCCGAACGGCTCAATCCGTCAGCCGCCGGCCTCTTCCCTCAATTTGGGGGTCAGGGGCCCTCTTCCCATCCCTTTTCTACCGCCAACCGCCCTAAGGAGCGCCGCCCCGTGAACCGTCCCCATTCCTATCTACTCATTGGCTCCATTGAACCCTACAGCGGCAAAACCGGCGTGATCCTCGGTCTCGGGCGTCAACTTCAGGGGCAAGGATTGACCCTAGCCTACGGCAAACCCCTAGGAACCTGTTGGAACGGCGGTAGCGAGGAAGCGGATATTACCTTTATTGGCGAAACCCTTCATCTTTCCGCCGACCAGATCCGCCCCCCCCTGCTCCTCCTGGACGAACCCAGTATTCGTCGGCGCCTCGGGGGAGAAGACGACCGGGATTACGTTCAGGCCCTGAGAGAATCCCTGGAAACACTGACGGCGGATCTGGCTCTGTTGGAAGGGCCGGGCAATTTGTGGGAAGGGAGCCTCTTTGGGCTGTCTTTCCTGGCCCTGGCCAAAAGCCTAGGCTTGCCCATTTTACTGGTGGCTCGCTACCATTCTTCCCTGGTGGTGGACGCTCTCCTCAAAGCCCGTCAGGAACTGGGGGACTGTCTGGCGGGGGTGGTGATCAACGATATTCCTCCAGAGCGCCGGGAGGAGGTGGAGACCCTCATTCAACCCTTTTTAGAGAAATCCGGGATCGCCGTTCTCGGACTCCTGCCCCAGGACCGGCTCCTCCAGAGCGTCAGCGTCCGGGAATTGGCCCATCAACTCCGGGCCCAAGTGCTCTGCCGGGGCGACCGTCTCGATTTAATGGTGGAGGGGCTGACCATCGGCGCCATGAATGTTAACTCGGCGCTGGAATATTTCCGTCAGGGGGAAAATAAAGCGGTGGTCACCGGCGGCGACCGCACCGATCTCCAGTTAGCGGCGCTGGAAACCTCCACCAGTTGCTTGATCCTCACCGGCCATATGCCCCCTCAACCCCTGATTATTAGCCGGGCGGAAGATTTAGAAATCCCCATTCTCTCGGTGGATTTGGACACCCTGACCACGGTGGAAATCGTGGATCGGGCCTTCGGCGCCGTTCGTCTTCAGGAAACGGTGAAGGTGGATTGTATCCAAAATTTAATGGCCCAACATTTTGACCTGCCCCGACTCCTGACCTATCTGGGTCTGGGGGTCTAAGCTGATATGGCTTTCCCCGCGCCCCCGGCGCTCGTCTGGACGCCAGCCGTTCTGGTAGATAGATCCGCGGCGCTGGCCTTGATGCGAGAATTTTATCGGGAAGAAAAATTGCCCTATTCCGAGACGCTGGCGGACCGGGCAGTCTCTGAGCTTCTAGCTACCCCGGCCCTCGGCGTCCTTTTCCTCGGTCGTCAAGGTTCGGAAGTCTTGGGCTATAGCGTAGCGACTTTGGGGTACAGCCTCGAATTTGGCGGTCGCTACGTTTTATTGGACGAACTTTATGTGCAACCGGCTGTTCGGGGTCGAGGCGAGGGTAAACGGGCCCTAGCTTGCGTTGAAACTTGGGCCAAAGCCCAAGGCGTTAGCGCCCTGCGTCTTGAGGTCAATTTTGATAATCAAACGGCACTGTCCCTCTATTTGAAATCTGGATTTAGCCCGGATCAGCGACAGATCCTCACCCGACCGATTCAAAACAGCTAGGCGACCGTCGCTAGCCAGTCTAGAAGGCGCCGGTTGACCCAGTCTGGCGCGTCGTCCTGGGGACAATGGCCCGCCTGGGGAAAGCTCTCGAATTGAATGCCCTCCCGATCTTGATAAATTCCGGCGCCGCTGATGGGCGTCCAGGGGTCTTTTTCTCCCCAGAGAACCAATAAGGGGGTCTGAATGCGCGGCAGTAGCTCCTCCGGTTTCGGCCCCGCCGGCGCCGAAAGGATGGAAGCGAAGACCTTTTGAGCGTTAGGATCGCAGGAGGGTTGGTAAAGCATGTCCACTAACTCTTCCGTCACCGCTTGGCGATTGGCGTAGATCTGGTAGAGGGTATTACGAATCCGGGCTTTCTGGCGAATCCGCTCGAACATCCAGGGGCCGAAACGGGGAGAAGACACGGCTTGGGTAAACACGCCCATGATCCAGTTGAGGGGAAAATGGAGTTCCTCCGGGCGATGGTTCAGACCCCCGGCGCAATTGAGCAAAGCGCCGCCCCGAGTCCATTGGGGATTGTCTGCCAAAACCATGAGCGCCAACAGGCCGCCGATGGAATTGCCCGCCACCCAGACCGGTGCTTGGATCTGGGCTTGCCAAAAGGCCTCGATCTGTCTTTGCCATAGGGTCAGGTCATAATCTAAAACCGGCTTATCCGACTCCCCAAAGCCTAATAAATCCAAGGCGTAGACCTGATAGCCCGCCGCAGTTAGGGCGGGAATAGTTTTCCGCCAATGGCCCCAACACGCTCCGAAACCGTGGATCAGTAAAATCGGTTCCCCGGCGCCTTGAACGGTGTAGGCGATTTGATAGTCTTCCCATTGCCAAAATTGAGAGGCGCTGGTTTGAGGGGAGAGGGAAAGGGTCATAGCGGGGTCAAAGATGAGTGTTTTGTTAAGATAACTTAAATTTTTTGCTAGGGTCGTTGTTGATTCGGCAAGCGCCGATATTCTACTTTTCGCCCGGCGCGGCTCGTACAATACAGGTGGAGAATCGTCTTAACCACTCTCTACTTAGAAAAACCGTAACTCCTTAATCATCATGGCTACCACTATTGAAACCGACCTCAGCAAAATCCTCGATAAAATAGACTCCCGCTTGGAACGCCTGGAATCGGGTCAAGCTGATGTGAAAGCGGCGCTGGCAACCCTCGATCAGAAAGTTACGGATACTGGCAAGCGATTAGATTCCATTGAGGCGCGGGTCGGCGGTCTGACCGGTTGGAGCATTGGCATTCTCTTTGCTTTGGTCGGGGGCTTGCTCGGCTTACTGGGCAAGGTGACTTTTTTCCCAAATCCTTAAGTTTTAGCCGGCGCCGCAAGTATTACTCTATTTGGAAGGGTGAGCCAACATCCTCAAACTCTCCCGGTAATTTTTCCCAAAAAAAAGTAGAGCTTTTGTAGAAGCTCTACTGATCAACCATTTCAAAAAAGAGAAAAACTAGAAAATTCTAGGCCTCTTTCCGGGTGGAGAGGTCGCCCACCTTGGCGAAGACCCCAAATTCCACCTGTTCTTCCAGACCCGGATCGACCCCGGCAAAGACGTCCCGGAAGAGGGTGCGGGAGCCGTGCCAGATGTGACCAAAGAAGAAGAGCAGGGCGAAGACGGCGTGACCGAAGGTGAACCAACCCCGGGGGCTAGTGCGGAATACCCCGTCGGAGTTGAAGGTTTCGGTGTCGAAGACGAAGGGTTCCCCTAACTGGGCTTTGCGGGCGTATTGCTTGACCAGACCCGGATCGGAGAATTTTTGACCATCCAGTTCGCCGCCGTAGAAACTGACGGTGACACCGGTTTGCTCAACGCTGAATTTGGATTCCGAGCGCCGGAAGGGAATATCGGCCCGAACAACGCCGTCCTTATCGGTCATGATCACCGGGAAGGTTTCAAAGAAGTTGGGCATCCGCCGCACAGTGAGAACCCGACCTTCTTTATCGGTAAAGACGGGGTGCCCCAGCCAACTGGTGGCAACGCCGTCGCCGCTATCCATAGCGCCGGTGCGGAAGAGACCGCCTTTGGCGGGGCTGTTGCCGACGTAGTCGTAGAAGGCCAGTTTTTCAGGAATCGAGGCCCAAGCTTCTGTCATGGAAGCGCCGTCCGCCAGTTTGCTATCCACCCGGCGCTGGATTTCTTCCTGGAAGTAGCCTTTATCCCACTGGTAACGGGTGGGGCCAAAGAGTTCGATGGGAGTGGTGGCGTTGCCGTACCACATGGTGCCCGCCACCACGAAGGCGGCGAAGAAGACGGCGGCGATACTGCTGGAGAGCACGGTTTCGATGTTCCCCATCCGCAGGGCCTTATAGAGGCGCTCCGGCGGCCGCACCGTTAAATGGAAGAGCCCGGCGATAATCCCCACAATCCCGGCGGCGATATGGTGAGCCACCACGCCTCCTGGGTTAAAGGGGTTAAAGCCCGCAGGGCCCCATTCCGGCGCCACAGGTTGAACATGGCCTGTGAGACCGTAGGGGTCGGAAACCCACATTCCGGGGCCCCAGACGCCGGTTAAATGGAAAGCGCCGAAGCCGAAGCAGAGCAGACCGGAGAGGAAGAGGTGAATGCCGAACATTTTGGGCAAATCCAATGCGGGTTCGCCGGTGCGGGGATCGGTGAAGAGTTCCAGATCCCAAAACGTCCAGTGCCAAACGGCGGCTAGGAAGAGGAGACCAGAGAGAACGATGTGGGCGGCGGCGACGCCTTCAAAGGACCAGAAGCCGGGATCGAGACCGGTTTCGCCGGTGACGCTCCAGCCGCGCCAGGAAGAAGTTACTCCCAAACGGGCCATGAAGGGAAGCACAAACATTCCCTGGCGCCACATCGGATTCAGTGCCGGGTCGCTGGGGTCGAAAATAGCCAGTTCGTACAGGGCCATTGAACCGGCCCAGCCTGCCACCAGCGCCGTGTGCATCAGGTGAACGGAAATGAGTCGTCCCGGATCATTCAGAACGACGGTGTGAACGCGATACCAAGGTAGTCCCATTGACGCTCCTTTAAGGTAATGGACAAAGTTAGGGTCTTTAGAGACGGTTTTCTAATGGGTCGGTTATGATAAGAACCTATGTCTTGACTGAGCGGAAAGAAACTTTCCCCCAGAGCTAAGTTCTAATTATTATCCATGGAAAGGGGGTTTAGGCAGAAAGGGTTTAATTTTCTTGGGACAGAATCGGGAAAATCCGGCTCGGCGTCCCCTCCCCCGGTCGCGGCTCAATCGGAGATTGGTGCGGATCGTCGCCGTATGGTAGCAAAGGATTTCCAAAAAAGGGAGGGCGCCGTTTCGGCGCTTAACCCAAACAGACGGATTGAAATAACTCAAAGGCTTGTCTAGCAAAAGCCCGCAAGCGCTCGCCAATGTCCTGTGCCGGCGGGTAGGCGCCCTCAATGCGCCAATTTTCCACCGTGGAAAGGCGCCAGGCCTGACCCTGATGGTTAATCCCCAAAATCTCCAGCCCAATCAAGCGGGGGGTGCCCTCTAGGGGATCAGGATGAAAGCGAATTTGCACCAGAATACTCCGGCTTTGAAACCGCGGACTCCAACCCGGCAGATGAAAGCCAATATCAATGGAGTTGGGATCGACTTGGTTTTGGGTCTCCGGGTCGCTTCGCCAGGGCTTGAGATCCGCTCTTGCGTCGGGGAATTGCGCTTTAAATAAATGAATAACGCTAACAATTTTACTGGTTATCTCCCAGCCGAGGGCTTGTTCGGATGCGTTCATACGCCTAAACTCCTACCGCGGATAGTAGGCTCTCTTAATAGCCGGATTTAAAAAAGTATATTGTATCCTAGAGGACATCGAAAAATTACCATTAAGGATTCTGACGGTTAGTGAATCATTATTGATTATCCCTCCCAATCTCCCTTGGAAAGGGGGCAGCTAACCGGAGCCTGTTCATGATTCACTTAGTCCTGCTATATACAAATTTTGAAAACCTTACTAGAAAGAATCTCAAAGTTAGTTAAAAAGACCCTATCTTATAGCGGTATTCTCTCGGCTGAGGGACAATTTTATAGCTGAACCGCTTGAATAGAGGGCTGAGCGTAGTCGAAGCCCGTATCTCACTCGCATGCATACCGCTATATTCTAAAAAATGGATAATCACAGCGGAGCAATGTGATATTTATCTATGACTGCAACTCCACACTGAGTAAGGGATTAAGTTTCGTCTACTACCACTCAATCACTACCCTGTTTTATAATCATACCTACGCATTAGATAGCGCCGAGACTCGCCAGCGCCGCTAAGAGGGCGTCAATCTCCGCTTCGGTGGAAAAATAATGACAACAAACCCGAACGCAATCCGGGTCGCCGATGGTGCGGAGATAAATCCGGCGCTCGTCCAGAGTTTTGACTAACTCTTTGGACGTTAACGGCGCCGTTGTCTGAAAGGAGACAATCCCAGCTTGGGGAGGCCGGGGACTGAGGCAACGCAAATGTTTAAAGGATTGTAATGCTTCCCAAAGATAGGCGCTCAGTTGAGTTAACCGTTCCCAGCGGCTTTGGGAGGAGCCAAACTGACGATGCACCTGAAGCGCCCGCTCTAGACCGATAAAGAGAGGATAGGGAGAGGTCGCCACCTCATAGCGCCGGGCATCCCCAGTCCAACCCGCCATCCCTCCCCGGCTATCGTAATCGATACTCCGCCAGCCGACGTAGGTGGGCAGTAGTTCCCCCAGGCGCTCGGGAGCAATATACAGTCCCCCCACCCCGGAAGGGGCGCAGAACCATTTGTGCCCGGTGAAGGCGTAGTAATCCACGCCCAATTCCGTCAGGTTGAGGGGCAAGGAGCCGGCGGACTGAGCGCCGTCCACAAGAACCGGAATTTGAAGGCGATGGGCCAAATCAAGGATCTCCGGTAGGGGCAAGACCTGTCCCGTATTCCAAAGCAGGTGACTGAGGACTAAAATCCGGGTTTGAGGGGTGATGTTGTCCCGTAGGATTTGAACTGGATCTCCCTCCCCTAGAGTGGCTTGAATCGGACAGGTCGAGTAGGTGATGCCCCGGCGCTGAGCCAGCGCTTCCACAATGGCAATAACGCCCGGATGTTCGCAGTCCGTTAGTAGGAGATGATCCCCCGGTCGCCAATCCAGACCCCAGAGAACAATATTACAGCCTGTGGTAACGCTATCCGTCAGCGCCAAAGTTTGAGGAGAAATACCCAGTTCCTCGGACCAGGTTTGCCGCAGTTGTTCGCTCTGCTCATTTACCCAACGGTTACTGGTCAAGGTGAAGGGCCCCAGCTCCTCTAGGCGCCGGTAGGTCTCGGCGATGGCCTCCGCCGCTGGTCGGGGTAACATTCCCTGACCGCCATAGTTGAAATAGACTTTATCTTTTAACCCAGGGAAAACGGCGTCGCGGTCGGGGGAGAGAGGGGCCATAGGAGTCTCGGTCAGGGTTCGGTCTTTCCAGAATACCCTTAAATTTCCTCGGGATTAACGCCGAGGGAACGGAGATAAGCCGCTAGTTTTTCCGCCCGCTCTTCGGCGCTGATGGCTCGTAACTGAGCTTGCTGAGCGTCCAACTTTGCCCTCTCTGCTTCCAACTCCGCCTGGCACCGGCACCGATCCAGTTCTCCAAAGGTTAGAAAGGGCTGACCGTCGGGGCGCCAGAGTTTTAAACTGTCAGACAACAGTTCAAAGCGAATCTGGAGACGGGGACTAACCCAATTTTCGATCCCTTCAATCGGCGCTAACAGACTGTCTCGCCGTAGCCAGCCGGAAAGATCCTGAGCATGAGGATCATAAATATAGTATTCCTCCACGCCGTAGGTCTGATAAAAGGCGAATTTCTGGGCCATTTCCCCTAACCGATTACTAGGGGAGAGGATTTCAAAGACCACTTGAGGCGCAATATTTCCTTCTAACCACTGTTGGTAAGACCCCCGATAACCCTTGGGGCGCCCGAAAACTACCATCGCGTCCGGCGCTCGTCGCAGAGTATTGTTCCCCTCCAGGGGATACCAGAGGAGATCTCCGGCGATGAAAACCTGGGGATCTTCCGCAAAGAGGAGTTCTAGATTTTCCTTGAGGGTGACGATCCATTCAAACTGAAGCGTATTATCCGCCATGGGTTGACCGTCGCTGTCGGGGTAGATAATAGCTGGGGTTTGGGAAGAGGAAGCGACCATAGGAGAAACACCCTAAAGATAGAGTTGAGGAGCCAGCGCCGCAAAATTGCGGATTTGTTTTAGGGTAGCGCCCTGAATCTGGAGACTGGGGTCTTGGGTGCCGTTCTGAAATTCAAAATAAATTTGGATCGGGGCGGTTTCGTCCACCTGAATGACCCAGTCCCGATAGGTGGCGGCTAAAAGCTGACTGTAGGCGTGGTAGCGGAAGATGACTTTTTCCCCGACTTTAACCCCGCACATGAGGTCATTATCCCGACCCTCGGCGCTGAAGTTAACATCGATGAGATAGCGCCCTTTTTCGAGAATGAGAGCCTTTTGGCTATAAATGGAGCCGTTAGCGCCGGTCTGAAAATCCGTCGCGTTTAAGTCGGCGTAGGGCTGAATCTCAAAGGGCGGTTGGTAGGGTGTTTCCCCCAGTCGCTCCCGGTGAATATAAAGATTATTGCGAATATCGGCGCCGGAAGGATAATCGGCAGGGCTTTGGATTTCTTGATAGGTATTGAGGTCAATGGCGACGTAACCTAAATCCCGCAGGTAGTCTAAACAACGGCTATCGTCCCGCTGGGTTTCTAAAATTAAGTGGGGTTTAGCGGTTTTTAGATTGTTGGCTAATCCCTGAAGGGCGTCAAATTCGGCGCCTTCAATATCCATTTTTAACAGGTTAGGAACCAAGCCGGTATGGGCGATAAAATCATCCAGGGCGATGGTCTTCACCGCGTAGCTAGAGCCTTCCCCGTGTTGGCTATAAATACTGTCGTTAAGATGACTGCCGAGGTAAATTTTAACGGTTTCCCCGGAGGTGTGGTAAACGGCGTTATGGAAGAGTTGGGTATTATGGCAACCGCTCAGAACTAAATTTCGCTGAGTCTTATCCACAATGCGGGGGCTAGCTTCAAAGGCGCAAACTACGCCCTTGGGACCCACCATTCTTGACATCACCGTGCTTAAGCCGCCAAAATTAGCGCCGACGTCAAAGACCACGTCCCCTGGTTTACACAAATCCCGGAGGATGATTTGCACCGGTGGCTCCCAGAGGTTTTCCTGATACCAGGGCGCGATACCGTAGAGGGTCACCGAGGTGAGTTTATCGGTAACGGCTAATTTCTGGTCAATTTCCGGTGCTAGAATTTTCGCCAGTTTGAATTTAATTTTGTCTTTCAGACGGTTAAGCATAGGACAATCAATATTAAAAGAATAGTGGTTTCAGGGACATTAACCATCCTCCTAGTTAGGCGAATAAACGGCAAAGAGGGTGTGTTCTCGATAATCGCAGTGGTAGCCCAACTGGGTTAAAAACGGCTCCACCGTAGCCAGCGCCGATTCTTTGGTTTTAACATCGGCGTGAATATCAATGCAGAGCACCGGATGATGATTTTTTAAGGTGTTGACGGCGCCCTGGAGGGCGTAGTATTCAAAACCTTCGATGTCCATTTTAATGGCCTTGGGCTGAATATGATGATCTTCAACAAACCCATCAATAGTGGTCACTTCCACGGCATACTTGGTGTAACGCTCCATGGCCGGTTCTACCCCGGTCGCTAAGGTGGAGGTGTCCGGCGCCCAGGAAAAATGATTATCCGAATCGTATTCGATAAATTCGGCGCTTCCCGTTTCTTCCCCAATAGCTTGGGGCGCGAGGTGAATATTATTTAACTGATTAGCTTCAATTAAGCGTTTCAGAATCGCCCGGGTTTTCCGCGCCGGCTCAAAGGCGTAAACCCTGCCCTCGGGGCCAACCGCTTCGGCTAAGGGGAGAGCAATCACCCCAAAGGCAGCGCCGATATCTAGCGCCGTGTCTCCTGGGCGTAGATGTTGAGCTAACCAATCGGAGCAATGGGTTTCTACCAAAACGTCGATTTTCGCCTCCCCCAAACAGCGAAAACAGTGGATATAATTTTTGAGAATTTCCACGGGAATCAGCCCTTCTACCCGATTGAGGCGCCCGGCTAAATTGGCACCTTCGGGAATTTGCAGGACAAAACTTTTGAGGATATTATATTCGGCGATATAGGATTTGATTTCTTGAATTTCGTTTTTTAGGTTTTCCACCTCTTCCGTCAGGGAGAGAATACCGAGAAAACTTCTAATTTTGGCTTTAAGTCGGGCGAGCATAGCGGGTTATTAGACTGAATAAAAAAGATTAATGAGTTTGTGAATTTTGTCCAGACTCAAATGGGTTATTTAACTCCCCCTCTTGGGAGCTACGGTGTACACAGATCTCGGTTAAAGACCCAGTTTTGGGTTTGATCCCCCTAAATCCCCCTTTACAAGGGGGACTTTGAGAAGTTTTCCCCCCTTTCCAAGCTACGGTGTACACAGATCTCGGTTAAAGACCCAGTTTTGGCTTTGATCCCCCTAAATCCCCCTTAATAAGGGGGACTTTGAGAAGTTTTCCCCCCTTTCAAAGGGGGGCTAGGGGGGATCTAGACACTTGTGTATACACGGTAGCCTTTCCAAGGGGGGCTAGGGGGGATTTTGACAGTTGTGTATACACGGTAGCTCTTGGGAGATCGCCGGAAAAGGGTTTTAACCGCGAGAGTTGACCCACCCCTAACCCCTCTAAGGAGGGGAACCGGAAACTTTGGATTGAAGTTAGGCCTAGCGGCGCCGGAGAGTCCTGTTTTGATGAGGCTAGTCCCGAGGGGAAGCGATTTCAGTAAACCATAAAAAGGCGTGTTGCTCGTGGCGATTGTCGTTAAAGATCCGATACTCCGGCGGATAGCGCCGAGAATTGGGCCAACCGGCGCCGTGTTCTTGTTCCCAGGCTTGGGTTAGCTTCCGCGCCTCTCCCATGGCCTGAAAGGGAGACCAGCGGGACAATTTGGGCAACCAATCGAGGGTTTGGTAGGTTTGCAACAGCGCCGCAATTCCCTCGGAGTAACGTAAAGCGGGAGCGTCCGGGGCGATTTCCCCCAGATAGAGGGCCAAATTTTGGGCGTGGTCAAAGTCCGTGCTGGCGTGTTGACAGTAGGATTTCCGGTAGGTGAGGCAATGGTAAAGTAGTTTTTCCGCCTCTTCCGGCGCCCGATTTTGAAAGGCGTACTGGACTCCCCCTAAACTGCGATGCAGATACCAAGCCCGCATATCCTCAATTTCGGCGTTGGGGCTTTGGGTGGTGCGCTCGTCAGGGTAGTTCCAAAACAGCCCCAAGGTTCGGTTCACCGCTTTGCTTTTAATAAAGGGCATGATGCGGTTTTTAAATTCCGTGTCCCCAGCGCCGCGGAAACTGGCGTCGTAATAGCCAAAGCGGTCGTGGATCGATTTCCGATAGAGCGCTCCCACCCAGGAGAGGTAACAGGTTTCTAGATAAACTAAATCCTGCTCGTAACCCCGACGGTCGTAGGTCATCACATCGCTGACCCAGGCGCCGTTCCGATCCACATTGGTGACTAAACTGTTGCCGATGACCCAATCCAGTGCCGGGTCGTGGTCAAGTTCGTGAGCTAAAACTTCCAGACAATCGGGCAAAATGGTTTCATCCACCCCTAGGAAAGAAAGATAGGGCGAGCGGGCCAGCTTAATGCCCCGATTCCAAGCGCTTTGGATGGTTTCCCGTTGGGGGGAACGAACGTAGAGCAGAGGATAGCCCAACTCCGGCGCCAGGGCTTGAAAGACTTGATATTCCGACCCCGGCGAGCCGCTATCCACCAGGATCACCTCCGCCTCGCCCCGTTGGATCAGGGTTTGCAGTTTTAAGGTTCGCAAAAAGAGGGGCAGTTTCTCGGCGGCGTTATAAAGAGAAACAATAATCGTGGCCCGGTAGGGGCGGTCTTCCCGGCGCTCGTCCCAGATTTCATAATGGTCGTCTGCGGCGTTAGGTAAATTATCCAAACGGGCCTGCTCAATCAGGTTAAAGCAACGCTCCCGCCGTTCCGCCGGGGGGCCGTACAGCGCCGCCGCGGCTTGGGCCTCCCTTGGAAAGCCTTGCGCATTTAGGGTTTTAACGACGCTGGGCAAATCCCCAAAATAATCCGTTCCCAGGGCCCGCAGAACCCGCAGTTTGTAGGTGACGCTAACTAAAGTATTGCCCCGCAGAGCCTCCAGACGGGCCAACTCCCGCCAGAGCCGGGCCCGGTCAATGCGGAAATTAATGCCCAGTTTGCCCCGGACGCCCAACTGCTCAGCCTTATAACCAGAGCCTAATCGCCAGAGCGCCTGCAATTTATCTTCAATCTCTCGGCTGGTCTGCTCCGGCGCTTTAAAGGTCGCGGCGTATTTTTTCAGGAGTAACGGCGCTTTGACCCATTGAGCGTTGTAATCCTGTCGCAGGGGAGTTAACGCCTGGTCTTTGAGAGGGCCGAGGGTGCCTTTAACAGACTTGAGGGTTTGCTTGGCGACGGGTTTAACCTGAGCCTTGAGGGGTTGGAGAAAGGAAATGTTTTCCTGGGCGGAGCGCCAATAGGTCATTAACTGCCGATACCAGGCGTCTAACTCTTGACAAACCTCGCTATCCGCTTGACCCGGTTGACGGTAAATTTCTTCTAAATTGGGATCGTTAACGGCTAAATTAATTTCTTGAACCGCCTCTACTAAACGGCGCCGATGGTGGGCGTAGTTTTCTAAAATGTCAATTAATT
>JBKCES010000239.1:0-13402 GCA_046304295.1 Cyanobacteriota bacterium | reverse complement strand
AGTAAGAGCTGTCGTTTAACTCCCCCTCTTGGGAGGGGGCTGGGGGGTGGGTCTAAACTTAAGCTCTAACCCACCCCTAACCCCTCCGAGGGAGGGGAACCGGAAACTTCGGCTTTCAAGTTAGACGCAGTTTAACTTTGTTCTTTCAGGCGAATCATGGCGGAGCCAACGGGAAATTCCCCATTAATTCCCTCCAACATAGCACTGACTCGGTAAAGCGCCCGCCCGCCAATTTTGGACATATCCAAGTTGGTGAATTGGATGGTCACATAACTATCCGGCTTAATCGGTTGGTTAAAATTAAGGGTCAAGCCATTGGCGGAAACCATGGCTTTGGCGGGGATTTCTTGGCCAAATTTATCCACCGCCTTGGTTTGAAAGGAGTCGCCAGCGCCGGGAGGAAGGGCGACGGTGACGGATTTGAGGGCGAAGCCAGTGACGGCGAGGGTGATGAAATGCTTATTCTTACTGCCGACATAGCCAGAGTCGGAAATAAAGGGGGCGCTAAAGCGCATGGTCATTTGCGCTTGGGCCGGGATGGAGGGTAAGGCTAGCGCCGTCGCGGAAAGCAGAAAAGCGGAGCAGACGCCGATCAATTTGGCGGTTAACATGATAGTTTTCCAGGTTATAAGTAATGGAGAAAGACAAGAATTGACGATTGAAAGGAAGCAAACGAAGAGAAGGTTTGGAAAATCTCTAGCTCTCTGGGGGATTAAACAACCGCTAAAGTCCGTAGCCGGGCCAGCGCCGCCTCGGGTTCATAACGGAGGGAAAAGTCGGGTTCAATAAAGGCTTCCGCAATCCGACGGCGCCGGTCGAGGACGAAGGTAGCCGGGATGGGCAGAAGCCAGTCTTCCGAGCCGTTGTAATCCGGCAGGGGATGGCCCCAAGCGTAGTACAGTGCCCTAACGGCGTCGGGAACGACAAAAGCTAAGCCATAGTCCTGGGCGGTCTGACAACCGAGATCGCTGAGGAGGGGATACCCTAACCCGTTGCGCTCCGCCATGGCCCGAGAAATGGTTAACGTCTGGGGAGAGACCGCTAAAAGGGAAGCTCTCAGCCCCTGAATTCCGGGCCAGACGCCTTGATAGGCCCGCAACTCTAAGAGACAGTAGGGACACCAACCGCCCCGAAAAAAGGAAAGGATCAACGGGCCTTTCTCTAATTGCTCCGAGAGAGAAACTAGAGTTCCTGCGGCGCTGAGAAGTAGAAAATCCGGCGCCAGATCCCCGACCTGAAGACAAGGCCGCTGGGCGAACCGCTCCCGTAATTCCGCGGCCGCCGTTTCCAAAATGGCCAGGGTTGCCGGGGGAGATTTAGCCAAAAATTCTTGATGGAATTGACGGAGTTGAATTTGGAGGGACATAGGGCAGTTAGAGGCGATGGGTAAAATCCTAAACGCCGGAATCCTTGAGCGTAAAGCTTGTTGGCGGAGGGAAATTTACCAGCCAGCTACGACTGCCACAGACAACGCCGGAGGTTAAAGGGACACCTTAACGAACTTCGTCGGCGGGGAACTGGGTCACTTTCCCTGATTTCACCGCCACCACCACATCATAATTAGCGCAGTAGGAGAAGGTCACATTGTTGGCTTTATTGTAGAGATTAACCACCATGCCGGCGCCGCCGGGTTGCACAGCGATAGGGGTCAGGTCTTTGTAAAAAAAGCGCCGCAGTTGGTCGCCGCTCCCAATCTGCCCCTTACTTTTGATAATTAGGTCAACCTGTTGCTGGGGGGTCAGTTCCGGCGCCGCTAGGGCGATAGAACCCAGTTGGGGCAGAGCGCCCTGGAGGGCGATGTCGCCGACGACCATCCCGGCGCTTAAGGTTAGGGGAGCGAGGAAAAGAGCGAGGGCTTTGGGGTTTAGCATAGATTTAATCGCAGAAACAGAAAAAACAAGGGGAATGACTCGTATAGTGCGGGATATTTCCAGGTTTGAGAAGCCCCAAAATGGGAATAGGGGTTATGCCTCGCGGGAATAGGGGCCGCCCTAACACAAAGCCGAGAAAGCCGCCGCAAAGCGCAATTGATAACATCCCCTAGGGAAAACCGAACCTTGGGGGACTTAGCGCTCTCCTCCCAAGACTGCTAAAGTTTTTAGTGGTCTCAACGGTTACAGTAATCCCTATGGCAAAACTTATTTCCTTCAAAGACGAGTCCCGTCGCTCCCTCGAAGCCGGGATCAATATCCTAGCGGACGCGGTGCGCATCACCCTCGGCCCCAAGGGTCGCAACGTGCTCCTCGAAAAAGCCTACGGCGCTCCCCAGATTGTCAATGACGGCATCACCGTCGCTAAAGAAATCGAACTCTCTAACCCGGAGGAAAACGCTGGCGCTCGCCTCCTTCAGGAAGTGGCCTCGAAAACCAAAGAAATCGCTGGAGACGGCACCACCACCGCCACCATCATCGCCCAGGCGCTGATCCACGAAGGACTGCGAAATGTCACCGCCGGAGCTAATCCCGTGGCCCTACGGCGGGGCATTGATAAAATCATCGCTTTCTTGGTAGAGGAAATTAAAACCCTAGCGAAACCAGTGGAAGGGGACGCCATCGCCCAGGTGGCGTCGGTTTCGGCGGGGGGCGACCCGGAAGTCGGGCGGATGATCGCTGACGCCATGGATAAAGTCACCAAGGACGGCGTCATTACGGTGGAAGAATCTAAATCCCTGAATACCGAACTGGAAGTGGTGGAAGGGATGGCTATCGACCGGGGCTATATTTCCCCCTACTTCATCACCGATCAAGAGCGCCAAGTCGTCGATTTTGACAATCCCTACATTCTCATCACCGATAAAAAAATCAGCGCCATCGCCGATCTGGTGCCGGTTCTGGAAACCGTGGCCCGGAGCGGTCGGCCCCTGTTAATCATCGCTGAGGACGTGGACGGGGAAGCCCTAGCCACCCTTGTGGTCAATAAAGCCCGGGGCGTGCTCAATGTGGCCGCCATCAAAGCGCCGGCCTTTGGCGACCGCCGTAAAGCGGTGCTTCAGGATATCGCCGTCCTCACCGGCGGCAGTCTCATTTCCGAAGAAGTGGGTCTGAGCCTCGACAGCGTTAGCCTCGACCAACTGGGGCAAGCGGTGAAAGTCACCCTAGAAAAAGACAACACCATCATCGTAGCCGGCGCCGATAAACGGGCCTCCGCCGCGGTGCAAAAACGGGTGGCTCAACTCAAACAGCAACTGGCGGAAACCGATTCCGAGTACGACGCCGAAAAACTGCAAGAGCGGATCGCCAAACTGGCCGGCGGGGTAGCCGTGATCAAAGTCGGCGCCGCCACGGAAACGGAACTGAAGGACCGCAAACTCCGCATCGAAGACGCCCTCAACGCCACCAAGGCGGCGGTGGAAGAAGGAATTGTCCCCGGCGGCGGCACGACTCTGATTCATCTGGCGGCGAAAATCCCCGCTTTCCAAAATCAACGCGCCAACGACGAAGAAAAAGTAGCCGCCGCTCTGATCGCCAAGGCCCTAGAAGCGCCGTTGTTCCAACTGGCCCACAACGCCGGGGTGGAAGGCGCCGTCATTGTGGAAAAGGTTAAGGAAAGCGCCGCCAATCTGGGTTACAACGCCCTAACGGGGCAATTGGAAGACCTGATCGCCGCCGGGATTATCGACCCCGCTAAAGTGGTACGCTCGGCCCTGCAAAACGCCGCCTCCATCGCCGGTATGGTCTTAACCACGGAAGCCCTGGTGGTAGAAAAACCCCAACCTCCGGCGCCAGCCGCTCCCGATATGGGCGGTATGGGTGGCATGGGTGGCATGGGCGGTATGGGTGGTATGGGCGGTATGGGGATGATGTAGTCCCTCCCTTCCTCTTTGCCTAGTTAATGATGCGAACACCCTCCTGGCGCCACCAGCGGGGGTGTTTAATTTTGGTGTGCAAGCCGTTTTTAACTGGGGAATTGTTGCGTTAAAAAACGAAACTGTGGAGCAAACTGAAGATAAAAGTCAGTTGAGCCACCAGAACTAGCAAATAGACAATCACCCGGCCCCGAAAAATGGAGAGCATTAAGCCCATGCTTTTTATATCGATCATGGGGCCAAGGACGAGGAAAGCCAGTAGGGAACTGGTGGTGAAGGTGGAGGCAAAGGAGAGGGCGAAAAAGGAATCCACGGTGGAGCAGACGGAGACCAGCGCCGCCAAAAGCATCATGGCCAAAATGGAGGTTAAGGTGCCCTGGCCCAGGGTGAGGACTATTTCTCTGGGCACAAAGACCTGAATGACTGCGGCGATGGCGCTCCCCAAAATCAGCATCCCCCCCAACTCCCGCAATTCCTGGGTAATGTTATCCAGAAATAACTGCCAGCGGTTGGGCAGAAGCGCCGCCGGTAGGGTTTCCTGTAAAAAGGCGTCTTCGAGGCGCTGGGGCTGGTCTTGACCGAGAAAATAGGTGCCGGCCCGCAGGAGTGCCGGTGTTTCCGGTTCTGCGGGGGCCCGGAGGCTCTCGATTTGTCGGGCTAAACGGGGTTGGAGGATAGGTGCTAGATCTTTTTGAAAGCTAAAGAGATAACTAATAATCAGGGTAATGAATAGGGAAAACACGAGGCGGGCCGCCACAATTTCCGGTTGTCGGAAGGCGACCCAGGTGGACCAAATCACCACGGGATTAAGAGTCGGCGCCGCCAGGAGGAAGGCCACCGCCACGGAGGTGGGGAGTCCCTGGAGGAGAAAGCGCCGGGCTACAGGCACATTGCCGCATTCGCAGACGGGGAATAAAAAACCGAGAAAACTGCCGGCCACGGCGCCGAGGAAGGGATGGCGGGGCATAAGAGCGATTAACTTTTTCTCGTTGCTAAAAATCAACAAGGCGCTGGAGAGGAGCACCCCGATGGTCAGGAAGGGCAGGGCTTCCACCAAAAGACTCAGGAAAATGGTGAAGGCCTGATGGAGTTGGGTCATAAAGTATGTGGGAGTAAGAGAGGGCCTAGAGGGTGACGACGACGGGGGCGTGGTCGCTGGGTTTTTCCCAACCCCTAGGTTCCCGGTCAATGCGACAGGCCACCGCTTGTTGATACAGCGCCGGGTCGAGGTAAATGTGGTCGATGCGCCAGCCCCGATTACGGGTAAAGCCCCCGCTCCGGTAATCCCACCAGCTAAAGTGGCCCTCCTCCGGGGTGAATTTGCGAAAACCGTCTTGCCAACCGAGGGAGAGGACGTCCGCCAGCGCCGCCCGTTCCGGGGGGGAAGCCATGATGTGCGTCCCTTTGCCCTCGGCGCTGTAAATATCCCGGTCTTCCAGAGCAATGTTAAAGTCGCCGCAGAGACAACTGGGTTCCGTCCTCGCGGCTAAAAGTTCCTGTAAATACTGTTTAAGTTGAGCTAACCAATTTAACTTGTAGGCGTATTTCTCATCCCCCACTGCGGCGCCGTTGGGGACATAGAGGTTAACGACGCAAACGCCTTGATAAATCCCGGTTATGACTCGCTTTTGCTGGTCCCAATCTTCCGCCTCGGCGCCCAAAAGCGGCGCGAAACCGCACATCGCGTTTTCTAGGGGCGCTCGACTGAGGATGGCCACGCCGTTATAGGCTTTTTGCCCGGAGAATTGGCAGTGGTAGCCCAGCGCCGTAAAGGGGTCAAGGGGAAAGGCACTGTCGATGACCTTGGTTTCCTGAAGGCAGAGGACGTCCACAGGGTTGGCCTGTAACCAAGTGATCACTTGGTCTTGACGGGAGCGAATCGAGTTCACATTCCAGGTGGCGATTTCCATAGGCAGGGGGCGGGGGAGAAGTCGGATCTACCTTAGCGCCGCGGGGGAAGGCTTTGGAGCGACATTAGTATTAAATAAGGATTTTGTACTTGAACCACCTGGGCGCCGGGGAGAGCGGTGGAGGTACTGCCATTGGGAGCGTCGATGAGGGCGACCACGGCCTCGATCTGCTCAAAGTTGGGCGTCTGGGGCAGGTGCAGTTGTAAAAAATGACGGATTAACCGGCGCTGGAGCGCCAGGGGTTGCTCCCCCAAGAGTCGGCGCTGGAGGCGGGGCGGCGGCCCGGGTTCGGCCATCTGGGGATAAAGCCGGGTCGTTACTGTCCGCCAATAGTCCGCCTCCCCTTCCAGGATGGTTAGGGTCTGAGCCAGGGTTTGATCCACCTGAGGGTTAAAGTGTTGGCGCAGGTAGGGAAAGAGGTCTAAGCGCAGGCGATTGCGGGCAAAGCGCCGGTCTTGGTTGTAGGGATCGTCCCAGACCGGTAGTCCTCTAGCTTGGCAAAAAGCTGCGGTTTGGGCCCGGGAAATCTCCAGTAGGGGCCGCACCAGTTCAATCTCTGGGGTTAAGGAACGGCGCCAGCCTAGGGACTGAAGACCGTCGCTCCCGCTCCCCCGCAGGAGGTGATAGAGGAGGGTTTCGGCCCGGTCGCTTTGGGTGTGGCCCGTAACCACCCGGTTAAACCCCCGGCTTTGGGCGACATCCGTGAGGGCTTGATAGCGCCAGCGCCGGGCCGCCGCCTCGGTTTGGGGCAATTGTTCCGTCTTAGTTAGGTAAAAGGGCAGATTTAACCCTTGGACAAAAGTTTCAACGCTGGCCGCCATGCCCTCATCCCCCGGCCAACCATGGTCACAGTGGGCGACACCCAGGCGCCAGCCCCAGCGGGGTTGGAGATCTGCTAAAAGTTGCAGTAAACAGAGGGAATCCTGCCCCCCGGAAACCGCGATTAAGACCGCTTCTTCCTGCGGTAATAACAGACGGCGCCGTAGGAGCCGGTCTAACTGGCTATGGAGGGGAGTCCAGATCATCGTCCAGTCCCAGGGCCCGTAGTCGCTCCTCAAGACGGCGCCGGGCCGTCCGCTCCCGCTCTAACTGAGACTCGGCTTGTTCAGCCCTTTCTCGTTCCTGTTCAACCCTCTGGCGTTCCTGCTCCAGCATTTCCTTCCCCCAGGGCAAAAGATTGCCTGACGAGTCCCACCAACGCAACCAGGTGGTAGAAATATGCGCTCTTTTACCCGTCCAAGTCCCTAAAAACAGGTTCATTTCCGCAATCCAGAACCGGTTATCCTCGTTGGGGGACAGAGGTTCGTATTTCCCCTCTCGCAAACGAAAGAGATCTAACTGCTGGGTTTGAGGATTGAAGATACCATAGAGCGGAACTTGTAAAATGCGCTCATAAAAATACCATTTACCGTAGGGATAGTGAGGGTTAATGGAATACTCTGTTCCCTCGGTTTCGGAAATAAATTCTAGGACAATCAGAGGGATATCTCCCTCTAGTTGGGGCGTGTAACTACGGCGAATCACCTCGTCGACCAAGGGTTTAACCTGGGGAATGTAAACCCAGTCCGGCGCTTTGACGACGGTTTTAGCGGCCACGGTGGCGCAGAGGCCAAAATTGGTGGCAATCAGCATGGACTCTAAAATTAGGCCAGCCAGGTCTAGGGATTCCCGCAGGGCTTCCGCCAGCAGGGGTTGGAGTTGGTTATCCACAGGGTCGTCGGGGAGAATAAAGTCTTTAGGCAGTTTGTTCCAGGTGACTTGGGGCGGGCTATCCCTCAAGGCGGAAGCAGAGCCTAGCGGCTGGGTTGCGACTGTCGCTGTCATTGACCATTGGCCCCCGAAATGGCGGAATCATCGTTTGGGGCCATAGCTTAACATTTCGGCGCGATAGCTGTAATGCTTAGTCCGTAGCGGGTTTCGGCGCTGGGCGGGGATTGACTCTCCCGAAAAACGGCGCTAGAGTGTCCCCAATGGTTGAAAAATCATTGTTTTCACAGCCCAACGCCCTAGAGTGTTAGGCGATCACCCGCCGCATATCCCCCGGTTTTTAGGCGCGCGTCAAGATTTTTCTTTCATTGAGGCTTCTATAGATGCTTACGGTCTGCAAATTGAGATTTGGAGGGTGGTAGTGGATAACTATCGTACCTCGAAACTGCTAAACCATACGGTGATAAGTGAACGTGTATTTTACCCTCGGTCGACGGCAGTAAAACCATCTCTCATGGTCGAGGCCGAGGGAAATCAACTCGCTTGCCACGTCCTCAATTCCCATCCTGGAGCAGGATGGGTTGTCTATTTCCACGGAAATGGCGAACTTGCTGTTGAATGTGCGCAATACTTCGGCGATCTGTTTAACGATTTAGGGATTAACATTTGCTTTGCCGAGTATCGCGGATACGGGGCATCCAGCGGCGAGCCCGCTTTAGCTGCTATGCTCGGAGATGGGGTGCAGGTGGTTGCCGCTCTTGGAGTACCAGCCGAACGAGTAGTCGCATTTGGTAGGTCTTTGGGGAGTTTGTACGCAATCGAGTTAGCTCACCGATTGCCCTCCCTCGGTGGGCTTGTCATAGAGAGTGGAATTGCAGTCCTAAATGACATCTGGCCGCTAGGCTTAATGGCTGAAAGGATCGGGTATAACTCCATAACCGTCACTACTGAGTTAGCTGAATATTTTGACCACCAGACGAAACTCGGCGATTACAGTGGTCCATTGCTGGTTCTCCACGCAGCCAAAGACCACATTGTTGCTCAATCACACGCCGAGCGAATACACGCATGGGGGGGCGGACACGCTAAACGGCTGGTAGTCTTCCCTCGTGGCGACCACAGTACAATCTTTCCAGTCAACTATGTTGAATATTTGGCTGAGCTTCGGACTTTCTTGCAGAATATTGGGTTAGCTTCGTAAGCCCAGGATGGAAGTGCGATAATTGAGTTTACTGGAATCCGGGAAGCATGTTACGCCGCATTAATAAAACTTTACATTTTCCTAACCCCTTACCCAGTCAGACTTTGGGCGGATCTGCTAGCGGAGTTACACGGCGCCGGCGCTAATCGGCGCTGGACGGGGATTGACTCCCCCGAAAAACGGCGCTAGAGTGTCTCCAACGGTTGAACAATTGTTACTTTCACTGACCATGCGCTAGAGTGTTATACGGTCTACCCTCCGCATATTTCCTAGCTATTCCAAAGCGATATCTCAATTATTTCCGAGAAAAATCTATGAGCTTAACTTCTAACTCGTCTGCTGAACAAGGGCAAAATCTTCCTGTAGTTCAAAGCTATGAGTATGATTATGATCGCTTCGCAGAGTCACTCATGGAACCCGATCTAAAATATCCGATGGCGTCATGCGTTTTTAAAGAGGATAACTCTCTAACCATAGGGGCTTGGGTTGAGCAGGTTGTTACGTTACTATTGCGAATTCGATCCAATCAGTCGATGTACGATCTTACTATTAACCAAAATATTTTTTCTATTTTTAAGCTTACTTTTGATATTAGATTTACTTACTTAGTTGCCAATTCTAACTTGGTCAAAAAAGTCTATACTTTCATCGTTAAGTATTTAATATCTGAAAATGTTAAAACCATTCAAAGGGAAAAAAGACCTACTCGTGACCCCAAACCTAAGCGGGACGAAAGAATCCCTTTAATTGCCCAAAGATCACCGCTTGGATTGAGGAACTATAAGGATTTATTTCAAGTTATTTACCTACCCACTATTGCCTATCAAGTCCATGAAGATAAGGTATTTGCCGCACAGAGGGTTGCTGGCGTAAACCCCTTGGTAATCGAACGTTTCCAAAGTAATATCTTAGAGAAGTTTCCAGTGACCGATGCTCAGTATAAATCCGTAATGGGTGCTGGTGATTCTTTGGAAAAAGCAATTGCTGAAAACCGTCTCTATGTGACGGATTACCAAGTGTTGGGTGAAATTGATCCTAATACTATCGAAATAGAAAAGTATACAATCCAAAAATATATTTATCATCCGATCGCATTATTTGCAGTTGAGCCTGGAGATTGTCCCAATCGTAGACTGTTGCCGGTTGCTATTCAGTGTTATCAAGATCCCTCTCCAGAAAATCCGATTTTTTTAGCCCCATCCAATCACTCATCTCTCGAAGAACGATGGGCATGGCAAATGGCAAAGTTAATTGTGCAAATTGCCGATGGAAATTATCACGAATTTGTGTCGCATTTGGGTGGAACCCATTTACGGATGGAACCTATCGCCATCGCCACCGATCGTAAACTTCCTGTTACCCACCCCCTAGGCGCTCTATTAAGACCTCATTTTGAAGGCACCTTATTTATTAATGATTCAGCAGTAAAAGGACTGGTAAATCCAGGGGGAACCGTGGATAAGGTTGCAGCAGGAACATTAAAGTCTTCAATATTGCTGAGCGTTAAAGGAGCCAAAGAGTATCCGTATCCTTTCAATCAATCATCTTTACCAACGGTTCTAAGAGCGCGAGGGGTTGATGATCCTCAATTCTTGCCGAACTACCCCTATCGGGACGATGGACTATTGATTTGGAACGCCATTTCTGAGTGGGTATCCAGCTACTTAAAGCTATTTTATGTCGATGATATTTCTGTAGAAAATGATACGGTGATTCAAGCTTGGATTCAAGACTTGACAGCCCCCGATGGTGGTCAAATGACGGGTATTGGAGAAAGAGCAACTGAAGATAGTCCAGTAACCATTCAAACCTTAGCTTACTTAATTGAAGCGGTAACTCTTATCATTTTTACTAGTAGTGCGAACCATGCGGCGGTTAATTTTCCCCAGGCAACTTTCATGACCTATATGCCCAATATGCCGTTGGCTGGATATCGAGAAGCGCCCAAGACAACGGTAGGAATGAGTGAGCAAGATTATCTAGACTTACTGCCTCCCCTAGACCAGGCCGAAAGCCAAATGAATATGACCTATTTGTTGGGGTCAGTCTACTACACAAGGCTAGGTAATTATGGTGATTCGTATTTTTCCGATAATCGTGTGAAAGACCTCTTAAAAGTATTCCACGAAAAACTGCTTAGTATTGAGTTGGAAATTACTGTGAGAAATGAAGCTCGTCCGACCGAATACGAATACAATGTTCTGCGCCCATCTAAAATTCCCCAGAGCATTAATATTTAAATTCCTTTGCGAGGCGGTTAAAACTGACAAGATTCCTTTTAAAGTATCACTATTAAAGCTATACTTGATTTACCTCTTAATTGCTATGGAGATTTGACTGTGGTAATGAACAACATTCTCAATGATTTCCAGATTTGGGCCATTCAATATCCGGAAGCGGGTCTGAGCAAAACCATCCTGCCGTTGATTAGCTTGGTTGAAGGGTTACTTGCTAACAATCCCACTTACCTTTACTCCAAACGGCAAAGATTTGGTTCTAACTTTTGCTGCTCGGGGCAAGTCGTGTTGGGGGATTTTGAAACCTTGGCGGTTTCGCTCACCTCACCCCAGTCCAGAACTTGGCGACTCGGCGCCACCCTACTTGATGCCGAGCATTCTCCCAATCAAGATGTTGGCGGACGCAACGTTTTTCTCCTGTCTCTCTCTGATCAGGGAGCGGGCGGCAGCACTGACCATGCGGCATTCAGAAAATGTATGCAGGATTATCTCCTCAACGAGTCTGCGTCAGCCCGTCAACGCGATCCCATTGCCCGAGGATTGCTGGAAAAATTGGCGGCAGATTACAAGGCAATGCCCCACAATCTCGGTGGCACGTTCTTTACCGATGAACACAGGGGCTTGATGCAGTTTATGATTCGGTATCTGCACTACGTTATCTTTGGCTTAAACCCCGATAATGAGGACTTGATGCACCCCTTGATCGATTTGTACTACACTCGTCTTGGGCCAACCCATTACATGGCGACGGTGGGTCGTTTATTGAAACAATTGAAATTGAAGGGGCATGGAGATATTTCCGAGCTGATAGAGAAGGTTGCAACCCTCTACGAGCAGTCCCCCGCGTTAGCAAATTTCCAAGCAGATAGACCGGAATATAACCACATGACGCGCCGAGAACTGGCGAAGCTGATGACCTCTATCATGAGTATCGCCGCTCTCCAAGGCCCGCTCCACATCGCTTACACGAGTATGGGCTTTCGAACTCTTCCAGCCTATGGCGATCGCACAACCGCCAAGATTGACCTTACGCAAGAATGGGATACCCTAAATCTAGAGGATCGTCATGCCGTACGACTGTTTCTTCTAGAATGTGCCCGATTGTGGGCTCCAGTCAGCGCTACCCATCGGATTGCGACTGAGGCTTTCACCGTAACGATTGCAGGCAAGGCACAGACCTTTCCCGCAGGCACCAATATCCTAATCCCCATGAGTTTGGGGTTATTGGACGAGAGTATCTGGGGTTCTACCACCTACGAATTCAACGCCAATCGCGAAAACCTCTGCCCGTTTCATCTGGGGTTCCACTCGGTCGGCGATCACAGCGCCGGGCGCATCTGTCCTGGCAAAGAAGTGGCACTGGAGATGCTCGTGGATATTCTTATTACGGTGGGCAAGGTGCGGCGCACTTTATCCCCTGCAACGGCAATGACGAGTCGTGCAGCTTAGCTACGTTAGAGCAACGATATCCTAGTCCTAAATTAAAGGCTGAGTATGGAACCCGCTCAAATTGAGATTGTAGAATTGCAAGCTAATGAATATACCTTTCGGTGCCGAACCTGTGGCATGGACAATACTGGTGAACTCGTGATTTTACTCCACGGTTTTCCTGAAACCTCCCATATGTGGACAGAGGTGATGCTTTCTCTCGCAACGAAGGGGTATCGATGCCTAGCTCCCGATCAACGGGGGTATAGCCCTGGTGCGAGACCCGCAGAGGTAGCTGAGTATGCGATCGATAAAATTGCCTCGGATGTGATCGCTCTGGCAGATCAGGTTGGCTTTAAAAAATTCCATCTTGTGGCCCACGACTGGGGCGCTGGTTGCGGCTGGACTATCGTACAATTGTATCCAGATTACGTCCACAGTTGGACAGCTTTATCCATTCCACACATGGCGGCCTTTGAACAAGCGAAAAAAAGTGACCCAGAGCAAAAAAGTAAAAGTTGGTACATGAAATTTTTCCAGCTTCCCCTCATTCCTGAAGTGGCGTTTGGTGTTATTGCAAGTATGCCATCCATCTTCTGGACCCAATCTAAGCCTGAAGAAATAGCAGACTATCTGACTGTTTTTCGCAAATTTGAGGGTCGCAAAGCTACCCTAAATTGGTATCGCGCCAATCGTGAGATACCCATTCCCTATGGAGATGTGACGCTGACCACGCGACTGATCTGGGGCAATAAAGATATTGCCGTTGCGCGGGCGGGTGTAGAAGCAACCCAAGCCTATATGAAAGGGGAATATTCCTTGATTGAACTAGATGCAGGACACACCCTTGTCCAAGAGAAATTCGAGGACGTTGATCAGGTAATTCTGGAGCATATCCAACGGCATTCGATCAGAGGAGAGATCTAAGTAGTTCAATTGCGAACAGCAAACAACTATTGGGCAATCGGGACATCACACATTATTGGAGCAGACAATGTTATTGTCTTATAGCAGGACTAAATGAATCATGAACAGTCTCCGATGTGCCCCCCCTTTCCAAGCTACGGTGTACACACAAGTCTTTGGTTTTGTCATTAACCTTATCTAGTCCCCT
>JBKCES010000238.1:0-2659 GCA_046304295.1 Cyanobacteriota bacterium | reverse complement strand
GGGTAATATTCTTGTATGCACCGTAGGGTTCCAAGGGGGGGGTGGGGTGGGGGGTAAAACATTGGATTGGGCGTTGTCAGATATGAAGATGAAGGATGACTTGCAACACAACAAAAGCCTTACTAGCAAAGAGTTTGAAATCTAGGTTAATCGCAACCCTCTTTAAATTTGACAACGCCCAGTAGAAGGGTATTGAAGCAGAGGGCGGTCCCTTCTATAGCGGTATTCTCCCGGCTGAGGGACGATCTTATAGCTGAACCGCTTGAATATAGGGCTAAGCGTAGTCGAAACCCGTATCTCACTCACATGAATACCGCTATATTTTTCCCATTCCCCTTGACTTCCCTCTATATAGCGGTCACATCTAGGTTGTAAATTGTCCCTCTGCTCAAAGCCTTTACCCGTAAGGGTTCGGGGATTTAAAATTTTACAACTCACTTGTGACTGCTATATCTGGCTTGTTCCTACTCATTTAGTCGTTTCTTAAAGCCATGTTTTGTATCTTAAGCTACATTTTGAATTTGGAATCACTGAAATTAGCCCCTAAAATTTACTTAGGCTGGGATTCACGCTAGGATAAAAGGCTAAAGGTCTTTGTGCTTAACCTTCAAGGACTTAAAAAGAGGCTGTTTATGGAAAAAATTTTGGTGATTGACGACGATGCCGAGGTGCGGGAGAACCTCGGCGAGATTCTATCCCTGGCGGACTATGAGGTGACGACCGCCGCAGATGGGGAAGAGGGCATTTCCCTAGCCAAGGACATACGACCCGATCTCATTCTCTGCGATGTTTCGATGCCCATCCTGGATGGCTATGATGTCCTCGAATGTATCCAAAGCATACCCGAAATTGCCCTGACTCCCTTAATTTTTCTGACGGGCAACTCCGAGCCTCGCCAAATGCGTCAAGGGATGGAGCTGGGCGCCGACGACTATATTGTTAAACCCTTTGACATAGCCGATTTGCTAGCGTCGATTCAAACTCGCCTCGTCAAACAAGCGAAGATTAAACATAAACTCGAAGAAGAAAAAGCCATTACTCGACAGTTTCAAAAACTGGCCCAGGAAAGTAAGCAAAGTACCCTGGATAGAGATAATATGATCTTAGTTAAAGACCGACTCCTCAATAAAATTGTTGAAAATCTAGGGGACACCGTCAATAAAATCAACCTAGTGGCTTCCTTGCTCCAGAACAGCGCCGATTCTCCCGAACATTTTTACAAGTACATGGGAGTCCTTAAAGAAGAAACAGCCCACCAGGCGCGCTTGCTAGACGAGGTCATTGAACTACAAAGCCTCCTCAAGCCGGAAAATTTAGAAATTTTGCAACGGTATAATCTCTTATCCTAGGGTTTAGATCCTGCCACCGGCTGAATCATACCATTGAAACAGATTTCAGCCGCAATCCCCACAGCGCTCATAAGCCCGATTAACGACGCTCATCCATGTTCCCGCTTCCGTTGGCGGTGCTAAAACAGTAATCATGCCCGTGGATAATTGAGCGGAGTTAGCCAATTTACCGCTAAGGATCAACCAGATGAGGAGAAGGGGAGACTCAAGAGTAATAAACGCAGGGCCAAAAAAGAGGAGAAAAGAACCATAGCCGGTGTCGGTTGCCCAGAGGAAGCGCCGGATTTAGTTAAGAGATAGATAGGTGCCTTCCCGGGGGCTTTAGCCCTCTGAGGTGGGGGCGATTTTTAGGGGTTTAGTGGCTTCGCCCTGGGGGAGTTCGGAGTTAACGGCGCTCATGGTTCCTCGTGAAATTAATCGCTGGGAAGCAATAGCGGGGAATTATCTTTGCCGCCGAGGATGATAATTTTACTGTTTTGGGACTGGGCCAGTTTGTCCAGCGCCTCGATTTGCTTCAGTCTGAGGGACTGCTCCGTTAACCCCGCGGAGAGAATTTTTTGGGCTTCGGCGGTTCCTTGGGCTTCGATCTTTTTCCGCTCGGCGTCTTTGCGAGCTTTGACGATTTCCACCTCGATTTGTTGGGTCGCCTGTTCTGCGGCCACTTTGGACTGGATAGCGGCTTGGATGCTTTCCGGTAGGACAATTTCCCGTAGGAGGGTTTCTTCGACGATAAAGCCCAGGGGTTGGAGTTGACGGGTCATCTCCTGTTGTAAAAACTGGGCGATTTGGCTCCGACGGGGGCCGTAGATTTCCGTTAGGGGGTATTGAGCGGTTGTTTGCCGCACCAAGGAACGGAAGCGAGAAATAATGATTTCTTTTTCATTGTTTCCCACTTTCAGATACACGTCCCCCGCCCGTTGGGGGTCGAGGCGATACTGAAGACTGACGTCGATTTTAAACCCCAGTCCCTCTTTGGAGGTGGTTTCCACCGTTTCCTTAAGATCCTGTAAACGAGTGGAAAAAGTGCTGACCTCCGTTAAGGGATTCACAAAATGAATCCCCGGCGCCAAGGTTTGCTCCGCCACTTGCCCTAGGGTTTCACCAATGCCCACTTCCCCGGCGGGGATAACGATCAAAAAGCGCCGTAACCCCTGCCAGAGGAAGGCGCTGGCGGCCAGCAGTCCGAAGGCGAGGGCGAGCCAACGCAGGGTTTCGGTCTGGGCGTTGGCGTTGCGACCTTTAAGGGCAACGAAAAGACTCAACCCAATGACGGCGCCGGCGGCGGAAACAAAGAGGGAGAACATAAACCG
>JBKCES010000237.1:0-8939 GCA_046304295.1 Cyanobacteriota bacterium | reverse complement strand
AAGAGACGACACGGCTCAATCTAGGAAAATGGGGGTTGTGAGCCGGGAATTGGGATTTTCATTATTAAGAGAAAACCTAAAATAATCAAAAACCGGCATTTTCAATACCGAAATCGTCTAATCTTATAGCTTACAAAGTTTGGATACCCCCCTGAACGGTTACCGCCTCTCAGCTTTGCCAAGAAGACACCGAGCCGATTCTTCCCGTTGTGTCAATGCGGTGTAAAAGTAGGGGAATTGCGTTTTCTTGTAAATACTGATCGACCGCTTTACGAGCGCCTTGCCAATGGCCGTAGTCGTCGATGATGATCACAGCCCCCGGTGCTAACCGGGGAAATAAATGGGTTAACTCATGGTAGGTGGACTCATACCAGTCTGTGTCTAGCCGCAACAGCGCAATCTGGGGCGGCGCCGCCTCGGGGAGGGTGTCCTCGACCTTGCCGGGGATAAAGTGAATTTTCTCCTGGGGATAATGGGTAGAATAGACCGCCTCTTTCACCTCCTCCAGGCCCGCGTAACACCAGACCGAATCGCTGACGGCTTTATCTTCTTCCCGGAGTAATTGGGTGGCCGATTTCCCCGTTAAATCCACATCCAATGCACTCGGCTCGGACATGCCGCTAAAGGTATCAAAGAGATAAAGCTCCCGGTCCTGGCGCTGGAGTTGATTGAGGGTCAAAGCCGCGGCCATCATACTACCCCCTTTCCAAACGCCGCATTCCACAATAGCGCCGGGAATATGGTGGCGGCAGAGATAACGAACCCCTTCGCAGAGCGCCGCCACCCGTTCTGGGGAGGTCATGGTAAAGGGGCGCACCTGTTGGATAATCTCTCGGGTTTCGGCGCTGAAGTCCGGCGGCAACGCCGGGGGATAACGGCGCACATCCAGTCCGAGACGATGGAGTCCTTGTTTAACCAGTTTAATCATAGGTTTAGATAAAAGTGTTTAGATCAAGGGTTAGAGGCTGTTGGGAAAGCCCCTAACTCTTTCCGTGAATCCCCCTAAATCCCCCTTAGAAAGGGGGACTTTGAGGATGGTTCCCCCCTTTCAAAGGGGGGCTAGGGGGGATAACACTGCTGTGTTTACCCTTTTTATTTAATCAACCTCTTAGAACATTAACAGGCAATCACCGCCCTAACAATTGGGTCACCTTACGGGTCAAGCGCCGGGTCAGGGAGGGATTAAAAATTTGGTCTTGGGTATAACGATCCGCTTCCCCATCCGTGAGAATAAAGGAAGGGTGTCTCAGGGGAAAGTCCATCGCCTGGGCGGGTAAATTGGCCAAGGGATGGTCGCTCTGATTGGTATGGCTGGCGTCGGCGCCGAAACCAATATTACTAACTAAGTTAACGCTGGGGAGAATGTTTAAAAAACTTTGCAACCAACCGCTCATCGTCCAGCGATAATCCCAAGCTTGAATTTCACCATCATAAACCTGCTGAAAAATGTCTTCCCAGTAGTTTAGCGTTCGCGGATCATCTAAAATTGCCCCTAACAAATGTCGATCTCGGACTTGGGGCCAATGGGTCATTTCCATATCAAAATATTGCCAAGCTCGGCGCCAAGTGGCCCAGCCCCAGGAGTGATGGTAGCGGGAAAAATAGTAACTCTCGGAACAAGACGGTTGAATAGCCTGAAAATTGTTCCCCGAGATTGTGCCAATCCTTTGGTCTTCAGCATAACGCTCCAGCAATTCTTCGCAAAAGGGGAAAAAACTAGGATGGGGTAGGCAATCATCTTCAAGGATAATGGCCCGGTCTACTTGCTCGAACACCCAATCTAGACCCGTAGGCACCCGGCGGTAGGAGCCTAAATTGCTGTCGGCGTAGTTTTCTAAAAGCTGGCAATCCCAATCAATAGTTTGAATTAAAGCGCGGGTGGCGGCACATTTTTCTGCTTCCCCCGGTTTATCTAGACGGGGCGCATCCGCTACCACGAAGAGACGGCGGGGTTTAACCTGACGCAAGACTTCTAGCGCCTGAGCCGTAGTTTGAGGGCGCCGAAAAATAATCAGAACAATGGGGGTTTCCATTCATCTCACCTATTAACTAGAGGCGCTGGTATAGAATTTGAGAGCGAATCGCCAGAAATAATGGGAGAGGCAGAGTAACAGTACAGCTAGGATAAAAGCGATCAATAAAACCCCAAACTTCAGTTTTCCTAGCATCGCCTCCGCAGGCACCGTCGTCAAGAAGGCCACGGGGATAATGACGGTAAAAAAGAGCCGGTAGAGGGGGGGATAGGCCGCCATGGGATAGCGCCCCGCCTCCAGAAGACCCCGCAGAACCTCCGTGACATTGTAGATCTTGACAAACCAGATACTGGTGGCCCCGAGCATAAACCAGAGACTATAGAGGCTCACGGAGCCGCAGAGGAGCAGAATCAAACCTAAGCCTAAATTGAGGAGGGTTAGCCCCAAGGTAGAACTGGCGTAGGCGATGAGTAGTAGTCCCAGGGCCATATCCGGCAAACCCCAAGGAGATAAAATCCGCCCTGAGAGCCAGAACTGACTGCTGACGGGTTTGAGGAGCACAAAATCTAGCGTTCCTTTTTCCACATACTCGACAATGCGGTTCAGGTTCGGAATGAACAGCGCCGCCGCTAGGCCTTGAAAAATGGTAAAAAGTCCCAATACTAACAGCGCCTCTTGCCAGCTCCAGCCTTGGAAACTGTAGCCGGTGCGGTAGAACAGGAATAAGCTAAAGAGACTCCCCGCTAAGTTGGCTAGACTGCTAAAGCTCGCTAGAACAAAGTTAAGCCGGTACTCTAACTCGGCGGCCAGCGCCGTTTGCCAGAACAGACCCAAGAGTTTACTGTAGGCCGTCAGAGAGAGGGCCATCCTGCTAGTCCCAAATAGAGCGAGAACGACCCAAATTTTAGCCAATTCAGCGCTGTTGGGCAAGGGGAACCGGTTGAAGCTATAGATAAAAATCTATCTAGAAGATGATTTTGTCTGATACCGCCCTTCCCCCATCTCTCCCTTTTTGCCCTAAAGTAAGACCTATTACCACAAATCAAGCCTCTCTCTTAACCGAGAATCCCAATTGAACTGAGGAGATCAAGAGACCTATGCCCGAGATTGCCGTCCGCCCCGACTTAGACTATACCAGCGCCGTTTATAAAGACGCCTACAGCCGTATCAACGCCATTGTCATTGAAGGGGAGCAGGAAGCCCACGACAACTATCAGCAGATGGCGGCCCTTCTGCCGGATCATAAAGGCGATCTAGAGCGCCTGGCGAAGATGGAGGCGCGGCATATGAAAGGCTTCCAGTCCTGCGGCAGAAACCTGAGCGTCACTGCGGATATGCCCTACGCCAAGGAATTTTTTAGCGGTCTCCACAGCAATTTTCAGAACGCCCTTGCGGAAGAGAAGATCGTCACCTGCCTACTGATCCAGGCGCTGATTATCGAGGCTTTCGCCATCGCAGCCTACAACATTTATATTCCTGTGGCTGACGACTTTGCCCGCAAAATCACCGAGGGGGTGGTCAAGGACGAGTATAGCCACCTCAACTTCGGCGAAGAATGGCTCAAGGCCAACTTTGAGACCGCCAAGGCGGAATTGGAAGAGGCGAACAAAGTGAATCTTCCTCTCGTCTGGAAGATGCTAAACCAAGTTCAGGAGGATGCCCGCATTCTGGGAATGGAAAAAGAGGCCCTAGTGGAGGACTTTATGATTAGCTACGGCGAGGCACTGAGCAACATCGGCTTTAGCACTCGGGAGATTATGCGTATGTCCGCCTACGGGCTGACCGCGGCCTAAATCCCGTTTTAAGATTGAACTCTGCGGCGCGTTGCGATAGTGTTGACTTTCCCCTGAGAAAGGGGAGTTAGGGGGTAGGTTGGCTGGCGGTAACGCGTTGGAACCTATCTTGGCGGTAGTTTTCTGCTTTTGTGCCATACTGTTAAAGCCTCTTTGCCCCCTGACCCTCTCTTTCCTAGGATTTTTAAGCGCCCTCAATGTTTGGACTTATCGGCCATTTAACTAGTCTAGAGTATGCCCAATCCGTCGCCCACGATCTCGGCTATCCTGAATACGCCGACCAAGGGCTGGATTTTTGGTGCTCCGCTCCCCCCCAGGTGGTCGATAGTTTTCAGGTCAAAAGCGTGACGGGTCAGATGATTAGTGGCAAATATATCGAATCTTGTTTTTTGCCGGAAATGTTAGTAAACCGGCGCATTAAGGCCGCCATTCGTAAGGTTTTGAACGCCATGGCGCTGGCCCAAAAAAGCGACATCGACATCACGGCGTTGGGGGGGTTTTCCTCCATCATTTTTGAAGAATTTAACCTCAAAGACAACGCCCAGGTGCGGAATGTGGAACTGGACTTTAGCCGCTTTACCACCGGTAATACCCACACCGCCTATATTATCTGTCAACAGGTGGAAAAGGGCGCCGCTTTACTGGGCATTGATTTGGCGAAAGCCACCGTCGCTGTCTGCGGCGCCACTGGGGATATTGGGAGCGGAGTCTGTCGATGGCTCACGGAAAAGCGCGAGCTGGGGGAATTGTTATTGATCGCCCGCAACCGGGAGCGCCTAGAGACTCTCCAACAGGAGTTGGACCGGGGGAAAATTTGCGAACTGAAGGAAGCTCTGCCCCAGGCGGACATTATTGTCTGGGTGGCGAGTCTGCCCAAGGGCATTGAAATTGAAATCGAGTCCCTAAAAAATCCCTGTTTAATCATTGACGGCGGCTATCCCAAAAATTTAGACAGCGCCTTTAACGCGCCGGGAGTTACTATTCTCAAGGGCGGCATTGTGGAACATTCTCTAGACATCGATTGGCAAATCATGAAAATCGTCAGTATGGATATTCCGTCTCGCCAGATGTTCGCCTGTTTCGCCGAGGCGATTCTCTTGGATTTTGAAGGCTGGCACACCAATTTTTCCTGGGGCCGAAACCAGATTAGCGTCGCTAAAATGGAGCAGATTGGCGAAGCGTCTCGCAAACACGGCTTTCGTCCCCTCCTCACCCTCTGACGGCGACCCCACCCCTTTCCCCCTCCTCCGATGAGTAATGCTTCTGAACTGCGCCATGTCCTCGTCATCGAAGACCAGAAATCCCGTCGCATTGTCCCCCTCACGGAAAATACCTACGACCTCGGGCGAGACCCCACCAGCGCCATTCCCATCTACGACCGTCAGGTTTCTCGTCACCACGCCACCCTCCTGCGGGTCAACGATTACCAGAATCAACATTTTGCTTACCGGATCATCGACGGCAATCTGCAAGGTAAACGGAGCACTAACGGTATTTTAGTCAACGGGCAATATTGTCTCTCTCACGAGTTAAAAAATGGAGACGAGGTGCGCTTTGGTAGTAAATCTAAAGCCAACTATCAAGTCGTCAATCTGGATACCGAGTCGGGCTTCGATCCCGTCGTAGACGAACCTTTGTCTAGCGCTCTGGAGGGCGGTTTTTTCCCCGGCCCTCAAAACTTTGACGCTGAAGAAGAGGAGTCCGCTTTTTCCACCGCCATTATTTATCAAGATGCCCCGGCCCCAACCTCCGGCGACCTCAAGCAGCCCACCCAGCAGGACAGTTTTCAATCCACCCTGGCCCAATTTAGTCCCCAAGCAATCATCGAACTCACTCACCAGGGCAAAATCGCCTACGCAAACCCGGCGGCGCTGGCTCTCTTTCCTGATTTAAATAGCGCTCAGGGGCAACATCCCCTCTTTGCGGGCATTTTAAAACTTTCTCCCGGACTCTCCGGTGCTTCGGTGGAACGGGAAATGACCCTAGGGGGACGGATTTTCCAGCAGTATGTTTCGGTGCGGAGCAATCAAATGATTTGTTGCTACTGCCACGAGATTACCGAGCAACGTCTTCTGGAGCAACGTTACGCTCAACTGGAAAAACAACTGCAACTCTACCGCCAATCTATTCAAGAAGGTTTGGTAATTATTGACGCGGACACCAAAAATATCTTGGACGCCAGCCCCAGTTATTGCCAATTGTTGGGCTATAGTTTATCGGAAATCACCCGTTTAAACCTTTACCAATTGGTGAGCGGTGACCGAGAAAGTATTAACGCCTCCCTAGCGCCGCTCCAGTCCCAAACGGCCCTAACCCTAGAGGCGGAGCATCGCCAAGCCGACGGCGGTTTAATTCCCGTCTTAGTTCAGGGACGCCGTCAGATCTGGAATCAAGTTCCTGTATATTGCTTGACCGTGAGCGACCGTCGAGAAAAGGAAATGCAGGCGGAGCGCGTACAAACCCTCCGGTTTCAGCATTCCATTACGGAACTACCTAACCGCCTTTTTATTGAGCGAGAATTGGAGTTGGCCCTCAGCCACGCTCAACACCACAACCATCCCTTAGCGGTGATGCTGATCCATCTGGAAACCCTCAAGGCCATTAACCAAGCCTACGGGCACCCCACCGGGGACGAGGCGCTGAAGGCTTTTTACCGTCTGCTCCAAGCCTGCGTCCGGGAAGGGGATCAGGTGGGATACTGGGGCGGCGCTGTGTTTGTCGTTATCCTCGCCCAAATCAAAAATCCCCAGGACACCCTGAAACTGGCGGAGCGAATTTTTGAGCGCTTACAAGCCCCGTTGGTGATTGATAAACGTCCCCTCAGCTTGAGTTGCAATTTGGGCATCGCGGTCTATCCCAGCGACGGCGAGACCGCGGCGGTCTTACTGACCCACGCTGAAGCGGCTCTGCAAAAGGGACGACTAGAGGGCCATAACCAGTACCAGTTTTATAACGCCAGCTATACCCAGGAAGCCGTGGCTCGGGTGCGCTTAGGCTCTCTCCTCGAACAGGCGCTGGTGCGCAAACAACTGAATTTAGTGTATCAACCCGAGATTGATCTCCAAACCGGCAAGGTGGTCGGTCTCGAAGTGCTTTTGCGTTGGGAACACCCGGAGGTGGGGTTTGTGCCCCCGGCGAAAATCATTCCCCTGGCGGCCCAAAGTAATTTGATTTTTGAGTTGGGGGAATGGATTCTCAAAAGCGCCGCCCAACAGGCGCTGACTTGGCAAAAAGAGGGTCTGCCGCCCCTGCCTTTAGCAGTTAACCTCTGCCAGCGGGAATTTTATCGAACCGAAGTAGCGGCCTTTATTGGTCGTATCCTGGCGGAAACGGGGCTTGATCCCCAGTGGTTGGAAATTGAAATTACGGAAGCGACCCTCCGGCATCATCCCCAACAAGCGAAGAAAAATTTGGGAGATCTACGTAATTTAGGGGTCGGTATCGCCCTGGACGACTTTGGCACCGGCCACACCGCTCTGGGCTTTATCAGTCAATTTCCTCTGCAAACCCTGAAAATTGACCAGCGCCTGATTCGCAATCTGCGGGGTACTCCCACCCAGTTGGCACTGATTAGTTCGCTCTTGGCCTTTAGTCAGGGCTACCAATACCGTCTGGTGGCGGAGGGCGTGGAGACGGAGACCCAATTAAATTGGTTGCGCCAGTGTCACTGTCCCCAGGTGCAGGGCTTTTGGTTTAGCGAGCCGCTCCGGGCTAAGGAGATGGGGCAGTTTTTACAGCGCCAGGTTTAGACGTTGACGGTTATCAGTGATCAGGTAACAGTTATCACTGAACTAACAACGAGCAGACACTCGAACGCCAAGAAAACTTGGGCGATCCTCCGCCCCGGGGTTAACCTTGGGGTGAAATGGGGTTTACTCTCAAGATTAGGCGTTGTCAACTCTAAAGGAGTCTTAGACCAAATCTGCCAGATCATGCAGACAAATTTTGAAGACTTGACTTCGATAAAACTCCCCGGGTAGGATTCGAACCTACGACCAATCGGTTAACAGCCGACCGCTCTACCACTGAGCTACCGAGGAATGCTGACAACAGTCAATCATCATAGCAAGACTAAGGGGATTTAGGCAAGGGGGTCGGCAAAAATTTTTCCCTCGTCTTACTTTCGCCCTCCTGCCCCCAACGTCGCCGAAATCTGATACCTGAAGTCTGATATCTGTTTTTAGGCTACAGTTAAGGTAACACCTTGCCCGCCAACACCCCCCCAGTCGAGGATGATGCCGGATTCTGAGTCAACCCTCTGCCCCGTTCCTCAGGAACAGCGCCCTATTAATGAATACGAAGCTCTGAAATCGGCTTGGATTTTGGGCTGGGCCGCCCTGCCCCTCGACCGCTACGGTCGCAAACTAGGGATCTTTTCCTTCGGGGCGGCGCTGTTGGCCAGCCCCATCGCCGCGGCGAGTTTTCCCCCCGCTAAATATCCTCTGTCGTTTACCCTAGCTACCCTACTGGGTCTTGGCGTCGCCCTAGGACTGCTGGTTCTGAGAATTTTCCTCGGCTGGTTTTACATCGCCGATCGTCTCCGGTCGGAGCGGGTCACTTATGAAGAGTCCGGCTGGTACGATGGCCAGACTTGGCCCAAACCCCCGGAAGCGCTGGCCCGAGACCGCTTGATTGTCCAATACCAAGTCAATCCCATCCTTCGGCGCCTCCGGGCCACCCTAGGGGGCATTTTCGCCCTATTGGCGCTCACTATTGGCGCTTTGGCTCTCTGGGCTCCCGACCTTTCCCCAGGCTGTTAGTTTGATTGAAATATTTTTAAGCTATCGATCGCAATCTAGTAATTAACAGTTCTACAGCACCAGATCCAAATAGAGCCATGTCAAAGATAAATTAAGCCGCTGGTCATTTCCTGTTTGGGAGCTTTAACCGCCTCGCACTTCTGCTGGCGGAGATCTGTCTGTCTAGTTGTCTTGCTTTCGGCTACCCCGTCATCCCGGCCCTTGGCCGCGACTCTTGGCTGGCGCATTTCTAGCGATTACCTTTGCGCAAACCTCTGCGCTAACTCCCCTGCTGCTGAGTGACGGACACTTCTGGCTGAAACCCAAGTGTAGAGAGGATTCCCGAAAAGTAAAAAATCTGGGTAAGCTGGAGAATCTACAAAAATTTGCCGCTTATGACCCAGACCAAAATCTACAACCGAGTGTATAACTTT
>JBKCES010000236.1:0-4713 GCA_046304295.1 Cyanobacteriota bacterium | reverse complement strand
ATGGGGGTTTTGAGCTGGGAATTAGAATTTTTACTATTAAGAGAAAACCTAAAATAATCAAAAACCGGCATTTTCAATGCCGAAATCGTCTAATCTTATAGCTTGTAACGTTTGGATACCCCCCTGAACGGTTACCTTCAGTTAGACCCGAAAGCTCTTGCTGCTCTCCCTCCTGCTATCCTCTAACTTCTGTCGAACTCACGTTATCCAGCCCAGTGCCGCCGGTGAGGGTATCCCGACCAGCGCCTCCGTTAAGGGCATCGTTCCCGCCTTTGCCCCGGAGGGCATCGTTTCCTGCCAGCCCGGTGAGAACATTATTGCCACTGTTACCAGTGAGTTTGTTGCTAAAGCTATTACCGGTGGCGTTGATGTTATCGTTGAAGTCGCCGGTGTTGAGCATCAGCAGATTTTCAATGGTGTTGGGTAGGGTGTAGGTGATGCTGGTGAAGACAGTGTCGATTTCTCCGGGGTCACTATCCGCTACGTCCGTTACGACGTCGCCGCTGTTATCGACATAATATAGCGGTATTCAGACGTGTGAGAACACTGAATCCCTTACTGAGTAAGGGTTTTAGCCATTTTATTTGTCCCTCACCAGCACAGACACCGCTATAGGTGTCGCTTCCTTCGCCCCCTTCGAGAATATCGGCGCCGGGATAGTGCCGATATCCGCCAAGCTCTACTATAAATAAAGGTTGGGTCTTGAGACTTTAATGAGTTATTTTTAGCACACGTATGTCTGCATTGGAAAACTTTGACAAAATTCGTATTCGAGATATCCGCACCTACGGCTACACCGGTTTTTTGCCAGCGGAGCAGACCCTAGGGCAGTGGTTTTCGGTGGATCTGGTTCTTTGGACGGATCTGGGGCGGGCCGGTGGAAGCGACGCCCTAGAAGACACGTTTGATTATCGCCAAGCCATCGCCGTGGTTCAAACAACCATCGAGGGAGAAAAATTCGCCCTAGTGGAGCGCCTGGCGGCGGTGATTGCCCAACGGATTTTACGTCTGGGGGGAGTGGAGCAGGTCAAGGTGTCTTTAACCAAGCTAGCGCCGCCGATTCCGGGTTTTGGGGGGCAAATTACGGTGGACATTATCCGGCATCGCTTTTCTTTGTCTTCCTCCGGGGAGGGGGCGTGAACGTTGAGATTGGTTTCCCTCATCCCCCGGCCCCTTCTCCCAGAACGGGAGAAGGGGAGCCAAAACCCTCATTTATATCCAAGTTTTAAGTCCCTCTCTCCCTCTTGGGACAAGGGCTTACAATGATTTCAGACGAATACGTGAGAGTGAACTGCGATGGAAAGCGGCGGGGCCTGTTGGTTTGTGGGGGCCTTCTACGGGGGAACCGGGGATCAGACCCCTCGTTTTCTAGAGGAAGGCATTTGGGAAAATGGATATGAGGACAAGTACCTCAGCACCGTTTTAGCGGGCCAACCGGACCCCGGCCCGCCCCAGGTGGCGGAGATTAACCTAGAGAGCACCTTTGCCAGCGCCGAAGAAACGGACGACCGGAGCGCGACGCTTTGGGTGGTAGATTTGCTCCTTCTGGCGACCTTGATTCCCATGGTTACTTATTTTTGGTATGCCGGAATTCTGGGGCGTTAAGAACTGGTTTAAAGGGGGCAACTTTCCTCAAAGTCCCCCTTTGAAACGTGGGTTTGACAACAGGTATTTGCGTTATTAGCAGAGTAAATCATGCAGGTTGAATTTTAAAGAAATTTATCGCTATTTTCCTTAGTTCATGAATGACGAACTTAAGTAAATTAGAATTAAAAATTTTATTTTTGGCGATTCTGCTCAAGTTTTGATTGAGCAGAATCTTATTTTACCGCCTGTTCAGGAGCCGGTTAAACAAAACCTTCACAATTTACCCAATAGCGGCGCCGTAAAATTTGTCGGACGGGACGAGGTTTTAACGCGGTTGGCGACCCAACTGCGGGAAGCTGACCGGGTGGTGATTTCGGCGCTGACGGGGATGGGCGGTCTGGCTAAGTCGGAGTTGGCTTTACAGTACGCCTGGCGGGAATGGGAGAACAAAACCTATCTAGGGGGCGTTGTTTGGTTAACGGTGGCGAAGAGCGATCCGGGGCTAAGTCTTTTGACGTTTGCTCAGGTTCATTTGGGGTTAAGGTTGCCGACGGAAGAGGAGTTGGCGGAGCGGGTTCGGTTTTGTTGGCAGAATTGGTTTAGGAATGAGCAGGATCAGGCATTGATTATTTTTGACGATATGCGAAAAGTCGAGCAAATTAGAGATTTTTTGCCGCCTCCAGACCGGCGTTTTAAGGTGATTATAACGACTTGCAATGAGCAGATTGCCGGTAACTTTAACCCGATTAATTTAGAAGTTTTAAGTTCTGAATGGTCAGTATATGAGTTTAAAGAACGTTTAAAACGGTTACAGGCGCAAGAGTTAAAGTACGCTAGTTTACAGGTTCCTGAAAATGCGTTGATGACGGCTCGGAGGGGAGTGGCGGCGGCGTTTGAGTTGGTTTGGGGAAATCCCCCCAACCCCTACTAGACCTTCGGGTACGGCAGGCTCAGCGCCGCGCCCGAGGAACGGGGGGAGTTAACCGGAGATTGTCACTCCGCCTGAAGCCGACTGGCAATGGTTCGGAAGCTCTCTAGTCCAGCCTCCAAGTTCTCGACGATTTCTAGGGCTAGAACATCGGGGTCGGGCAGGTTGTCCAAATCGGTGAGGCTTTTATCTCTTAGCCAGAAAATATCCAAGCTGGTTTTATCCCGGGCAATGAGTTCCTCATAGGTAAATTTACGCCAACGCCCTTCAGGATTAGTTTCTGACCAGGTTTCCTCTCGCTCATAGCGGTTTTCGGGGTTATAGCGCTCGATAAAGTCTTTGAGATCCTCTCGCCTCATCGGGTTCTTTTTCAGGGTGAAATGGATGTTGGTGCGGAAATCGTAGTACCAGACTTCTTTTGTCCAGGGATCTTTGGCGGCGGGTTTGTTGTCGAAGAAGATGACATTGGCCTTCACGCCTTGCTTGTAAAATACGCCGGTGGGAAGCCGGAGAATGGTATGCAAATCGGTGTTACTGAGCAGTTTCTGCCGGACTTTTTCTCCAGCGCCGCCTTCAAATAGGACGTTATCTGGCACCACAATTGCCGCTTTGCCGGTGGTCTTGAGAATCGTGCGAATATGCTGAACAAAATTGAGCTGTTTGTTTGAGGTAGTTGCCCAGAAGTCTTGGCGGTTATAAGTCAGATCCTCCTCTTCCTGCTCCCCTTGCTCATTGGTGAAAGTCATACTGCTCTTTTTCCCGAAAGGCGGATTAGCCAGCACGTAGTCAAATCGATCGCCGCTATCAGCGATTAGCGCGTCATTCGAGGAAATCATACTTTCGCTACTGATATCCCCGATATTGTGGAGGAACATATTCATCAACGCCAAGCGGCGGGTATTCGCCACGATTTCGTTTCCTCGGAAGGTGTGAAACTTCAGGAATTTCGTCTGGTCGCGATCGAGGGGGTAATTCTTGACTAGGAAATCGTAGGCCGCAAGGAAGAATCCTCCGGTACCACAGGAGGGATCGGCGATGGCGCGTTCAGGCTCTGGGCGGATACATTCCACCATTGCCCAAATCAGCGCCCGTGGGGTGAAATACTGACCCGCGCCGCTTTTGGTGTCTTCGGCGTTTTTCTCCAACAGCCCTTCGTAAATGTCGCCTTTGACGTCCGCCCCCATGGCCACCCAGTTCTCTTTATCTACCATGTCGATGATCCGAGAGAGCTTGGCGGGGTCTTGAATCTTGTTCTGGGCTTTGGTGAAGATTTGACCCAGCATTCCCTTTTGCTGGCCTAAGGTTTCCAATGTTTTGACGTAGTGGACCTCTAACTCAGCACCGCGCAAAGGCCGTAAGCTTTCCCAGTCGTACCCCGCAGGAATCCCGGTTGACCTTTTGTAGGGGGGCTTGCTGTACTCGTCCGCCATTTTCAGGAAAAGCAGATAGGTCAACTGCTCCAGGTAGTCGCCATACCCCACCCCGTCATCCCGTAGGACATCACAGAAACTCCAGACTTTAGAAATGATGGGGGCTGTATTCATTGAGAAAACTCCTGGTTAAGCGATCGCATAGCCGGAAACCTGGCGTAGATAGGGGGGTTGAAACCCAATGACAATATCATCTTTGGGGATGCCTCGATTCACCAAATCTTGACCGATATCAAGTTCGGTATTATTGACCTGAATCCAGACTTTTTCATCCTTAATATCCAGATGAATGGAACAACCATAGATTCTCTCTTTTTGGTTCCAGCCGACGGCAACCACTTGATAGTGGTCACGCTCTAGATCAAAGATAGTTTGGATTTCGATGTCTCCGTAGGTTGGCTTGTAAGTGGCATACTCTTCTAAGAGTTGCTTAATAATGGTACGATAAGCTCGTTTTTTTTCTAGTGTTTCCATAGGACAATCACCTCATTTTCGATGTCATAAATCAAGAGATTAAGCTGATACTCCTGAATAACCATTTTGGGGAAATCTTTTTGAAAGAAAGTTTTATAGGCTGTCTCAGGAATGGCTAGGATTAACATTCGGTCTGGTTCAGCTACTTTGAGGGCAACCCTATAGTTGATGAATTGCCCGATCGCCAGATGAAAGTCAGCTATCGAAGAACTATTGATAAAACTCTTGATCTCGACGGCGATTTTTGCGCCATTTCGCTCAGCCGCAATGAGCTTTTCGGCGCCTAGATCAATA
>JBKCES010000235.1:0-3618 GCA_046304295.1 Cyanobacteriota bacterium | reverse complement strand
GCCCTGGACTACCAGCGCCAATGCCCGGTTCTACTGGGGTCGAGTCGGGGCGGCATCGACACGGAAACCCTCCTAGACCACATGAAGAGCGTGCCCTTAACAGAATCTTTTTCTCCCTACCACGCCCGGCGCCTGGTGATTCAAATGGGGCTGAAGGGGGAACTGGTTCCGGCGGTGAGTCAGATTATCGAAAAAATGTACGGTCTTTTTGAGCGCTATGACCTGGATTTAATCGAAATTAATCCCCTGGGAGTGGATCGGCAGGGAGAGGTGATGGCCCTAGACGGCAAAATTATGGTCAACGACTCGGCGCTGGGTCGCCATCCCCATCTCCAGGGACATTTAGCCCCCCCTTCCGCCTGGGAATGGTTCGGTAAGCGCCAAGAGGAAGGCTCCGTCGTTGTTCTGAGCAATAGTCTCGGTGTGGCGCTCAATACCTGGGATTACTTAGGAGATTTAGTCTACGGCGTCCAACTCCCCGCTAGTCGGCGCTGGTTAGAGCATTCCCTCGAATCCCTAGAGGCGGCACTGAAGTCCCTCCAATCCTTACCCGGTCTGAAAGTTATTTTTGTCCATCTCTTGCTTCCCCCGGACGTCTCGTTGACCGTGAGCGAAAATCTACTCCGAGACATCCGCCTAGAGTCCCCCTCCCCTAGCGGCGACCGCCTCATCCGTCCCACCGGCGCCCCCGCTCCGGCACCGAAAGCGCCAGCCAAATTGCCCGCGCCCGTGGTCATTCGTTTCGGCGCCTGGGGAGACCATCCTCTACCCCCCGCTACCGGCAATTGCTATTGGTTTAGCGACCTCCGGGAAGCCTTTGACCGGGTTCAAACCCTCGGCGCTCCCCCGGAAATCGAAAGCTAATTCCGGGGCTGAGAGAGACCCGGTTGAGCGGGCCCCGTCAATCCTAAATTACTTAATAGTTTAACCACGCCCCAGGCGGTGAGACCCCCTAGCCCTAGGCCAACCGCCAGGAGGAGGATAAACCAACGATTGGCCTGATTTTTAACCTGGCGCTCCCGCTCCGCTAAGCGCCGACTTTCTTCGGCGGTTAAAGCGGTGCCGTCATTCTGATTCTGGGAGGGATCGGGGGGAGAGGAAAACACCATAGACAGTCGCTGGTCTAAACGCTATGGACGCCACCCTAGCACAGGTTTGTGCCTAAAGGTTCTCCAGCGCCGGAATTATTGACACCCCAAATGGGCCACGGCGCCGAGAAATTCGTAATAGGTGACTTGACCGTCGCCGTCCTGATCCGCCGTTTGGATTAAGGTCTGAATCTGCTCCGGCCCGAGGGGAAAAACAAGGCGCTGGGCGATATTGATCGCCTCCTCGGCGGAAAGCAGACTGTTGTGGTCTAGATCGTAAGCCTTCAAAGGATTACGAAAGAATAGGGGATTCGTCGTGCGTAGGAGAAAGAGGTAGTGGCTCTCCGGGGATCGGAGTCCTGAATCCGCAAAAAAATTATGGGAAAGTCTGCCGCCAGTTCATCGACAATGTGCTGTTGCTTATACCGATCTTTGGAAAGCGTATGAAAAAGTTATTCCTAGCAAACGTCACCGAGCTGTTGGTCAAGAAAGCGGATAAACTAATTATATTGAATGTCTCAATAATATAGCAGTCACATCTAGGTTGTAAATTGTCCTCTGCCAAAAAGCTTTAGCCGTAAGGGTTCGGGGGCTTGAGATTTTACAAATCGTTTATGACCGCTATAGTGATGTGACAATCAGAGAGGCGGCGCTAGGGTGATGGCCAAAAATCACGAAAAAGAGTTGATAGGGCTTGCAGGTCGCCTGGTTGTAAAAAGTTTTTTCCCGCTAGAGGAGCCTTGGATCTTGACTTGCTCAAGGCGGGATCGCTATGGTAGGGCTAGAGAACAAACCTTGCAAGACTAGGCGGTCTGATGAGCTATCAAGATCTGAGCTGGATCACTAATTATATTTGGGGCATTGCCGACGACGTTCTGCGGGATCTCTACGTGCGGGGTAAGTATCGGGATGTTATCCTGCCGATGACGGTTCTACGGCGCCTAGACGCGGTTTTGGAAAAGAGCAAGCAAGCGGTCATCGAGATGAAAGCCCTCTTGGACAAAAGCGGCATTGTCGAGCAGGATCTGGCGCTCCGCAACGCCGCGGGGCAAGCTTTTTATAATACCTCGAAGTTTACCCTGCGGGATCTTGCCCATCGAACCAGTCAGCAACAGTTAAGGGCGGACTTTGAAGCTTACTTAGACGGTTTTTCCCCCAATGTGCAGGAAATTCTCACTAACTTTGAGTTTCGTAACCAAATTCCCCGGTTGTCTAAAGCTGATGTCCTAGGCAAGTTGATTGAAAAATTAACAGCGCCGGAGATTAATCTCAGTCCCGAGCCGGTTCTCCATAGCGATGGCTCCGTTAAACATCCGGGATTAGATAACCACGGCATGGGATCGATTTTTGAGGAGTTGGTGCGTAAATTTAACGAAGAGAATAACGAGGAAGCGGGGGAACACTGGACGCCGAGGGACGCGGTGAAGTTAATGGCGAAGCTGATTTTTCTGCCCATCGCCGATCAGATCGAATCCGGGACTTATTTACTTTACGACGGCGCTTGCGGAACGGGGGGAATGTTAACTCTGGCGGAGGAGACCTTGCGGGAATTGGCCCAGCAACGGGGTAAAGCGGCGACGACCTATCTATTTGGGCAGGAAATTAACGCCGAAACCTACGCGATTTGTAAGGCGGATCTGTTGCTCAAGGGCAACGGGGAAAACGCCGATCATATTGTGGGTGGGCCGGAACATTCCACCCTAGCTAACGACGCTTTTCCCGGTAAAACTTTTGATTTTATGCTTTCCAATCCGCCCTATGGCAAAAGTTGGAAAACCGATCTGGAGCGGATGGGCGGCAAAAAGGGGCTGGGAGATTCTCGGTTTTTGATTAATCACGGCGGCGATCCAGAGTATTCCCTGATCACCCGCTCTAGCGACGGGCAGATGTTATTTTTGGCGAACTTGCTCAGTAAGATGAAACACAATACCCCCTTGGGGAGCCGGATCGCAGAGGTACATAATGGCAGTTCCCTGTTTACCGGCGACGCGGGGCAGGGGGAGAGTAATATCCGGCGCTGGATCATTGAGCAGGATTGGTTGGAGGCTATTATCGCTTTACCGCTGAATCTGTTTTACAACACGGGAATCGCCACCTATATTTGGGTCTTAAGCAACCGGAAACCGCCCCGGCGTCGGGGGAAGGTGCAGTTAATCGACGCCAGCCAATGGTATCAGCCGTTGCGGAAAAATTTGGGCAAGAAGAATTGCGAGCTAGGGGAAGCAGATATTGACCGTATTTGCCGGACGTTTCTGGATTTTGAGGAAGGCGAGCAGAGTAAAATTTTTGAGAACGCCGCTTTTGGCTACTGGAAGGTGACGGTGGAGCGGCCTTTACGGCTGAAGGGCGTCGATCCGAATCGAGCCTATAAACCGGCGGAAATTAAGCAGTTGCGGGAACAGGGAACCCCGGACGAGTCAGCGCCGCCGGTGATTAAGAAGATTCATAAAAAAGGAACGGAACCCGATCCGTTGCGGGGTTTATTTGCGGTTAATTTGGGCGGCAAAGCGGCGGTGGTGGAGTATGAATC
>JBKCES010000234.1:0-4092 GCA_046304295.1 Cyanobacteriota bacterium | reverse complement strand
ATCGCGACTCGTTATGATAAACGCTCGGTGAATTTCTTGGGGGCTATTCATCTAGCCGCATCCATAATTTTATTGGCTTAGCCTCCTTAGCATTAAGAGGTATATTTTGTCAAGCCCTTTAAATGATGACACCCCCTAGATGTTTCCAAAGATGTCGCCATTACCGTGACAGAGCGACCCACTTGGAATGTCAGCACCTTTGCCGAGTTAGTCACCGCGATCGCCGACTCCAAAACCGATGGTCAAGCCGATATTATCAACCTCACAGCAGATATTACGGTCACCAGCCAATTGCCCCTGATTAATGAGGACGTGGGACTCACCCTCAATGGCAATAACTTCAAGCTCAATGGCGACAATACCCAGCGGTTGCTCTTTATTAAAAGCGGCGCGGTGACGCTCAACAATCTAACCCTGCAAAATGGCTTGGCCCAAGGCACCAATGGCAGTGGCGGCGGTGCGGGCATGGGCGGCGCCTTGTTTATCTACAGCGGCAATGTCACCGCCAATAACACCACTTTTGCCAGTAATCGGGCGATCGGCGGCAACGGCGACATCGGCTATATCGGCGGCGGCATCGGCCTTACCGTTATCCGAACTCCTGCCAACGACGGTCGCAACGGTAGCAACGGCGGCAACGGCGGCGACGGTGGCCGTGGCGGCACCGGTGGCTTCGGCGGTGGCTTCGGCGGAGGCGGAGGCGGTGGCGGCTACGGCGGCGCAGGCGCAGGTATGGGCGGTGCGGTCTTTATTCGCAGTGGTTCTCTCAGCCTCACCAACAGCACCTTCACCGATAACACCGCCACAGGCGGCACCGGGAAGACTGCGGGTCAAGGTTTAGGCGGCGCCATCTTTGCCATGAAGTCCCTCACCAATCCCAATGGCAACAACGAAGGGATGCCGACGGTATTACCCCAGGTAATCCTCGATACCGTCACCTTCTCTGGCAATATAGCGGCTAATGATACCAATACAGGAGTCATCACCCCCGTGATCACATCGGGAACCGACTTCAACAACGACACCTTGTTTGGCAACCAGTTTAGTACACCTCTTTCCAATTCGGCGCCCACTGCCGTCACACTACAAAATACAACAACTAGCCTAGCCGAAAACACCAATATTCCCAGTCCCCTCAAGGTTGCCGATATTGCTATTACTGATGACGGACTAGGAACCAACACCATCTACTTAACCGGCGCTGATGCCAGTAACTTTCAAGTCCTAGGAACAGGTCTTTATCTTAATGCCAATATCGCTCTCAACTACGAAGCCAAAACGAGTTACAGCGTCACCGTTAACGTAGATGACACCACCGTAGGCAGTACGCCTGACCAAACAACTACCTACAGCCTCAATGTCACCAACGTCAACGAAGCCCCAACCGCCGTCACACTGCAAAATACGACAACCAGCCTAGCAAAAAACACCAGTACGACTAGTCGAATTAAAGTCGCTGATATCGCTATTACTGACGATGCTTTAGGAAACAATACCCTGAGCGTTACGGGAAGTGATGCCAGTGCCTTTGAAATTGTCGGTACTGCGCTCTATATCAAAGCGGGAACCGTCCTCGATTACGAAACTAAAAATAGCTATAGCAGGCCTAAATGGGTGGTGAACGCAATCAAGTGATGATCCCCCCCAACCCCCCTTGGAAAGGGGGGAGCTAACCGGAGCCTGTTCATGATTCACTTAGGCCTGCTATACAGCGTTATCGTCAATGTTAATGATGCGACAGTGGGCAATACCCCTGATGCCGGCGCTAACTTCTCTTTAAGCCTGCTTGACCGAGCCGTGTTTAGCATCAACGATGTGCCATTCCAAGAAGGGGGAGCGGCGCAAAGCTTCACCGTCACGGCGATTGACCCCATCACCAGCGCCGCCACCGCCACCGTCAACTATGCCACCGCCAACGGCACAGCCATTGCTGGTTTTGACTACACCGCCCAAAATGGCGTACTAACCTTCGGCACCGGGACAAACACTAGAACCATCAGCATTCCCATTACCGACGATACCCTTTACGAACCCACCAACGAAACCTTCAGCGTTAACCTGAGTAACGCCAGTAGTAACGCCGCCATTAGCGACGGGTTTGGACTGGGAACCATTATTGATAATGACCTTGCCGTGGGATTAAGCGTGCGGGACTCCCAAGTGCTAGAAGGCAACAGCGGCAATACCTCGCTGATCTTCCAAGTCGATTTATCCGGAGCCAGTGGACAGACCGTAACGGTTAATTACACAGTGATTGACGGAAGCGCCACCACCGCCGACAACGACTATGCGGTTGCCAGTGGCACTCTGAGCTTTAATCCCGGACGGACCGCCAACACCATCGCCATCACCGTCAAGGGCGACACCAAAACTGAGTTGAATGAAACTCTGACCCTAACCCTATCCAATGCAGTGGGAGCGGGGATTACCAAGAACACCGCTACATGAACAATTGTCAATGACGACCCCGCAAGCGCTATTGTCTATACCGGAACCAGTGGTAATGACACCCTGCGGGGTAACAGCGCCGCTCCTCCCACCCCCGTTTCAGACGAACTTTTCCAAGGCTTGGGGGGCAACGACAATCTATTTGGTTACTACGGTAACAACACCTTTGAAGGCGGCTCCGGCGCTGATTCCCTCTACGGTTTGACGGGCCAAGATACCTTCCTCTTTCCCTTACTCACCGATTCTATTTTGGGGTCAGTAGATACGATCACTCGTTTTAACTCGGCATCACCAGAAAACGATCGGTTAAAAGTCGGCAATCCAACCGCCCTGCCCGCAAATCTGTTCAACGTGGGTACGCTCACGGCGACGTCCCTCGCCAATGCCACTAACCTAGCCTACGGAGCCGCAGATGGAAGCACGGGGTTAGCGGTTAATGAAGCCGTGTTGTTCAGGTACGGTAGTAATTTCTATCTTTCCGTCAATAACAGCACAGACCCCGCCTTTAATTCGGGCAACGACTTACTCCTTAAATTTGGAACCCTAGTCGGCGCTCCTTCCACTATCGGCGCTTTAACAGTGGGCGACTACTTTTCCACCTAGCAATCGGGTCTTGTTCACAGGATGTTTGGAGAGTCCCTAGCTCTCTGCGCAAATCCCCCTAAATCCACCTTTCTAAGGGGGGTTAGGGGGGGATAAAACAGCAGGATTTACCCTTTTTAAACATCCGAGTCTAAAGTAACAAGAGTCAATATTTTCTATCTGTCCACTATCACTTTTAGAGAGTTTATCGACAATGAACGGTTCTCGCTTTTCTGCCCTATTGCGTTCAACCCTGACCCTTCCTGTTATTGCCGGCGCCGCCCTTGGAGTCGGTTCTCCCGCCTTAGCCATTACTAGCTTTGTCAGTCCCTTTGCCCCCACTGACTTTACCCTGACCAACACGCCCACTGGCGATGGAACAGTGAATACCGTGAACGCCGCCAGTGGCGAAGTGATTTTAACTGGCAGTAACAATGATTCTCTTAGCTCTAGTTCAACAACCCAGACAACTGGTGCGATTGCTCAGGCTTATACGATTACTTTTGCCTGGAGTTTTGCGGGAGATGACACTCCCTATGATGGCGATACTGGCGATCAGGCGGGGTATTTAGTGAATGGCGTAGCGACCTATTTAGCAAATGTAAATGATCAATCCGGCGGGCCCGTAATCGTTAACCTTTTGGCGGGTCAGACCTTTGGTTTTATCGTTGACACCGCCGAAAATACGGGATCTGCTGGCGTGTTTACCGTCACCAACTTTGACGCAACTCCTGTGCCCCTTGAGAGCGACGCCCTACCCATTTTCATCAGTCTAGCCTTCTTGGGTGGGGGACTATGGGTGAAACGTAAATCCAGTCGGCGCCGGCAAATGGAGATGGATCTCGAACGGATTGCAAAGGGGGGATAAAACGGGAGCGTCTCGCTTTTGCAACTAGTGCATTTCGATTTATTGACTCTCACCCTTGTATCTTAGAGGGTGAGTGACAGACCGTTATCACCCGGGTCATCAAGACCGAGATTTAGTCAAGGTCGTCACTCATCTCAACTTCAGGAACTCGGAAAATCGCTTGGGGCAGAACAAGTCAAACTGAGAATCCAAAG
>JBKCES010000233.1:0-3596 GCA_046304295.1 Cyanobacteriota bacterium | reverse complement strand
GCTGACGGAGTTTCTGGAACGTTAACTTCCACTGTCGGCGCCGGAGGGATTTCCGGGGGTTCGGGAGCCGCTGGAACAACGGGTTCAACAACGGCGGGCGCCGGGGTCGGAGCGCCGACTTTGGTGGCTTGACGCCGGCCGCCCTGGAGCCAGCCTAGGAAAGAGAAGCCGGGACTCTCTAGGGGAACGGCGCTGTTGGCCAAGGCGCTTCTCAGTTTGAGGGTCTGCCAGGCGAAGCCTAAAATGAGCGCCACCGCGGCCAGTTGCCCCAGCAAGACGCCCCCCGTCAGGCGCTGGGCGCAGACCCAGAGAACCAGGGCGTAAAATAAACCCACGCCGCTCCAAAAAAAGTCGTCCTGGCGATGGAGTTTGGGGGCGAAGAAGGCCGAGAAAAAGAAGATCAAACTAGCTAGGGCCACCGTCGCGGCTAAAATCAAAGCCAACATGCAAGCGTCTCCGTCGAGAATCCGTTTCTTCCCATTGTGGGGTATCCGGCGCCGTCTTCTCCAGTTTTAACGCCAGCCCGGCGCCGACGGTTTCTTTAGAGTGTAAGGATACATGAGGGGATTCAATTCAATGATGACGACCAAGAACGCCAAAACCTTAGACAAAAGCGGCACCGAGACATCGCCCGTCGCTCTCCCCCAGGCGGCCTATATCCATCTGCCCTTTTGCCGTCAACGTTGTTTTTACTGCGATTTTCCCATCGTGGCGGTGGGGCCCCGGCAGGATCTTGGCGCGTCTTCCCTCGTGGAAAAATACGAAGCGGCGTTGATTCAGGAAATTGCGACCGCGACTGGGCCTGCGCCGTTAACCTCGATCTTTTTTGGCGGCGGCACCCCCTCTCTCTTTCCCCTAGACCCCCTAGAGCGCCTTTTAGTCTGGCTGGAAAAACAGTTTGGCTTCGGCGCCAACTTGGAAATGTCCCTAGAAATCGACCCTGGCACCTTTGATTTAGCTCAACTCCGGCGTTATCAAGCTCTGGGGGTCAATCGGCTCAGCTTAGGCGTCCAAGCTTTTCAAGACCGTCACTTAACCGCCCTCGGGCGCCATCACCGGCGCCGGGACATTGACGAGGCCATTAACCTGATCCATCAGGCCGGGTTTGAGAACTGGAGCCTAGACCTGATCTCCGGTTTGCCGGGTCAAACCTTAGAGGATTGGTGCCAATCTTTAACGGAAGCGCTAGCGGCGGGGCCCAGCCACCTGTCCTGTTACGACCTGGTGGTGGAACCCGGCACCGTCTTTGGCAAACGGTTCCAACCGGAAACCGTGCCGCTTCCCCCCCAGGAGTCAACGGCCCAAATGTATAGCCTCGCCCATGAAACCTTAACCCAGGTGGGCTTTGACCACTACGAAATTTCCAACTACGCCCGCCCCGGTCGCCAGTGCCGTCACAACTTAGTCTATTGGCGCAATCAACCCTACTACGGCTTTGGCCTCGGCGCCGCCAGTTACCTCAACGGCGTTCGGCTGACTCGACCCCGAACCCGGGCCGAGTATTACGCCTGGGTTAACGAATTGCCCCAAGCGCCGGAACCGCCCCTTTCCCGTCGAGAACAACTGTTAGAAACTTTGATGTTGGGGCTAAGACTCAGGGAAGGCGTCGACCTCAAGCCGTTGCTGAAAGACTTGTCCCCCCAAGAAGAGAGCGCTCTTTGGCGTTGTCTGGAACCTTATTTTAAAGAGGGTTACGGGGAAATCTTCGACCCGGAAGACCATAGACCCGGGTTAAAGCCGGGGGATAACGGGCTAAGACTCCGACTGACGGCGCCGGAGGGGTTTCTGCGGTCTAATCGAATTCTGGCGGCGCTGTTCGCAGTCTTATAGGGAAACGGCGCTGGCTTCGCTTTTCCGAACCTTAAAGCTGTGTTACATTTTTTAATGGTCGGCTAATCCTTCTGTCAAAGAGGAAAGCCAGCCTCTATGCCTCTGGCAACCCGTCATAGTACGCTAATAATAGCCAAATTTCGGCCCCCTCCGGGTCGTCCCTATCCTCCCCTAATCCTTTAAGAGAAGTTCAGCTTCAATGTTTTCCAAAGAAGTCACCGAATCAAAAGTCTTTCAATGGTTCAATGACCGCCTAGAGGTACAGGCTATCTCTGACGACATTGCCAGCAAGTACGTTCCCCCCCACGTTAATATTTTTTACTGCCTGGGCGGAATCACCCTGACTTGCTTCCTGATCCAGTTTGCCACTGGCTTCGCCATGACCTTCTACTACAAGCCGACGGTCGCGGAAGCCTTTACCTCTGTCCAGTACATCATGAACGAAGTCAACTTCGGTTGGCTGATTCGCTCCATCCATCGCTGGTCCGCTAGCATGATGGTGCTGATGATGATCCTCCACGTTTTCCGGGTTTACCTCACCGGCGGCTTTAAAAAGCCTCGGGAATTAACCTGGGTGGTGGGCGTGATGCTGGCAGTGACCACCGTTTCCTTCGGAGTGACCGGTTATTCCCTCCCCTGGGATCAGGTGGGCTACTGGGCGGTGAAAATCGTTTCCGGCGTGCCCGCGGCGATTCCTGTAGTGGGCGACCAATTGGTGACCCTGATGCGGGGAAGCGAAAGCGTGGGTCAAGCCACCTTAACTCGTTTCTACAGCCTTCACACCTTCGTTCTGCCCTGGGTTATCGCCGTGTTGCTTCTGCTTCACTTCCTGATGATCCGCAAACAAGGCATTTCCGGCCCCTTGTAAGGCTAGGATCTTTGTAACGTTTTGTCCGGCGCCGGGACTTTTATCAAGCTAACCCCTTAAGCTAGAAAGATCTCCCCTGCTTCCTTAATAACCGGCTTTACCCTTAAGGAGAAGACTCCTGTGACCATTATCAAAAAACCCGACCTCGATGATCCCGCATTGCGGGCCAAGCTGGCTAAAGGCATGGGCCACAACTACTACGGCGAACCCGCCTGGCCCAACGACATTCTCTACATGTTCCCCATCTGCATCATGGGCGCTATCGGTTTGATCACCGGTCTGGCAATCCTTGACCCCGCCTTAATCGGGGAACCCGCCGATCCCTTTGCCACGCCTTTGGAAATCCTACCGGAATGGTATCTCTATCCCACCTTCCAAATCCTGCGGATTCTGCCCAATAAACTGCTGGGGATTGCCTGCATGGCGGCTATTCCCTTGGGCTTAATGGCGGTGCCCTTCATTGAGAGCGTCAACAAGTTCCAAAACCCCTTCCGGCGCCCCCTTGCCATGACTGTCTTTCTTTTTGGAACCGCGGCGGCCATTTGGCTCGGTGCCGGCGCCACCTTCCCCATTGACAAGTCCCTGACTTTGGGTCTGTTCTAAACCGGAAAATCAGGACGTTTTGTGCTACAACCTCTAAAGTCCCCCTGCTAAGGGGGATTTTCTTTATCCGCGTCGGGAGCGCCTTCTTGAATCATGTTTAAAAGCCTGCCCAATCTCTCTGAAGAAAACCGTTCGGCGTCTATTCCCCTCCTAATTTTTGGCATCGTCGGCGCCTGCGCCCTAGCCAGCGCCTATCTGGGCTATCGTCTCGGGGACGAAGCCATTAAAGGGGTGGCCCAACCCTCGGAAAATCCTGTTCAGCGCCTGAATTTACCCCAGAGTAACGCCCCCTCCA
>JBKCES010000232.1:0-10197 GCA_046304295.1 Cyanobacteriota bacterium | reverse complement strand
AACCTCTTATGACCATTCCCCTTTCTCCAGACCAAGCCGATCTCAACCCCTTACCTGTCTCTCCGGCGCCGAAAAAATGGTACGAAGCTAAAAAAGTAGCCATCGGCATCGCTCCGGCGGGTTATATCGCCATCGGTATTGCCCCAATGGGCGTCATTTCCATTGGCGTGGTGTCCATGGGTTTTATCTCCATTGGTTTAGTTTCCATGGGCGCCCTAGCCGCCGGGGTCGTTTCCATGGGAATGTTGACCTTTGGGGAAGTGAGTATGTCCTGGTTCGGCGGTCATAAAGGCGCTAAACCCCACGCTCCGGCCCAAATGCAGGAAGGGACAGCGCCAATCCATCAGGCGCCGGAACATTCGGGGCATTAATAAATTTCTTGTCAAGAGCGTCACCCGGTCTCCCCTTGCCATGCGACTAGAACAAGTGCAAGCTTTTTTGCTTGTGGCGGAACTGAAAAGTTTTCAGCAGGCGGCGCTGGCCAACGGCGTGACCCAATCCACCATTAGCCGACAACTCCAGTCCTTGGAAACAGCCCTGGGCTGTCAGTTAATCCACCGCGGGCAACAGGCTAATTTAACAGTGGCGGGGGAGTTGTTTTTCCGGCGGGCTCAGCGAATCTGCCAAGAATGGGAGACTTCCACCCTGGAGCTAGAGGAACTCCTGCAGGGCAAACAAAGCGAACTCTGCGTGGCCGCTATTCACTCGGTGTGCGTATCGGCTCTGCCGCCCCTGTTGCCCCGATTCTGCCAGCGCCACCCCGCCCTTCAGTTGCGGGTGACAGCCCTGGGAAGCGACCGGGCCTTAAAGGTGCTCCGGGACGGATTGGTTGACGTGGCCATCGTCATGGGGCGCCGGGGCTTGGAGACGAATCAGGAGTGGGTGGTAACGCCCCTCTACAAGGAGCCGGTCTCTCTGCTGATGGGGGCGAAACATCCCTTAACGGTGCGGGAGCAGGTTACCTGGGAACAGGTCGCGGCCTACCCCCAAGCGGCCTTTAAGGAAGGCTACCGGATGCGGGGTCTTATGGAAGAAGGCTTTAGTCAGCGGGGACTCTCTCCCAATATTCGTCTAGAGTTAAACGTGCCGGACTCTTTCTACGGGGTGGCGGCTAATAGCGACATGGTGGCGCTTCTGCCCCAATCTTTACTTGCTTCGGCGCTGAACAATCCTCAACTCGCTGTCCGCCCCTTGGCCCCTCCGCTCCATCGACAAGTGGCGGCGGTAACGACGACGGATCGGCTAAAAATTCCCCCCATCGCTAGTTTTTATCACCTTGCAGTCGAACATTTAACCGCTTAGCTCGGAGTCGGTAAATATCGCTCCACCAGCAGTCTTAATTCCTGCTCTCCAAAGGGTTTCGTCAGATAGTCCGTGGCGCCTCTCATTCGAGCTAGGGAACGGTCTAAAAAAGCCTCTTTACCGGTGAGCATAACAATCGGCGTTTGGCAAAAGTGACTGGACTGTCGGAGCATACCGCAGAGTTCGTAGCCGTCCAAACGGGGCATGGCGATGTCGCAGAGTAATAAATCGGGGCGCCACTGGAACAGAAAGGACAGCGCCGCTAGGGAATCGCCGAGCCAGAGAACTCGATAACCTTGAAGACTGAGGATAGTCTCCACCTGTTTACCCACCAGGGGGCTATCGTCAATACAAACAATGCGAGGAATGGCCGGCGCCGGCTTGTCCGCCGGAGTCCAGTCGGGGACAGGGCTAAAACCTAATAAACCCTGAGTCCAGTAGGGCTGTAAGCCCCGGGCTAGAGCGGGTAAATCTCGGTGGAGATAGCGGGCGAGACGACGGAGAGAAATGCCCTCCGCGGCCCAATCCAGGAGTCGGACCGCCAGTTGAGGGGGAGCTTGCTCTTTGAGGCGGTCTAAATCGAGAATTCGTAGACTTTGATCCGGGGATTGGAGTCGGGGATAGAACTGTTGCCATTGCCGCTGATCAGCCAGGGTCTGGGCCAAGAGGTGGGAGAGCTCAAAGCTTGTTAGCAGCGGATCTAGCGCCGGCGCCTGCTGAAAGGTAAATCGGCCCTGACGCAGACTCAAGATATCGAAGAAAACTTCCCGGGACATATGGAGAATAATGTCCTTCGCCTGAATCGGGGTCAGGCTATTTTTGGCTAATAAACGCCATAATTCAGCATACTCGGCGATATTGTTCTGTTGCGGCGCCGTCTCCGCCGCAAGGCCAACGGCGCGATCCGCGTCATAGCGCCGGAGATAGTCTTGTAGTCGCTGGAAGGGCACGTCCCTATCTTCGATGGCGTAAACCAGTCGCCCCTGGACGAAAAATAAAAACCAAGCTCGACGCCCCGGCAAGTCGTCCGGGCCGAATCCCCCGCCCGCTCTGTCGCCGGTCTCAATCAACAATTCGCCCGTGCGTTGTCCTAGCGCAATGAGTTGCAGGATACTGCGAAGATCAATTTCAGCGAGGGTTCCCTGCATAATAATGTGTGGCCCGGGAGGGGTGGCTTTCTTGTCTTTTAGTTTAATCGACCCGTTTCCCTTCCCGGAGGTTGCCTTGCCTCTCAATTCCGTTTTTTGCAGATCAGCCTCGTCTCCTAGTTTCTGTTATCCTGAAAAGGTTGTCAAAATTCGCGCGTTCAGGTTTTCGGGTGTTTCCTGCCCTAGGAAATTCCCCTGGACGGAGGATTAACCCGAATCGGAGAAAAACTAAATGCCCGTCGTCTCTCTTGCCGAACTATTGGAGTCCGGCGTTCACTTCGGCCACCAAACTCGCCGTTGGAACCCCCGCATGGCTCCCTATATTTATACCGCCCGTAATGGGGTGCATATCATCGATCTGGTGCAGACCGCCCAGTTGATCGAAGATGCCTACGAGTATGTCCGCAAAGCCACAGAGCAGGGGAAACGCTTCCTGTTCATCGGCACCAAGCGCCAAGCCGCTGGCATCATCGCCCAGGAAGCCCAACGCTGCGGCGCCAACTATGTCAACCAACGCTGGTTGGGGGGAATGCTCACCAACTGGGAAACCATCCGCAACCGGGTCGAGCGCCTGAAGGAGTTGGAAACCCTAGAATCCAGCGGCGCTATTGACCGGCGTCCCAAAAAAGAAGGCGCGGTTCTGCGGCGGGAGTTGGGGAAACTGCAAAAATATCTAGGCGGCATTAAAACCATGCGCAAAATCCCTGACATCGTCGTCGTCGTGGACCAGCGCCGGGAGTACAACGCCATTTCCGAATGTCAAAAACTGGGCATTCCCATCATCGCCCTGCTGGACACCAACTGCGACCCGGATGTGGTGGATATTCCCATCCCCGCCAACGACGACGCCATCCGCTCCATTAAGCTGATCCTCGGCAAACTGGCGGACGCCATCTACGAAGGGCGCCATGGCCAGCAAGCCGCGGAAGAAAGCTACGAAGAGTTCGAGGAGTCTTTAGATTTGGCGGCAGACAGCGCCGAGGAAGAGGAGCCGGTGGGCTACCCGGACGAAGGAGACGAGGAAGAGAGCGAAACCCCCTAGTCGCATTCACTCCTTGAGCCTGATAACTGCTCACTGTTAACTGCTCACTGCGTCACTGTCCCTAGGTAGCGCCGATTACCCTGACCGGCGCCCTGGGGAACCCCTATGTCATCATAAAAACACCGTTCAGCAAGGAAGAGTATTCACCATGGCAGAGATTTCCGCCCAACTGGTCAAGGCGCTTCGGGAAAAAACCGGCGCCGGGATGATGGATTGTAAAAAAGCCCTGAGCGAAAGCGCCGGGGATATGGAAAAAGCCATTGAATGGCTCCGGCAAAAGGGCATCGCCTCCGCCGATAAAAAATCTGGCCGCACCGCGGCCGAGGGCTTGGTTCACAGCTACATTCACTTTGGCGGCCGCATCGGCGTCTTGGTGGAAGTCAACTGCGAAACCGACTTTGTGGCCCGGGGGGAACGTTTTAAAGACTTGGTTAACGACGTGGCTATGCAGATTGCCGCCTGTCCCAACGTCGAATACGTCAAAGTGGAAGATGTTCCCCCTGCCATCGCCCTTAAAGAGAAAGAAGTGGAAATGGGCCGGGACGACCTAGGTAATAAACCGGAGAATATTAAAGAGAAAATCGTCCAGGGCCGTATCGACAAGCGCCTCAAGGAACTGTCTTTGGTGGATCAGCCCTACATCAAAGATCAGAATATGACCATCGACGAACTGGTCAAACAAGCCGTGGCAGAATTGGGAGAAAATATCCAAATTCGGCGCTTTATCCGTTTTAACCTCGGGGAAGGCATCGAAAAAGAAACAGTGAATTTCGCCGACGAAGTGGCCGCCGCCACTCAGGTGGCTCCGCCTGAAGCCGACCCCCAGCCGGAGACGAAAACAGAAGAAAAACCCAAAACCGCGGCGAAGGGGAAAAAGAAAAAATAAGTTTGACCTAAGCAGTCCTCAGCGACGCCGGACGACTACGGGGGGATTCGCCCAAAGCGAGTCCCTTTTTTGGTGATTAGTTGGTCTATTTAAACTGCCCAAACTTTTCCTAGCGTTCTAGCCATAAGACTGGCCCTCTGTCGAGAGAATACCGCTATATCTACCAAGACCGACAAGCGCCGCAAATGGCCCCGCAGATCCTAAACCTTATCTCGCTCCCTAAATCCCCCAATTCTGAGGGACAACGTCCTTTCCCCAGTAACGGCATGGAAAAATTTAGAGTTATTTAAAAAAGCTCTATGGCAAAATTCAGAGTTATTATTGTCCTCGATACGCCTTTCTTGCCTTCGTCTCTGGAGAAAATTAAGCTATGAAACCCAAGGTCGCCATCGCCTGTCAGGGCGGCGGCAGTCAAACCGCGTTTACCGCCGGGGCGCTGAAGGCGCTCTTCGCCCACGGAGTCCAGGATCATTTCCAAATTGTCAGTTTAAGCGGCACCTCCGGCGGCGCTATTTGCGCTTTTCTGATCTGGTATGCCCTGAGAAAGGGAGACGAGACGGTCTGGAAGCGCCTAATCGAGTTCTGGGAGGACAACACCGCCCAAACTTACCCCGAGCAACTTTTCAACGATTTTGCCATTAAGACCCTAGAGTTAACCAGCAAAGGCCTGATTCCTCAATTCAATCTCAGTCCCTCTTCCCCCTTAGTGGAAGCTTGGTTCTCTTTGACCACCCAGGGATTACGGCGCCGATTTACGGATTTTCGGGCTTTGCTGGAAGCTCACATCGACTTTGCTGAATTGGCGTCCTGGGGAACCCGCCCCGAGTCTCCGGTTCTGCTCATGGGCGCTTGTAATATCCTCACGGGACGCCTACACGAGTTTAACTCCCGTCTCGAACCGATGAAAATGGAGCAGATTTTGGCCTCCGCCTGCGTTCCCAATCTGTTTCCAGCGGTCGCCATTGAAAACGCCGCCTACTGGGACGGCCTCTTTTCCGATAATCCCCCCATCGATAGCTTAATCAAACAGGCCCTTGTCGGCGCCGAGAATATCCCCGATGAAATTTGGGTGATCAAAATTAATCCCACCGCCCGAGATCAAGTTCCCACGGCGGCGGACGATATCGCCGACCGCCGCAACGAACTGGAAGGGAACCTCTCCCTTTTTCAAAGTCTGCGGCAAATTGAGGATTTCAATAACCTCTTTTTGGTCGGCGCTTTTCGGGAGGAATTCCTAGCGGGCATTGATGTCCAAGAACCGATTAAAATCCCCAAATCTTTTATTGATGATCCTGACCAAAGTTATCACATTCCCATGATCGAGATGTCGGATTCCCTCGCCAAAACCCTAAACTACGAAAGTAAGTTAGACCGCTCTCCGCAAAGTATCCAGAAACTGATCGCCGATGGCGAAAAGCAAGGTAAAGGCTTTCTCGACTCCCGCTTGGCGAATCTGGGGCAAGCGGGAGCTTTTGCCACGCTTTCCTGACTTTTGGCAGGGGATTTGGCGCGGGTAACAGTAGCGAAACCCTAGATCAGCCTCTAGAATCAGAATTTAAACTGTAATATTAAGACGCAATCTTAGCCCCGCATCTCCCCATATCCTTAATCTTGGAGCCGCCTGTGAGTCCTACCCTAATCGCCCCCCCTGTCTTTAGCGCCGAAACCTTTGACTCTTATGTGATGACGACCTACGGGCGGTTTCCCATTGCCATTGAGCGGGGAGAGGGCTGTCGGCTCTGGGATACGACGGGTAAGTCCTATCTGGATTTTGTGGCGGGCATCGCCACCTGCACCCTGGGCCATGGCCACCCGGCGCTGGTGAAAACGGTGAGCGAGCAGGTGCAAAAACTCCATCATGTTTCTAATCTCTACTATGTCCCAGAACAGGGAGAGCTGGCCCAGTGGATTGTGGAACACTCCTGCGGCGACCGGGTCTTTTTCTGCAATTCCGGCGCCGAGGCGAATGAAGCGGCCATTAAGTTAGTCCGAAAATACGCTCACACGGTGCTGGATTTCCTCGAACAGCCGGTGATTTTAACCGCCAACGCCAGCTTCCACGGCCGCACCCTAGCCACCGTCACCGCCACGGGTCAGCCCAAATATCAGCAACATTTTGATCCCCTGGTGCCCGGCTTTGTCCACGTGCCCTACAACGACATCCAAGCCATTGAGGACGCTATCACCGACCTAGACGAGGGCAACAGCCGTGTCGCGGCCATTATGTTGGAGCCGCTCCAGGGAGAAGGGGGCGTCCGCCCCGGCAACCGGGAGTATTTCCTACGCCTGCGGGAGATTTGCGACCAGAACGATATTTTATTGGTCTTCGACGAAGTGCAGGTGGGCGTCGGTCGCACCGGCACCCTCTGGGGCTACGAGCAGTTGGGGGTGGAGCCGGATATCTTCACCAGCGCCAAAGGATTAGCCGGGGGCATTCCCATCGGCGCCATGATTTGTAAAAAATTCTGCGACGTCTTCGAGCCGGGGAACCATGCCAGCACCTTTGGCGGCAATCCCCTGGCCTGCGCGGCGGGGTTAACGGTGTTAAAAACATTGGAGCAAGACGACATTCTCGCCAATGTCCGGGCCCGGGGGCAACAACTCCGCCAGGGCCTCGGCGCTCTCCTCGAACGCTATCCCAAGACCTTTAGCGAAGTCCGGGGTTGGGGTCTGATCGACGGGCTAGAAATTCGGGGCGACGCTCCCCTGACGTCTATCGAAGTGGTTAAGGCGGCGCTGGCGAAGGGTCTGCTCCTGGCGCCGGCGGGGCCCAAGGTGCTCCGCTTTGTGCCGCCCTTGATTGTCAGCGCCGCGGAAATTAACGAGGCACTAGCTATCCTAGGGGAGACCTTGGCTGAACTGTTGGATTAATGTCGCAGTTTTATCCCCCTAAATCCCCCTTTGTAAGGGGGACTTTGAAGGCCGGTTCCCCCCTTTCCAAGAGGGGTTAGGGGGGGTTCTGACACTTGTGTATACACGGTAGCCTTTTTTAAGGGGGTCTAGGGGGGATCTCAGTGCTTGTGTGCGCATGGTAGCCTTAGAAAGAGGGATTCCCGCAGAGAGCTAGGGGCGTTCCCACAATCCTCTCACCAATAGGGCAAACCTTAAGAAAAGCTTAAAACCTGCCCAGGGGCGGCGCTCTTTCCCCTGGAGGCGCCTAGGATAGAAAAACTCCGCTTGGGCTGGCCCGCCTGGGCGCCTAATGGTTATTCTTTTCCTTTGCCCCATGGATCATTCCCCCGAAACCCTGAAAACAGAAATCCAACGTTTAGGACAACAGGTCGGCGCTTTGCAACAGGCGCTGGCTGATCTTTGCCTCTACCTTGCTGTCATCGCCGAGAAGGCGGACGCGCCGCCCCCGCCGGAACCCCTCGGGAACCGCTGGAAGCGCCTACGGGACTCGGTGTCCCAGACCTCCCCGGAGGAAGTCAGAATGGAAGAGCTTTTGATTCATAAAGATATCCTCCCGGACGAAGCCTTAAACAGCCCTTGGCTCGGGGACGGACACCCGACGCCCCTCTCCTGCGACCAACAACTCCATCGCCTCAGCGCCCAACTGACGGTGGCCTACCATCGCATCGCCGTTTTGGAAGAGCAACTCTTGGCCTGGCGCTCCCAGGCGGTCTAAAACTATAATTAGCCTTTTCATCCCTAGCCATGAGCGCCGCCGATTCCCTTCTCGCTTCCCTCAATCCCTCCCAACGGGCTGCCGTTCAACACTACTGCGGCCCCCTGCTGGTGGTGGCCGGCGCCGGTTCCGGGAAAACTCGGGCCCTGACCTATCGTATCGCCCATCTGATTCGGGTGCATGGGGTGGAGCCGGAGCACATTTTAGCGGTCACTTTTACCAATAAAGCCGCCAGGGAAATGAAGGAGCGCCTGGAACTCCTCTTCGCCAAGGAATGGGCGGTAGAAAAAGAGGGTAAAGCTTGGGATTTACTAGAAGAATACGAGCAAAAAAAGATCCGCTCCCGGGTTTATAAATCGATCACCAAAAAATTATGGATCGGCACCTTCCATAGTCTCTGCGCTCGCATTTTACGCTTCGATATTAATAAATACCAGGACGAACGGCGCCGCAGTTGGACGCGGGACTTTTCCATTTTTGACGAAAGCGACGTCCAGAGTTTAATCAAGTCCATTGTCGCCAAAGACCTAAACCTCGACCCCAAACAATTCGAGCCTCGCTCCCTCCGTTATAAAATCAGCAACGCCAAAAACCTCGGTCTCTCCCCAGAGGATTACCGCCGGGAAAATCCCGGACTGAAAGGTCGAGCGACGAGCGAAGTCTATGAAGCTTATCAAAGTCAATTAGTCGCTAACAACGCCTTAGATTTTGACGATTTAATTTTGGTTCCCACCCGCTTATTTGAACAGAACGAAACGATTTTGGGCTATTGGCACCAACAATTTCGTCATATTTTAGTGGACGAATATCAAGACACCAACCGCATTCAATACGATCTCATTCGTTTGCTCGCCACCAACGGCGAAACCCGCCGAGAGAACTGGGATTGGCGGGGGCGCTCCATTTTTGTGGTGGGGGACGCGGACCAGTCTATCTATAGTTTTCGCATGGCGGACTTTACCATTTTGCTCAATTTCCAGACGGACTTTGGGGACGGTCTGCCGGACGACGACACCCGCACTATGGTTAAACTAGAGGAAAATTACCGCTCTCGGGAAAATATTCTTCAGGCGGCTAACACCTTAATTGAACATAACAGCCAACGGATCGATAAGGTTCTCAAGGCTACTCGCGGCGTCGGCGAAGACATTTATTGTTACAAGGCCAGTAACGAACAAGAAGAAGCCCGCTTTGTGACGGCTAAAATTCACGAACTCTGTCGGCAAAACCCGGAATTGAACCCTGGCAGTTTCGCGGTCTTATACCGGATGAACGCCCAATCCCGGGCCATTGAAGACGAACTGATCAAAGCCAATATTGCCTACACTATCGTCGGCGGCTTTAAATTCTACGACCGGCAGGAAATCAAAGACGCGCTGGCCTACCTCCGAGTCATTGCCAATCCGGCGGATACGGTGAGCTTACTACGGATTATCAACAGCCCCCGCCGGGGCATTGGCAAAACCACTCTGGAAAATTTTCTCAAAGCCTCCCAGGAGTTGCAAATTCCCCTCTGGGAAATTCTTCAGGACGAAACCTCCGTTAATACCCTGGCGGGGCGGGCCGCTAAAGCCACCCGTCAGTTCGCCCAACTGCTGGCCAGTCTGCGGGAAAATCTAGAAACCGCCGGCGCCGCGGAACTGTTAAATCGGGTTCTTAAAGAATCGGGTTATCTGGGGGATCTCCAGAATCAAGGCACGGAAGAAGCCGATAACCGAATCGCCAACCTGGGGGACTTGGGGAACGCCATGGGCCAATACGCGGAGGACAACGAAGATAACAGTCTGCTCGGCTTCCTCAGCGGCGCCGCCCTGGCATCCGATTTGGACTCGCTGAATGAAAACGAGGAAAAAGTCTCCCTGATGACGCTTCATTCCGCCAAGGGGCTGGAATTTCCCGTGGTTTTTCTTGTCGGGCTGGAGCAGGGTATTTGTCCCCATAGTCGTAGTATTAACGACCCCCTCTCTTTGGAAGAAGAGCGCCGTCTCTGTTATGTCGGCGTCACCCGGGCCCAAGAGCAGTTGTTCATCACCCACGCCCAGGAGCGTTTCGTCTGGGGCGCTCGGGAACCCGCTATTCCCTCTCAATTTATTCGGGAACTCCCCCCAGAACTTCTGCGCTCTAACCTGCCCGTCAAACAAACGCGAGTCAAAACGGCCACACCCTCAAATCGGAAGCCGACGTCCAGCGC
>JBKCES010000231.1:0-7991 GCA_046304295.1 Cyanobacteriota bacterium | reverse complement strand
CGCCCAACCCGCTCCAGTGCAAGGAACGCAAAACCTGACCCTGACGGCGCTGAAAAATGGGACTTACACCGTGCCGGGGCAGGGAACCTTTACCCTCAATAACGGTAGTTTTTCCCAGGGTTCTCTCAACCTGCGCCTGATTCCCCCCATCGCCCTGGGGGACGTCACCCAAGACGGGCTAGCGGAGGCCTCCGTCATTTTGGCGCTGGAGACCGGCGGCTCGGGCACCTTTATTTACCTGGCCCTAGCGGCGCCCCAGGGGGGACAACTGCAAAACCTCGACACCTACCTGCTGGGAGACCGGGTGCGAGTCCAGAGTCTCAGTATTCAGGATAATCAAGTCCGGGTCACCTTTCTGAAACACCGCCCCACGGACCCTCAATGTTGCCCCGGCGAATTAGCGGTGCAGGCCTACCAATTTACCGCCTCGGGAGAATTGGCTCCCATCACCCTCGACGCCCAAACTCGCCAACAGATTCAAATTCAGGATTTACCCACCCCCGCAGTGGCGGAGGACGACGATTTTCCCGACCCGCCGCCCCTGGGGGAATTTCAAATTAAGCTCTGATCTTTCATTCCATATAAGCGCCACTTATTTTTTGATATTAAAATCATTATTTATCCTTGTTTCTAAAACATCTCTTCTTGACAAGATTACGGGATCTCCCTCTAATAGGGGGAAGTCTTAGTTCAAGACTAATTTAAATTAGTGTCAGTTTTTACTAACTAAGTCAGGCGTTAGACTTTAATTCTTTTATGGATTAGCCTCTAAATGCTCCCCTAATTGCCTAGCCTTCTTCCAGCGCCGATACCGCGGCGTTCTTTCAATGACCCCTCTATCCTTAGACCTTCAGGCATTCCAAAAAACGCTCGCTCATTCCTGTAGCTCTTTAGGAAGCGCCTTGGGCTTTGGAGACGATGACGTGATTGTCGCCCACTGTGAAATTAACGACCGTCAGGGGGTCGGAATTCTCCTCCAGCGCCTCTTTCCCCAGTCTGAGGGAATTTTTAGCCTGCGCTCCCGCAATCTCTACGACGGTCAACAGCATTTTGCGGCAAATAACGCCTGCATTTCCCTAGAGCGGCTATCGGTGGCGGAGGCGATGCTCAAACTGCAACCTCAATTGGCGGGACGACGACCCCGCCGGATTCTAGCGGCGCCCTACTTCCCGGAGGATTTTGTCATTGCCTTAGCCTTGAAAAAACTTTATGATTGTCCCCTGGGTTTGTTTATCATGGACGATCAGAATATTTACGTCCAAAATGTGGCGGACGGTTTAGTCCAAGATCTCGTTAACAGCGCCGATTTATGTTTCGGTATCTCCCCGGCGCTTTGTAACGCATATCAAGCCAAGTTTAAGCGCCCCTTTTATTTTTTCCCGCCGGTGGTAGAAGCCGGTTTAATTCTAACGTCTCCCCCCTCCAATTTAGAAAACCGCCAGTTTGGCGCCCATGGCGTTCTGATTGGCAACATCTGGAGCCCTCTCTGGTTAGAGCGCCTGCGTCAGCTTTGTCGAGAAACCCCGTTAACTCTAGATTGGTATGGCACCCCTAACCGAGACTGGTTGCCCTTTGAGGAAAATGAATTAGCTCAGGACGGTATTTTTTTTCAGGGGTATCTGGAGGAAGGGGAATTAATCCGAAAACTGCGGCAGGCGGATTTCGCCGTCATTCCTACCGGCGCCGCCCATGACCCCCAGGAGCGCCCGGAGTTAACCTATTTAAGCCTGCCTTCCCGCACCTGCTTTATCGCCGCCACGGCTAGCCTACCCCTGTTAGCCCTTGGAGATGCCCGAAGCGCCCTCGCCCAATTTATTAATCGTTGCGATTTAGGTCTGGTTTGCGGTTACGACCCCGGCGAGGTCAAATCGGCGCTGTTTGCTCTGGAGCAACCGGAAACTCAAAGACGACTGCGGGCCAACGCCTTTCGACTAGGAAAAAAACTGAGCGCCGATCAGTTAGACGACTGGATTTGGAAATCTTTGGAACTGGGGAAACCGGCGGATCTGCGGTTTGAGCATTTTACTTCTCCCCAACCGGAGTTGGAGATGATTCCGGGGCCGCCAACGTCAGGGCCAATCCAAGGAAGTTTTAGCGTCGTCATCACCCCCAATGAAGTCACCCAAAAACACGGCACCGGCGCTTTGGTGCGTCGTGTCTTTCCTCGGGATGAAGGATTAATTTCTTTCCGCTCCGACAATCATTACGGGGGCGAGCATCAATTTGGAACCCGAGCCTTTCACCTGTCTCAGCGGGGTTGGCCCCGTCAGGACGTTTTCGCCAATATCGTCTCTCTTTTGGGCGGGGCGACCATCGAGCGGATTTTTTGCGTGCCCTACTACAGCGAAGATCTATTAACCGCCATCGCAGTCAAGGAAATTTTCGACTCTCCCCTAGCTGTCTGGATCATGGACGATCAGAACGTGGCAGTCAACAATATTCCTGACCCATTGATGAAGGAATTTCTGAGTAAGTGCGAGATTCGCTTCGCCACCCACCCGGAACTGCGGGACGCCTACGAAAATAAATTTGGTCTCAAGTTTTGGCTTCTGCCCGCAGTGGTTCCGCAAAGCTTGATTGCGTCTCAAAAAGCGATTCCCGCTCAGGAAAATATTCATCAAAAACGGGGCGCTTTACTGGGGAGTGTTTGGAGTCAAAAATGGTTTGACTCTTTGTGCGACAGCGCCGAAAAAGCCGGGGTTAAGCTAGACTGGTATGGCAACTCCAACTATTATTGGTTGACTCAAACGGAGGCGGAATTAGCGGAAAAAGGGATTTATCCCCAGGGCGTTTACCCAGAGACGGAACTGGCGGAACTTTTAAAAACCTATCCCTTCGTCGTGGTTCCCTACGGAACCCTAGATGAGCGGGACGACCAGCCCCAACTCTCTCAACTCAGTTTGCCCGGGCGTATTCTTTTCGCCTTAGCGGTTTCCAATACGCCGGTTATTTTATTGGGCAGTCACAAAACCGGCGCCGCTAATTTTATTCGGCGCTTTGGTATCGGCGTCATTTGCGATTATGACCCGGAGGAGTTTGAGCGGGCGGTGAACTATGTGTTAGAGCAAGATAATCAAGACCGACTGCGGGACAACGCTCTTAAGGTGGCGGAGTCCTTTTCCGACCGGGGCATTGAACAGTGGATTTGGCAATCTTTAGCCCAGGGAGAACCTGCGGACGACCGGTTTGAGTCCATTTTCCCCCGTTCTCCCATTGATTTAGTGCATTTCATCGAACCCCCCGTGCCGGAGATTATCTATAAAGACTATGTGCCGGTTTACGAAGTCATGCGGCGCCTGAAGGTGAACCAGTACGAGCCAGATTTTGTCATCGATGTCGGCGCTTCCCACGGGATTTGGTCCCACACCGCTTGTCAACTTTTCCCGGAAGCTCAATTTTTACTGATTGACCCTCTGATTAACCGCTATGAGCAATCCGCTCGCAATTTTTATATTCGCAATATTCCCCGGGTGAAGCTCCTAGAAGTTGCCGTTTCCAATGAGTCGGGAGAGCTAAGCTTCCAAGTTTCTCCAGACTTGTACGGTAGTTCTTTGCTGAAACCGGCGGACTTCCGGGAGTATGAAACCGTGACGGTGCCGGTGCAAACCCTGGATCAAGTTTGGAAGGAGGAGCACCTTCAGGGTCGGGGCATCCTGAAACTAGATGTCCAATGCGCCGAGCATATCGTTTTGGAAGGTGCCGGGGAGTTGTTGCACCACATTGACCTCATCGCGGCGGAATTATCCTTCCTTCGCTATGACGAGCAGGCCCTCATTTTTCTGGAAATGCTCAATCTTTTGGATCGACTGGGGTTCCGCTATTATGACGAAACCGGAGGTTGGCGCTCGCCCATTGATGGTACCCTATTACAAAAGGAAGTGGTCTTTATTCGCAAGGATCTCCTTGTCCCGGAAACCAGTCGTCCCATTGCCGCCGAGGCCTAATTTACCGCTTAACTCCTGTGTGTCATGCAAAATCTGAAAAAATTAGCTAAAGGGAATCCCCTAGTCAGCCGAGCTAAGACGGTAAAAGATCTGGTCTTGGATAAGTTGGATCAACTTCTCGCCTACGCCGAAACCTTCGACGGCACTCAGGGAGAAACTCGACGTTTATTGGGAGAAAACCAAGCGCAGATCCAGACTCTTGTTGAGCAAAATCAAGAGCTTTTGATTCTTCTGAATCAGAGTCTAGAATCTCAGGCTTTTTCTCTCAAGTCTCTCGTAGATATTACTCAGGGAACCCGGCGCTTGATTGAGACGCAGGAGCTTTTACGGGCCGATTACCAGCGCCTGTGGGAGGGATTGGATAGTTATCAAAGTCAATATCAAGAACATGAGGTTGTTATTCGTCAGACGATAGGGGAATTTAGAGAACAGTTTGACGCTCATTCCCAATCCCTTACCCAGGGACTGGAGGGCCTTTTAGAAAACCTCAATCAGTCCTACCAATCCCTAAGTGAGCAGTTATTGTCCCTTCAGGGTGATGCCTCGGTTTTGGATACTAAACTGGCTCAAGTTTCCACTCAGCTAGATAGTCGGGGGCCTTTCAACCCAATTATTTTGAGACAAACCTCAAACCCAAAAGGATTCCAGCACATTGAAATTGAATTGATGTCCTACCTCTATTCTTTCTTACCCTACCCTAGGGCCATTGATATCGGCGCTAATCGGGGCGATGTTTCTGTCCGTCTGCTGGAAACGGGCTACGAGGTCTATGCTTTTGAACCGTTTCCACCAGTGATTGAGCGCCTAGGTAACCGTTTGGGAGAGAATCCCCAGTTTCACCTCTTTCCCGTGGCCGTCGGCGCCGAAAATGAAACGAAGGAGTTGTATATCGCTACGGATCAAACGGAGGAGGGGATCTATGAGGACTCCACTTTCTACAGTAGCCTAACCCCCCATTCCCTAGCGGAAGGTCTGGTTTTTACCGAAAAGATTCCCGTCACTGTCAAAACCCTAGCCTCTCTTCATGACGATCAAGCCTTGCCCGCAGATATTAGTTTGGTGAAAATCGACACCGAGGGCTTTGATCTCGAAGTCATTCGCGGCATGGGGGGCTACCGTTATCCGGTGGTGATTACGGAGTTTTGGGACGAGAAATTTCCCTTTGGTCAATCCGGCGCTTATAACCATATTCAAGACCTCGTGCCAGCAATGAAAAACCGGGGTTATCTTTGGTATATTGTCCTCTATCGAGTTTGGGGAAGCCATCAGGTTAGTTTTTACGCTAACCTACCCCGCTCGGTGGAAAACGCCTGGGGAAATATCTTTTTCTTCCGGGACTACGAAATTTTTAATCAGGCGCTGAGGTGGTGTAGTGGCTTGATTACGCCGACGCTTTTTCATTAATTCGCTTACTCTAATTGCCATTATGAGCTATCTAACGCAATTTTCTCAAGACTGCCTCAGATATATTCCGCACTCAAAAATTTTAGATAAAAAAGTTCTGGTTGTAGGTTGTGGAAATGGAAAAGATTGTGAACCATTTTTAGACTTTTCTGAAGTTCATGGACTTGATGTATGCAAAGATATCGGGTCTTGTCTTGTGCATCACAAGGTGACTTACTTTCAAGAGTCAGCGGAAAAAATGGATCGCTTAAGTGACTATTACGATCTAGTCTTTTCAGTGGCCACAATGGAGCATATTCCTAATATTGAATTAGCTTTCTCAGAAATATTTCGTGTCACTAAGCCAGGTGGATTGATTTATTGTGTTGCTTCTCCTCTCTGGAATTCTTATGATGGACATCATCAATATGGTCTATTTGATGAGTATCCATGGATTCATCTCAGATTATCAAAGGACGAGATTATGAATTATCTCCAAGACGCTAAAAAATCAGAAAATTCAGCAGGAATAGCTGAATTTATGTTTTCAGATTATTTCAATTTTACCCCCTCAAATCAGTATGTAGAAATTGCGGGAAAACTTGATGTTTCTTATACTATTAGAAACGATCTATGGAAGGATGGAGAAAAATTACTGACTAATGATATTTTATCTGAATTAATGTCAAAAGGTTATATAAGAGAAGAACTTCTATCCGTTGCTCACACCTTTGTTGCTATTAAATAAAAGAACTCGTATTTATGTTCTATGATTTTGAGGGGCAGTTTTATGGCTGAACTTGATGGTGGATGGCTGAGCCCAGCCGAAGCCCATATCTCAAAAGTAAGTCTTCTTTCGACTTTCGACGAATCTACAGCTTTTGAAATTTCTCACTGCTTTTTTCGATCGGAGTTAACATAGTTTGGATTTCGATTCTGACCCAACCTCTTACTTATAGTTTGTACTTTTATTTTTATGGAGAAAATCTACGATGAAACTTGAGAATCAGCCTGACCAACGAGAAGAAATCGTGATGGCGGACGATCCCAATGATCCGGTTATGCAGGCGGATCGTCAGGTGTTTCGGCGCCTCAGAAATCTTGGGTATATTCCTCAATCTATCTTTGATGTCGGCGCTTCCAATAGTGGTTGGTCTTGTTATATCAAACGGGTAGTGCCGGAGGCGGAGTTTTACTTATTTGAACCCTTGATAGACCATAGTCCGGCTTATCAAGATTTTATTAACCAAGTGCTAAAGATTTATCCCTCTTTCCATTTATTTAAGTACGCTTTGGGAGAGAAAAGTGGAACCGTCACCATGAAGATTTTTGAGAATACAGTCAGCAGTACTGCCCTTAACATGCCTGACTCAGTCCATAAAACCATCCCCGTGGAAGTGCCAATGTTGACCCTCGACAGCGCCGTGGAAAAATTTAACCTGCCCCAGCCCCAGGTGATTAAGATCGATACCCAGGGGTCTGAATTGGCCATTCTCAAAGGTGCTACCAAGATTTTGCCCCAGGTGGATATTTTATTTTTGGAATGCTGGCTCTGCCGGAGCTATGGCCCGGAAACGCCTCTTTTAACGGAAATTGCGGACTGGTTACTTCAGTATAATTTTAGGCTTTGGGATATTGGAGATCCCTACAGAAATGAGCAGGCAATTTTAGAAGCCCTAGACTGCGTTTTTATCAACGCTAACTCCAATATTTCTCTCCCTTGGCATTACTAACCCAGGCTACCAGCATGCCCCTTTCTTCCCTAAAATCTGTCGGCGACACTTTCAAAACTCGGGAGAAATTCGCCCAACTGGATCAAGAAGCTTTTCTCAGACTTAAATCCCTCGGTTATCAGCCACAAATTATCTTTGATATTGGCGCTTCTGATGGTTCTTGGTCAAAGGATATTGTCGAAGTTTTACCGGATGCAACTTTTCATCTGTTTGAACCCCTTATTCCCTTTTCTGACCCCTATCGAGTCGTCCTAGAACAACATTTAGCCCGATACCCTAACTTTATTTTCCACGGCTGGGCGCTAGGGGAAAAGGAAGGAGAGGCTTCTATGACCGTCTTCCCCAACTTTGTCGCTAGCTCGATGATCGAAACCACCGGCGCCGTTGAAGGGGGACAAGTGGTTACAGTTCCCGTCAAAACCTTAACTGGTTTAGTGTCAAGTAATCAGTTGCCCATTCCTGATGTCATTAAAATTGATACTCAGGGTTATGAGTTAGCTATTCTCAAAGGCTCCAGGGAGATTCTTCCCCAAGTCGGAGTTCTGATCCTAGAATGTTGGCTCTATCGGGGTTACGGCGCTCAAACCCCTTTACTCACAGAAATTGCTGATTGGTTGTTGCTCTTTGGTTTTCGGCTCTGGGACATCGGGGAAACCTACCGGAACGATAATGGCGTCCTTGGCACTCTTGATTGTCTTTTTGTCAATACTCAAATTGGGCTGGCTCCCTCTTGGTTTTATTAAACCTAATCTACTCCCTTGATGAACCTAAGAATGACTGTTGATTATCGATCCTATTACTGTCCCTAGATCTAGCGCCAAAGCAACACATCAGCTACATTGAGCGGTTAGTGATTCACGCTTCTTCAGATTAGTCGTCCCGATGCCTTCAAACAAGCCATTTTTTAGCCTTAGATCCCTGACCCTTATCT
>JBKCES010000230.1:0-3250 GCA_046304295.1 Cyanobacteriota bacterium | reverse complement strand
ATCGCGACTCGTTATGATAAACGCTCGGTGAATTTCTTGGGGGCTATTCATCTAGCCGCATCCATAATTTTATTGGCTTAGCCTCCTTAGCATTAAGAGGTATATTTTGTCAAGCCCTTTAAATGATGACACCCCCTAGGTTGTAAATTGTCCCTCTGCTCAAAGCCTTTACCCGTAAGGGTTCGGGGATTTAAAATTTTACAACTCACTTGTGACTGCTATATGTCAAGCATAATAAACCCAAAAGAGCCTCATATCATCGCTTTTGCGAAAATGAAATAGCCCTGGTCATCTACCCCAGCAAACTAAAAAAACAACCAGCGCCGTTTCTCCCAATCAATTCAGCTAAAACGCCCCCATCGGAACTCTCTTTTTAAAAAAATAGTTAATTTATTCTCTAGAATAAATTAACTATTTTTTCCCTTGCTAACGACCTCGCTTTTCTCGTCTAATTTAGTGCTGGAGCTAATGGGATAAGACCAAAACGTTGGAAGAGCCTTGCCTCTGGGAGAGGCTCCCCCTTACTCTTGACTTGTCCCTTCCCAATGCCGCCCATGCGATTCAGCGCCCTTGTACAAACCTTCGGCTCTGCCGTCCAGTCCCATAGCTTAACGGCCCGGCCCGAAGGAGACCCCGAGATCCTCGGCCCCGCGGCCATTACCGATGCCGCGCCCCAAACCATCACCTATCTGGAAAACGCCAAATTTACCCCGGCGCTGAAAACTACCCAAGCGGCGGCGGTGATTTTAACGCCCGACGCAACCCTGCAAACCCTCGCAGAAGACAGAGGTTTGGCGTGGCTCTCCGTCGCCGATCCCCGCTTAGCCTTCGCTCGGGTCATCGCCCTTTTCTACCAACCTTACCGCCCCCGGCCCGGTATCCACCATACTGCGGTCATCGATCTCTCCGTCCAACTGGGGCGGGACGTCCACATCGGCGCCCACGTCGTGATCGAGGCTAATTGCGTGGTAGGGGACGAAGTTTGTATTCAAGCCAATAGCGTCCTTTATCCCGGCGTTGTCCTCGGCGACCGCTCCCGGCTCCACGCTAACTGTACCATCCATGAACGGGTGCAAATCGGTCAAGATTGCATCATCCATAGCGGCGCCGTCATTGGGGCGGAAGGCTTTGGTTTCGTGCCCTCCCCCGCAGGTTGGGTGAAGATGGAACAATCCGGCATTGTCGTCCTGGAAGACGGGGTGGAAGTGGGCTGTAACAGCGCCATCGACCGCCCAGCGGTGGGGGAAACCCGCGTCGGCACTGGCACAAAAATTGATAATCTTGTTCATATCGCCCACGGCTGTCAGGTGGGCCAAGCCTGCGCCCTGGCGGCCCAGGTGGGACTGGCGGGGGGCGTTAAGGTGGGCAATCAAGTGTTGCTAGCCGGACAAGTCGGCGCCGCTAATCAAACGGAAATCGGCGACCGGGTCATCGCTTCCGCCCAGTCCGGTCTCCACGGTAAGATCGGCGCCGGGGAGGTAGTCTCCGGCACCCCCTACATGGCCCATGGCGATTATCTCAAGTCTTCGGCGCTGTATCCCAAACTGGCGGAACTCTTTCGGACGGTGCGAAAATTGGCGAAAGACAAGGATAACTGAGCTTTGCAAAATTCTATAAATAAATGGCAAGTCTAACCCCAGTCTATTCCGCCCTCGACGGGGAACTTGCGGAAGCGTCCCAAATCGCTAAAATGAGGGCATCTTAAGCGGGAAGCCGAGGCGTTCTCTGCTAGGACTTGTCAGTGTGAGGAGTATGAATGATACAAATTACTCAGAAAAAATCCCTAAGTCTGGGATTTGGAGTTGCGTTGACCCTACTGACCGCAGGGTTTGGACTCTCGGAACTCGCGCCGCACAGCACTCAGGCCCAACCGGCGCCCCTCGCTCGTCGTAGCAGTACCCCCTGGCAAAGCGCCTCCTTTCCGGTGGAAAACTTTCAAGCCTATACTTCTGGCTTTGGCTACCGGCCCAATCCCACAGGGGAGGGAACCCAGTTTCACAATGGGCTGGATCTAGCGGCGCCGATGGGGAGTTACGTCCGTAACTGGTGGGGCGGACAAATTATAGAACTTTCCGACGACACCGCCTGCGGCACCCTGATCCGCGTCCAGTCGGGGCCGTGGCAACACGTCTATTGTCACCTTCAGGGGCAGGTGCAAGTCCATCAGGGGCGCCGCTATCTAGTAGATCGAGAAGGCGGCATTATTCTCCAACAGGGTCAAGTTCTACCCACCGGAGCTCGCATCGCTCGGGTGGGGATGACGGGGCGCACCACTGGCCCCCATCTCCATTGGGGTCTCAAGCACAACGGCGAATACATTGATCCAGCTCGGGTGTTGCAAGCGATGCTTGGCTCTTAGTGGTCTTTGGTATAGTCAAGACATTGTCTTAGGGATTCCCCATGCCCCTCCCTGGATTCTCCACCCTCCGCCGTCTCTTGTTTCCGGGCTGGTTGGCGGGGGGATTAAGCCTCGTTTTACTAGCGGCTCTCTCTTGGAGCGCCGGGATTTTTCTCTCCTGGAGTCTGGGAAGTGCCCATTGGTCGGCGCTGAGCGCTAATTATCGCCTCTTCTTCGCCGGGCGCTATCCCCTGGAATCCCTCTGGCGCTTGGGGGTCTGTTTGGCTCTCTTCGCAGGGGGCGGGGGTCTGACCTGGGGCTGGCTAGCGCCCATTCCTCTACCCCAAGAACGATCCATGGGGGGGGGATTCGTCGCCAGCGGCGCCCTACTGCTACTAGCGGCGCCGGGGGGATGGACGGCGCTGGTCGGGGTTCTAGCCTTAGTCCTAGGAACGGCGCTGAGTTACGGCCTGGGTCGGAAAATGCAATCTGAGGAAAAAGTCCGGCGCTGGCTCTTGGCTCCGTTTTGGGTAGGCAACCTGATCCTGATTTTGTGGTTTCTGCTGGGCGGGGGCGGACTCCGCCCGGTGCCGGCGGACGACCTGAGCGGTTTGACGTTGACCCTGTTGGCGGCCGTTTTGAGTATCTTCTTATCCTTTCCCCTCGGTCTACTCTTGGCGCTGGGGCGCCGTAGTGCCCTGCCGGTAATTCGTTGGCTAGCGACGCTTTACATTGAACTGGTTCGGGCTTTGCCTCTGATCGGCGTTTTGTTCATCGCCCAGGTCATGCTTCCTCTCGTCCTGCCGCCGGGTTGGCGCCCGGACCGGGTCGTCCGAGCCATCGCCGGTTTTACCCTCTTCAGCGCCGCTTACCTGGCGGAAAATGTCCGGGGCGGGTTGCAGGCGATTCCCC
>JBKCES010000229.1:0-4222 GCA_046304295.1 Cyanobacteriota bacterium | reverse complement strand
CGGAGCGCAGTGGAAAACAGAGAACGTACCTCAAGTGTTGCGGCATCGTTGCGCTTATCTCAATGGACAGCTATCCGCCCGTCCCTAGTACGAAAACCGTCGTTCAAGATAACTCTATGCAAAAGTGAGATGCTCCCCTTGACGCTTCTGATAAATTTAATTTATAATTATTGCCGACAAGATATGACTGTGGTTCATCAAATTCAAACTGCGCATCCCCTACCGGCAAAGTTAAACGCTCGGATAATTCTCGTCTTGACCGCGCCAGTTCTTCCCCAAAGTCATATAGTGATTGGGGTAAACCTCTTAGCTTATTGGGATCTCTGACAAGACTAAAAAAGTTACGCTCCGCTGGCACATACATAATCTTGGGCACGGCATATTTACTGTCAATCACATTATCAAAAAGAGGCCCTAATTTTGTATTATCAATAGTTAATTTACCTTGCTCAAATGAGAAATAATAGACTTTTCCTTGATATCCAATCTCAGTATCAGACGAAAAATAGTTTTTTAAGTTATGATAGTTGCAGTACTTTTTGATAAAACGATTGTAGTTCTCGACCTCGGCTTTTTCCAACTTTCCAGTATATAAAGCTTTCTCTACCCAGCTGAATGTTGAAATTAGTTTGGCAATAGTACTTTTCCCTGTGCCTTGATTGCCAATAAAAACAGTGATTTTACGAATATCTAAGAATCCGTCACTTTCTGTAAACCCTGATTTTATCGGGCCAAAATTTTTGACTTTAATAGAACTCATAATTTTTGTTAGTCTGCTCGTCCTATGACTTTTGGATAACTAAAGTAGGTCAGTAACAGAGCGCAATGACACTGTGGTTTACCGGGCGCCGACTTAAATTTGTTTACCAAGCGGTTAGCTATAAAGATAAGCATTTTGGGCGAATTTGTCGAGTCGCCGTCATCCATTACCCGGATTACAGAAAGATTAAGCGCCCTAAAGCCCAGCCGAGAAGACCGAGACCCAAAAATCCCCCCAGCGCCGAACGGCTGAGGGTTAATCCTTCTCTCACCAGCGCCGGGGTCAGGGGGCGCCGGGGTTCCCCTAAAAAGGGCTTGTGTTTTACTTCTCCCTGATAAACATTTTCTCCCCCCAGGCGGACGCCTAAAACCGCCGCGTAAACCCCCTCGCTCCAACCGGAATTGGGACTGGGGTCCTGGGGCGCGTCCCGACGGCAGAGGGCTAAAACCTGGCGGGGGCGCCGGGAAAGAAGGGCGAGGATTAAGACCGTTAACCGACAGGGAAGCCACGTTAACCCATCTTCTAAACGGGCGCTGAACCAGCCCCAATCGGCGTAGGGTTCCCGGCGGTAGCCCACCATGGAGTCTAGGGTGCTGGCGGCTTTGTAGGCGAAGGCCAAAGGCAAGGGGCCGACGCCGGGGAGGAAACTACCGAGGAGGGCGTAGAAAAACGGCGCCGTGGCGCCGTCCACCGTATTTTCCGCCAAACTCTCCAGCGCCGCCCGGAGAATGTCGGTTTCGTTTAAAGATTCGGTGTCCCGGCCGACAAAGTAGGCCAGGCGTCGGCGGGCGAGGGATAAATCCTGTTGATTCACCGCCTCTAAAACGCCTTGAACCGCAGCGGCTAAACTTTGCCCCGCTAGGCAACTGGCCAGCCCGATAATTTCTAAGGCAAGCCCGAAATAGGGGTTAATTGTTTGCGCCAGAGCGACGGTTAAACCCGCGGCCACGGCGCTAGCGCCGATGACGGTCAGGGACATCAGGGCGCCGCCCAGTTTCCGAGGCCAACCGGGTTGGAATAGCTTTAACCCTTTTTGGGTCAGGGCGTTGATCAGCCAACCCATGACCTGCACCGGATGGAGCCAGGAAGAAGGATCCCCGAGCCAGAGGTCGAGGAGAATAGCGCCGAGCCACACCAGGAGGGTTTCCATGGCCAAAAAAAGACCCCAGATAGACTGGGGCGCACTAAACACTCACTTTACGGTTACTCAAAGATTCCGCCTAGGGATGGAAGAGGAGGTCAGGATAAAAGCGATTAAACTCGATCAAAATCCCGGCGGTAAAGGTGAGCAGAGCCATGATTAACACCGGGGCGGTGGATAAAAACTTAGTCAAACCTTCCATAACATTAAAGTCTCCAGATAGTCAGGACAAAAAACGAAACGAGAGCGCAATTAGCGGGGAGATGTGGGGACTTCGGAGTCCTTCATCACCAGTTTGCCGGAGGTAAATTCGCCCACCGCGGCGAGGGGCCAGAGGAAACCGCCCAGCATTTTGCTGATGGCTAGGGGGACATTGATGATGATTTCCTGCATTTCCGCGTCTTTGGTCTTGCGGACAGCAATCAGGTAGGCTCGACCCACCCAGCCAATCCAACCGGCGATATAGAGGAAGAGGATGCTGGGAATGAGGAAGTCGCCCGCGTGGCTAAAGCGCCCATCCACAATCAAGTGGGGGTAGCCTTCCGGGCCGCAGAGCGCCGCAGAGTAGCGCTCGGCCCGGATTTTCCCGGAGTTGGGGTCGTTGGTGGTATTGAGGAAATTTTTAGCTTTGGCTTGGAAGGCGGGGGATTCGCTACAGGGGGTGAGATTAGCAAAGTCCTCGGCGGAAGCTTGGGCGGCGAAGGGGAACCAGAGGGTCAGGGCTAGCAGGAATGCCAACAGGGATTTCATAAGAATTGTTTCCTTAGGTGACGAAAGACTAAGTTTTGGGCGCAAACCAGGGAGTAGAGTTGCGAGAGCGCAACCCGGCGCCCCTGACGCGGTAACGATTAAGTCCTGTTAAAAGTTGTCTTTCTTGACATCCTCACCGCCCAAAAGGGCGATGATTCCCGGCAGATTAAACAGGTTTAACTGTTGAACCTTCGGATGGGTTGACGCTTCACTGGGATGTGCTTTCTTTACAGAAAGTCTTACCTTCCCTCCACGTCCGTTTAAAGTCTCCGAGTGCCCCCCGGCGACTTCTTCAAGAAGAATATCATAAAGCCGCCCTAAAGGACGGCGCTCTAGACCCAATTTTTTGGTAAAACCTTATAGCATGAAAGCTAACCCTTTCAGCCTAGGGGGCGTTTTGTTAACTATTTGTTACAAAGCCTCCCGATCCGCGACTTCCTTGGGCACCCCCGCCGTCAGCACGTCGTGCCCCGTCTCCGTCACCAGCACGTCGTCTTCGATGCGGACGCCGATGCCCCGCCATTGAGGGGGAACTTCCGGTTGTCCCTCCGCGGGTTTAATCTCCGGGGAGATGTAAATGCCGGGTTCCACCGTGAGCACATTCCCCGGCGCCAGGGTTTGCCAGGTTTCCCCATCGACTTTATAGGCGCCGGCGTCGTGGACGTCCAGACCCAACCAATGGCCGGTGCGGTGCATGTAGAAGGGCTTGTATTTCTCCTCTTTAATGATTTCCTCCGGGTCCCCCGCCAGCAGTCCCAGGTCTAGCAGACCCTCCACGATCACCCGGACGGCCCGGTCGTGGAATTGGTTGTAGGGGTTGCCGGGTTTAACTTCAGCGATGGCCTGTTTTTGAGCCTCCAGCGCCAGTTCATAGATAATTTTTTGCTCCGGGGTAAAGCGCCCCCCCACGGGAAAGGTGCGGGTAATGTCGCCGTTGTAGTAGTCGTAGGCGCAACCGGCGTCGATCAGGAGTAAATCCTCTGCTTCCAGTTGGGCGCCGTTATGGACGTAATGCAAAACGCAGGCGTTGCTCCCCGCGGCCACAATGGAGGGGTAGGCGGGCCCCATGCCCCCCTGGAGCCGGAAAGTATGCTCGATTTCCGCCTGGATCTGATACTCGTAGAGACCCGGTCGGGCGAAATTCCGGGCCCGGTTGTGGGCTTCGGCACTGATCCGGCAAGCTTCCCGCACCAGAGCTAATTCGGCGGAGCTTTTCACCTGGCGCAGGGGATGGAGCAAATGATGGGGGTTTTCCAGCGCCCTGGGGCCGGTTCCCTGCCGGGGATAGGCGGCCATCAGTTTTTGCCAGTGGCGGATCACGGTGTCGTTAAAATGGTGATCCCGGCCGAGATGATAGTAAATGCGGTCGGCTTTGGCTAAATACTGGGGCAGTTTTTCCTCCAGTTCCGTAATGGAGTAGGCGATATCGGCGCCGAAATGCTCCGTCACGCCCTCCACCCCGTAGCGAAAGCCGGTCCAGGTTTCCTTTTCCAGATCCTTGGGTTGAACGAAGAGGATAAAGCGGTGCTCTTCATGGTGCGGCGCTAGCACCGCCACCGCCTCCGGCTCGT
>JBKCES010000228.1:0-3705 GCA_046304295.1 Cyanobacteriota bacterium | reverse complement strand
GATCTTTTATCCGAGCGTCGATAATTTTCTGACGGAGATCTATCGAATAAGCTTTCATTAAGTCTCACCTTAATAGAGAATGATTTAGATCTTAGCAGATTTTCCGACTTTTGTCCCTCACTCACAAGAATACCGCTATATAGCGGCTTGCAGATTGGTGAGAGACGCACTTCGACTACGCTCAGTGCTCGAATGATGAGTTTAAGCTATTAGATTGTCCCTCAGTCGAGAGAAGACCGCTATATAGTGATCATAAACGATTTGTAAAATTCTAAATGCCGGAACGCTTATGGATAAAGCCTTTTGACAGAGGGCAATTTACAACCCAGATGTGACCGCTATATAGCAGACCTAAATGAGTGGTGGCTAGAACGCTTGACCGGAGGGCTGAGCGAAATTGAAGCCCGTATCTCACTCGCATGAATACTGCTATAGATGGATTAATTGCTTTTATCCTCTTTGGGACAATAGGCCGAAGTTTTCCATCTAACGTTACTCTGGGAAACGATCTACGGAAAGTTTCCCTAGGTCTCTGGTTCTGACTGCATCACATCACCAACATCAAAAAAAAGGAAAGCGTATGAAACCATACACAACCATGAAGACTGTGGTTAACGCCTTGGTCATCGCCGCCATGGCATTAGCCCCTTGGCAGAATGCGCAGGCTTGCACGCGCCTCGTTTACGAGACGGGCAACCAATCCTACATCACCGGACGATCCATGGACTGGATGGACGCTTCCGCCAAGACGGCGCTCTGGGTCTTTCCTAGAGGAATGAAGCGGGATGGAACCGTCGGCGATAACCCGATCAAATGGACTTCTAAGTATGGCTCAATCGCTGTCTCTTTCTATGACGCCGGAACAGCCGATGGCATGAACGAGAAAGGACTCGCCGCCAACCTGCTGTATTTGAAGGAAGCCGAATGGGGTGACGCCAGCAAGTCAGGAAAACCCACTTTGAGCGCTGGCGCTTGGGCGCAGTACTTTCTCGACAACTTCGCGACGGTGGAAGAGGCCGTCGCCGCCATGGCCAATCCCGCCTTTGCCATCATTGCGCCTCCACTGCCGAATGGTCACGCGGCTGGCCTGCATCTTTCACTTTCTGATGCGACAGGCGACTCTGCGATCCTTGAATACATCAAGGGCAAGCTCGTAATTCACCACGGCTCCCAGTACAGGGTGATGACCAACTCCCCCACGTTTGACCAACAACTCGCCTTGAATGTCTATTGGGAAAAAGTTGGAGGCGATAGTTTCCTTCCAGGCACAATCAGCGCCGCCGATCGCTTCGTCCGCGCGACCCACTATCTTAAGTTCTCACCCAAGTATAAAGACCCTGAACTGGCGCTCGCATCCGTCTTTTCCCAGGTGCGCATGGTGAGCGTTCCCCTCGGTCTGACAGACGCGAATAACCCGAACATCGCCATGACGCTGTGGCGAACCGTGGCGGATCATCGGGGCAAGATCTATTACTTTGAATCTGCGATCTTCCCCGCCGTGTCCTGGATCGATATGAACAAAGTTGATCTGAGTGAAGGCGCTGCGCCGAAGGTGGTCAGGGTTGAGCGGGGCCAGCCTCTTGCTGGCGAGCTTTCGGCGGCGCTCAAGCCCGCTCAGCCTTTCCAGTGGCTTGGGGCAAAATGATCGGCGCATTGGGGCTGGTAGGGCAAGGTTTTAACCTAATCCAGCCCGTTAACCCGCCGTAGGGCCAACACATCGCTCATATTTTTAATTTTGGTCAGAATCACCTCTAATTGGGCGTGATCCCGAATCTCTAGTTCCAGACTAATCAGCGCCGGTTTAGCCAAGGAAGTTTTCACCCGAGCGTCCCGCACATTAATTTTTTCCTCGCTCAGGCGGGCCAGGATTTCCATTAAGATCCCCACCCGGTCGATGGCTTCGATGATAATGCTCACCGGATAGGTGTGCCCGTTTTGGGCGGCGGCGTTCCAACGCACGGGGATGAGACGCTCCCCCTCCACCTGATCCACATTGGGACAACCCTGACGGTGAATGGAAATGCCCTTAGCGCCGCGGTTGACCACCCCGATAATGGATTCCCCCGGCAGAGGATGACAACAACCGGCGATATGGTAGAGCAGACCCTCCACCCCGGCGATGGGGGAATTGCCGGCGCTGGGCGACGGTTTAGCGGCCGGGGCAGGACTCACCACCGGCAAAGCGGTTAACGTCACCTCCGTTTGCTGGGTCTTCATGGTCATTTCCCGCCAACGGTTGACCACCGAATTCAGGGTAATTTCTCCGTACCCTAAGCCAGCCAGAAGATCCTCCACGGATTGATAATTGCAACGCTCTGCCACCGCCTGCATCTGGGCTGATTTGAGGCTATTTTCCAGCCCCTTTTTCCCCAGTTCCTTTTCCAATAACTCCCGACCCCGGAGAACATTTTCATCCCGGCGCGAGCGCTTAAACCACTGGCGAATGCGATGGCGGGCGCTGGGGGTGACGGCGAAATTGAGCCAATCCAGACTGGGATGGGCGTTATTTTGGGTGACAATTTCCACGATGTCGCCGTTTTGCAATTCCGTATCCACCCCCGACCATTGCCCGTTAATGCGGGCGCCCTTCATGTGATGCCCCACTTCGGAATGGATGCGGTAGGCGAAATCCACCGGCGTGGCGCCCTGGGCTAGACCAATCAGGTCTCCCTGGGGGGTAAAGACATAGACGTCGTCCTCAAAGAGGTTTTCTCGCAGTTGCTCCACATATTCCTGGTCGTCCTTGAGGTCGTTCTGCCAATCCAACAGTTGCCGCAACCAGGTAAACTTCTCGTCGCTGGTGGTCAGCGCCGTATTTTCCGAGCCGCCGGTCTCTTTATATTTCCAGTGGGCGGCGATCCCGTACTCGGCGATTTGGTGCATTTCCTCCGTGCGAATCTGCACCTCCAAGGGGCGCCCGTTTAACCCCACGACGGTGGTGTGGAGCGATTGATAGCGGTTGGCTTTCGGCAGACCGATGTAGTCCTTGAAACGGTTGGGAATGGGTTTAAAGGCGTCGTGGATAATGGCTAAGACTCGGTAACACTCTTCTTTTTCCCGGACAATAATCCGTAGCGCCGCAATATCGTAAATCTCCGCAAATTCCTTCTGTTGGGCCGTCATTTTGTGATAGATGCCGTAGAGATGTTTCGGCCGCCCCTGGAGTTCGTGGTTCCCAATCCCCGCCTCCGTTAGGCGCTGGCCCAGCAGTTTTTTGACGTGCTCCAGACGGGACTCCCGCGCGCCTCGCTTTTCCGCCACCAGCGCCTGAATGCGCCGATAATCCTCCGGCTCTAAATATTTAAACGCTAAATCCTCCAACTCCCACTTAAAGCGCCACATCCCCAACCGGTTCGCCAGGGGCGCAAAAATTTCCCGGGTCTCCTGGGCGATGCGTTTTTGTTTCTCCGGCGCCAGCGCCTCTAGGGTGCGCATATTGTGGAGACGGTCGGCTAATTTGACCACAATCACCCGGATGTCCTTGGCCATGGCCAGAAACATACGCCGGAAGTTTTCCGCCTGGTGCTCCGTCTTGCTCTCAAAATTAAACTTAGAGAGTTTGGTCACCCCTTCCACCAGCCGGGCCACGTCGGCGCCGAAGAGGGCTTCAATTTCCTCAATCGTTACTTCCGTATCTTCTACAACATCATGGAGAAACCCCGCGGCAATCATGGTTTCATCCCCCCCCAGATCCCGCAACAACCC
>JBKCES010000227.1:0-8558 GCA_046304295.1 Cyanobacteriota bacterium | reverse complement strand
TTCCCAAGGCTACCGTGTATACACAAGTGTCCAGATCCCCCCTAACCCCCCTTGGAAAGGGAGGAAAACTTCTCAAAGTCCCCCTTCTAAAGGGGGATTTAGGGGGATCAAACCCAAAATTTAGGTCGTTAGCCAAGATCTGTGTACACCGAAGCTTCTCAAGGGCGGCACTAACCGGAGCCTGTCCATGATTCGTCTAGAACTGATTGATAACTGCTCTCTGATAACTAATCACTGTAATCTGATAACTGTTATGACCGATCCCTCGCCGCCGCCCCATACCGATAACGACGAAGAACTCCTAACGGACGATTTCGCCGACGGGCTGATTCTGAACATCAAAGATGGTCGAGATAAAAAGCCTGACCCCCAGACAAAACGGGACATTAATTTTACCGTGGACAACGAGTCCTGTTATGGCGTTCTGGCTCTGGAATTAACAGCAGGTAAAAGTGTTTTAGTGGATGCCTCTGCTTTCTTAGCCAAGGACAGTAGCGTCACCCTGATGACCCGTCTACAGGGGGGGCTGTTACAAAATTTAAAAAACGAAGTGGGCTACGACGTCCTCTTTCTTAACCAGTTTTCCGCCGACGATAAACCCGGTCATTTAATCCTCGCACCCGCCTTGCCGGGGGATATCCATCACCATTACCTCACGCCCGGGAAAGGTATTTTTCTGCAATCCGCTCACTTTTTGGCCTGTAAACCCACTGTCCAGATCGATCCCACTTTCGCGGATATGACCCGTTTTTTGAACGCCTCCGGCAACGCGCTCTTACGACTCAGCGGGGAAGGGGATTTGTGGTTTAGCTCCTACGGCGGTCTTTTGGATCTGTCCCTGACTCGGGAAGGGGGCTGGTGGCTGAATCCCGACTATATTGTGGCCTTTGAAGAGACTCTGCGCTACCACATCCGCTACGAAGAAGGTTTCAGCGCCGATAGCCTCAAGGGCAATTATCTCGGTGGCAAGGGGCGCCTCTGTCAACTCTGGGGAGAAGGGAAAATCTGGCTCCAGAGTCGTCAGGACAATAGTTTTTTAAACTATATGACGGCGTTTATGCCCGGTTTAATTAATTTGAAGGCGCTGTAGGGGCAGTTCGGCAACGCTCCCTCCGCAATTTTCCGCTCTAGGCCTTAGACTGGATGGAGAAGTTCCCCCTTGGTTGAATCGACTATGCGAGACCTTGTGCAAAAAGCCCTCTATCTTGGAGTCGGCATCGCCGCCTACGCGGCGGAAAAAGCTGGCACTAATTTGCAGGAATTACGAGTCCAAGCCCAAAAATTAGCCGACGAACTGGTAGAACGGGGGGAAATGAACCTCGAAGAAGCCCGGCGCTATGTGGATGACCTGGTGAGGGAAGCCCAAAATTTGCCCCACCCCGGCGCCGAAGCGGAAACTCCCAAAGAACCCCGACGCATTGAGATTGTCTTCGAGGACGAAGCCGCTCCCTCCAAACCAGAAGTGCCCAAGGTGGAGCAACTGCGGCAACAGGTGGAGGCGCTCCAAGCGGAATTGCGTCGCATGAAGGGCGAAGGCTAGGGGAGAGCGAGAGAATGGAGGATTGGACGGAGACTCTACTGAAAAGTTTAACCGCAGCGCTGGAGGACATGGAAACCCTCTGGGCGGATCTGGAAAGCGCCGTAGCGGTCACCACAGAGGCGCTGGAGACGGAATTAGCCGCGGAATGGGAAGCCTTTTGGCGGGAGTGGATCGATCCCTGGTTGCAGGAAGACGGAGAGCGGAACCTTTGGGAGCCGCCGCCAACCCAGGACGGCGCGCCTCCAGATTTACACTTTGGCCTAGTCCCCTACCGTCCCGCGACGGCCCGACATCAGCCCCTGTGTCAGGGGTGCCAGCATTACCACGGCTTTGTCTACGAAGGCAATTTGCTAGTCTGCGCCATGCACCCTAGCGGAGTCGAGGGGTCGTCCTGCCCCGATTGGGAAAGCGCCGGGGGGTAACCCTGGGCACTATACTAGGGGTCTTAAAATCAGTCCCGCCTAGGGTGAGCGAGTAATTACCGTGGCCGAGGTTGTCCTTGAAAAGGTTTATAAACAGTTTCCGCCTCAAAATCCGGGGGCGCCGAAGGGGGAAGCGTCTCAGACAAGCGTTCTCCGGGACATTAACCTGACCCTGGCGGACGGAGAATTCCTCGTCCTCGTAGGCCCCTCCGGTTGCGGTAAAAGCACCCTCCTGCGGCTGGTGGCGGGACTAGAAACCCTGAGTGCTGGCAATATTTACATTGACGGCCGACTGGTCAACGCCTTGCCTCCCAAGGCCCGGGACATTGCCATGGTCTTCCAGAGCTACGCCCTCTATCCCCACCTCACGGTTCTGGACAATATCGCCTTTGGCCTCCGGCGCCGGGGCCATCCCTTGAGACCGGGGGAAATTCTACGGGGGCTGACCGGTTTTTTCCCCCCCGCTTTTCGCTACCGCTCTCCCCGGGAACGACAACTGGAGCAACAGGTGCGAGAAGTGGCGGAGCGCCTGCAAATCGACCGTCTGTTAGACCGTTATCCCAAACAACTCTCCGGCGGTCAAAAACAACGGGTGGCGCTGGGTCGGGCTATTGCCCGCAATCCCCAGGTTTTTCTGATGGACGAACCCCTGAGTAATTTAGACGCCCAACTCCGGGCCGAGACCCGCGCCCAAATTGCGCAACTGCAACGACAACTGGGCGTCGCCACTCTCTACGTCACCCACGACCAAACGGAAGCCATGACTATGGGAGACCGGGTCGCCGTGCTCAATCAGGGAACCCTTCAACAATTGGCCAAACCCCTAGAGCTGTACCAAAATCCCGCCAACCGTTTTGTGGCGGAGTTTATCGGTTCCCCGCCGATGAATTTTCTGACGATGAAAGTCCAGGCGCCGGACAAACTGACCCATCCCGGTTTAACGGTGGTTCCGCCGTCCCTTTGGCATTCCCTCTTGGCGCCGTACCAGGGGAAGGAGGTCTGGCTGGGGGTTCGCCCGGAGCATTTCCGGTTGACGGCGGCGGCTGAGGCGGGCAGTTTTCGAGCCGAGGCTAAGTTGGTGGAACAGTTGGGAAATGAAACAATAGTCTTATTTTCTTTAGAGGGAGCGCCGAATCTGACGATCCAGGCCCGGTTTCCTCCCCAAGCCCATTTAACGCCGGGACAAAAGTTAAGCCTAGCTTTAGATCCGCTTTGGCTCCGCTTTTTCGATCCTCAAACCGGCGGGGCCCTCGGGCGCCCAGTCTAGTGCCGCGGCGGTCGGATAACTCTAGTCACTGACCGCTGGTATGATGGGAGAAATTCACCGTCTTGGGTCGCCATGAGTAACGACACAATTTTTGGTAAAATCATCCGTCGGGAAATTTCAGCGGACATCGTTTACGAAGACGACCAATGTTTGGCCTTTCGAGATGTCAACCCCCAGGCGCCGACCCATGTGCTGATTATTCCCAAAAAGGCCATTCCCCAAATTTCGGCGGCGGCGCCGGAGGATCAGGCGTTGCTCGGACACCTCATGTTAACCGCTAAACAGGTGGCGGCGGAGTTAGGTCTAGAGCAAGGCTACCGATTGGTGATCAACAACGGCGCCGAGGGAGGACAGACCGTTTTCCATCTCCATCTTCATTTGCTAGGGGGCCGCGCCCTGGGGTGGCCGCCGGGCTAGGGAGACGTTAACCTAACCTGAGTTTTTGCAATTTTTCCCGCACCTGGGGGTCTAAACCCCTTGCTAGGGAAGTGCCGGGGCGTTGGTTTTGTTTCTTCGGCACTTTCCTTACTTGGGTCTGGCTGGTCGCCATCGCCTGGACTAGAGACGGGGCGGACATCCACTCGGCGCCATAACCTAGCACCGTCAACTGTTGGGCGCGGTCGGAGGTGGCGACGATTAAGCGGGAAGCGCCGCCCTGACGGAAAAAACGGGCGCAGTATTTTTCGATATAAGTGTCCGCAGTCTGACTCCAGTCAGTGAAGCGAACCGTCAAGTGAGGGCAAGGGGTCTCTTCCGAGGCGGGTTGGCGCCGCAGTTGGGCGTCGAAGACCACCTGAGTTTGGTAGCCTTGATGACTGCTGTAGTTGATCAACGCCTCCACCAATTCTTGGCGGGCCAATTCTAGTCCAAACTGGTCTCGGACGTATTGGAGGTCAGTCCAATGACCGATGATATTGTAGCCATCGACTAAAAGCAAGGGGGCGGCGGTTTTCATGGCGGCGGCAGGGGAGCATAGGGGCGAAAGCGCAAGAAAAAACGAGTTAATAATTGTAACAAAAAAGCGAGCCGGAGATAGAAAAGCCGCGCTTGTAGCAGTACGCAATAGTAGGGACAAGGAGAAGTTAAGCCCAATTTTGGGGCAAGACCCTTGGCTAACCCAACAGCTCTAGCGCCGCCTGGGCCGCGGCCTTCGTGGCTTCCTGTTTACGGGATCCGGTTCCCCAACCGAGGCGCCGCCCTCCCACCCAGACTTCGTAGGTAAAAGCCTTGGCGTGGTCGGGCCCGGTCATACTTGCGAGTCGATACTCCGGTAATTCCCCCGTCTGGGCCAGCGCCCACCGTTGCAGACGCCCTTTGACATCCAGTTGGGGTTTCCCTTCCGCTGTAACCTCCAGCTGGGCTAGCGCCTGGGGATTGTCTAAAACGCTATTGACTAGGCGCTCAATAAAAGCGTAGGCGCTCTCTAAGCCCTGCTCCCAAAACAGCGCCCCAATCCAGGCCTCTAAAGCATCGCTCAAAACGCTGGGGCTCCGGCGAGCGCCGTTATTTTCCGCCCCTTTCCCTAGGCGCAGTCGAGCACCGAGAGCCAAGGCCTCCGCCCAGCGGGCGAGTTGGCTCTGCTCCACCAACTGGGAGCGCAGACGGGTTAACTCCGCCTCCGAGCTTTGGGGAAAGCGCCGGTAAAGGAGATCCGCCACTGTGAAACCCAGCACGGCGTCGCCCAAAAATTCTAACCGTTCATTATTGACGCCCGCATTAGACTCGGCGCTGCGGGAGCGGTGGGTGAGAGCCAAATCCCTTAGGGATTCGGAGCGGAGGGGAGGTAGGGACAAGTTTGTAATCATTCGTAACATTGCGCGGGGATCGCCCCCGGCGCCCCTATTATTTAAAATAACTTGTTTAAAGCTTTTACTTAAGATAACGGAGGTTTACGCTTGGCTATTCCGCTCATTCCCTACGCGCCCAAGAGTCAAAATGTGCGAGTCGCCGGTTTTGAAGTGGGAGGAGACGAAAAACCCGTCGTCTTCACCACCGAAAATCAGCTCTCCCCTTCGGACATGGACAATTTGATCGAAGCGGCCTACCGGCAGATCTTTTTCCACGCCTTCAAGTGGGACCGGGAAAAAATCCTGGAATCCCAACTGCGTAATGGCCAACTGACGGTGCGGGACTTTATCCGGGGCCTGCTCCTATCTCAGACCTTCCGCAGTAGCTTCTACGAGAAAAACAGCAACTACCGCTTTGTCGAGCAGTGCGTGCAACGAATTCTCGGTCGGGACGTTTACAGCGAGCGGGAAAAAATCGCCTGGTCTATTGTCGTCGCTACCAAAGGCATTCAGGGCTTTGTGGACACCCTCCTCAACAGCGACGAATATCTAAGCAACTTTGGCTACGACACGGTGCCCTACCAACGCCGTCGCAATCTGCCCAGTCGGGAGGCCGGAGAGATTCCCTTTAACCTTAAATCTCCCCGTTACGACGCCTACCACCGTCGTCAGTTGGGCTTTCCTCAAATTGTCTGGCAAAACGAAGTTCGTCGTTTTATTCCCCAGGACAAAAAGCCCAAAACCGGCGACCCCCTCAATTTCCTCGCCATGGCTCGGAGCATCAACCCCTCCGCCAGCCCGACGCCCAAGGTTTCGGCGCTCAACATCAACATCGAGGCTTCCGTGCCTCGGCGCTAAAGGGGCTTAATCGATAAGCAGGCAGAGCCGGCGCCGACTGAGGGGGAGCATTTCTCCGCTGAGACCAGCGCCGGCGGTTTTTCGATGGACTTGCGGCGCAAGTTAACTTTAGGGAAAGTGAGAACAACTCTTATTGTTTTAGCCTGCGTCCTTTTGTGCCTCGGCTGGGCCCAGTTGGCCCTCGGCGCAGAACCTAATTTTGTTTGGCGGGGAGAAAGTGGATATCGGGTTAAAATTTATTTAGCAGATCCCGTGGGGAATGAATCTGAGAGTTTTATTTTTACCGACCCTCAGGGCAAGCGTCTAGCCCAATATTCTCAATCTTTGACCAATCCTTATTTTCAACTCCGTCTCTCGCCCGATCATCGGCGCTTAACGGGGCAATTGGATATCGGCGGTGAAAAGCCGGGGGAGTATTTTCTCAAAGGTCGGGTTGGGGGGATTCTGGAGTTGGTCAAAATTCTGGAGCCGGGACGGGAGATTGCGCTAGATCGGGGAAGGACGTGGGAAAAAGGGAGAGATGGCGAGAAAAATGAGCTGAACGAAGAAAAGATCCCAAGGTCTGGCCGATGTTTCGACGCCTGGGATCTAATCTGTTTCTAATTCTCCTCACACATTGTTAGCTATTGACGGCAGAGCATCGTTGAGGTTCCGCAACCTTTAGCCTAAACTCTTGCGAATGTGCTCCATTTTTTGGGTCTTAGCGCCGGGGGATTGGAGGCTAAAATCGCCAAAGTTACCGCTACTTTCTCGGACGTGACTCAGAATTTGCCGCCGGCGCTCCTGGGCGGTGAGTTGGGGCGCGACAGGGGATGGCGGAGGAGGGGCGGGGATTTCCAGCGCCGGAACCGCAGGTTTTTCAACAGGGGCGGCTTTGGCGGACGGCGCAAGGTAGGCGGCTTTTTCGACGCTTCGGTTTAAATGATCGAGAATTTTCTGCTTACGATCTGGGCTGGGCATGGATCAAAGTCCCAGGAAGGGGAGACGCATAATGGATATAAAAAAATATTAACAAGGTGCTCTCATTTTTCTTGGTTACTCAGGATACGTTTTGGCGCTTTACCCGGAGCGTTGCCATCGTCAACTCGCCCAATAATCAGCAGACAAGTATAGCAGGCCTAAGTGAATCATGAACAGGCTCCGATTTGCTCCCCCCTTGGACCGGGGGGTGTTGGGGGGGATCATCACGTGATTGCGTTCACCACCCATTTAGGCCTGCTATATTGTCAAGCCCTGCTTCCCTCCTCAGGGGATACTGACTGTATCCGTTTATACCGTTTGAGTTTAGAATGAGAAAAACGGCTCATTGTCTAAAGGATAAGGAGCGTCATCGCTTGGGGTTCCGTAATCTATCTCAAGAACCAGTGCTCCCGGCTCCTTTTCCAGAAACGGCGCGGAATGGCCAAAAATCCCCCTCAATCCTCTAAACTAACCAGAGATAACTTTTTTGTCGTAAGCGGAGTCAAAATCGGTAATGCAGATGACCTCAACTCTGCAAGCTGTCCCCAAGAAATATTTGCAGGCTGACGGCGGGCTAAACCCTAACCTTTTCATGTTTTTGGGGGCGCTGACCCTAGTAAGCTTTTCTGTTCCGGGCTACTGGCTCTGGGGGTTTCCCGACTGGCTCTGTTTCGGCGCCAATGTTCTGGCCCTGCACCTGTCGGGGACGGTGATCCACGATGCCTCCCACAACGCCGCCCACCGTCACCCGCTGTTGAACGCCATTTTGGGTCACGGGAGCGCCCTGATGCTCGGTTTCGCTTTTCCGGTCTTTACCCGGGTTCATCTTCAGCACCACGCCCATGTCAATGATCCTGAAAACGACCCGGATCATTTTGTTTCCACCGGCGGGCCTTTGCTCTTGATCGCCGCCCGTTTCTTTTATCACGAAATCTATTTTTTCCGGCGCCGTCTCTGGCGAAAATATGAATTACTGGAATGGTTTTTGAGTCGCTTAGTGCTGTTTAGCATTGTTTTTCTAGGTATTTACTACGGCTTTATCGGCTACATCATGAATTTTTGGTTTGTGCCGGCGCTGATTGTGGGTATAGCCCTAGGCTTATTTTTTGATTATCTTCCCCATCGTCCTTTCCAGGAACGCAATCGTTGGAAAAACGCTAGAGTTTATCCCAGCCCTGTGTTAAATCTGATGATTTTCGGGCAGAATTACCATCTCATTCATCACCTCTGGCCCTCCATCCCTTGGTACCATTACCAACCCGCTTACTGGGCCGCTAAACCCCTATTAGATGAAAAAGGGTGCGAGCAATCCCTAGGTCTGTTGCAGGGGAAAAATTTTTGGAGTTTTCTCTACGATATTTTCTTGGGTATCCGCTTTCATTAAAAACCCAGAGGAATGCTTTTCTTCTGGGGGAGCGCCTCAGATTTGTCATGTCGTAATCAATGGCCCACTCGTGACGAATACTCCACTAAACTGCGAGAGTTGAGACTCGCGCCTCTGCGGCGCTGAGTCCTAGACTGCGTCGGCCAGATTAAACTCAAAAGATCAAATAACACAAATAAACTTATAGATTGGCTTTGATTCTACATTCCGCAGGTTGCCATGGGAATCTTGAGTATTTTAAAAGCCAGTCTAGGCAAGGCTTTCGGGAATTGAGCTAGATATGGATTGGACTGATTTTTCCCTCTTTCTTGGGTTATTTGCCATGCGTGGGATCCTCGCA